>JAVEWA010000213.1:0-10260 GCA_034004785.1 Polyangia bacterium
CCTCCTCGCCGTCCTTGTCCTCTCCGCAGGCCGTGAGCGCGACGTCAACCGACTTCTCGCCCTTCCGCTTCCGCCGCTTGTCCGCCTCTTCGCCGTCCTTGTCCTCGCCGCAGGCCGTGAGCGCGACGTCAACCGACTTCTCGCCCTTGCGCTTCCGCCGCTTGTCCGCCTCCACGCCGTCCTTGTCCTCTCCGCAGGCGGAGAGCGCGAGGTCCGAGGACTTCTCGCCCTTCCTCTTCCGCCGCTTGTCCACCTCCTCGCCATCCTTGTCCTCTCCGCAGGCGGAGAGCGCGAGGTCCGTGGACTTCTCGCCCTTCCTCTTCCGCCGCTTGTCCGCCTCCTCGCCATCCTTGTCCTCTCCGCAGGCCGTGAGCGCGACGTCAACCGACTTCTCACCCTTGCGCTTCCTCTTCTTCACCCCGTCACCTTCTTTTTCCTCGCCGCAGGCCGAGAGTGAGCTGGGCTCCTCGGTCGATTCGCCAAGCGCAGGCGCCGCGAAGGCGGTGATTCCCAGGGCCGCTATGGTAAAAATCGCTGTCTTTTTCATGTGTTGTCTTTCCTGGTTGGTGTGGTTTTCGTGAGCCCGTAAAACATGACTTATATGGTAAGATATAACTGTCCTCGCGCAAGTGGATCTGGCCCGGAATTCCGTAGCGCCCCTCATTTCACGAGACAGCCCTCTGGCGCCGGGCGCCAGAGGGTCGAGCCTCCATGACAAAAGAGCGGCTCGCCCTTGTCCCTCTCCCCCCCGCTCCCTAATATCCCGGGCCATGGATCTCTTCGAGCACGCCGGCGAGAAGCGCCTCCTTGGAGAGTCGCCCCTTGCGAACCGCATGCGGCCCCGCACCCTGGAGGAGTTCGTCGGCCAGGATCACATCGTCGGCCCTGGCAGGCTCCTCAGGCGGGCGATCCAGGCTGACCAGCTCTCCTCGGTGATCTTCTACGGCCCGCCCGGCACGGGCAAGACCACCCTTGCCCGGGTGATCGCCAACTCGACCCGCTCGCAGTTCCTCACCATCAACGCCGTGCTCGCGGGCGTGAAGGAGATCCGCGAGGCCATCGAGGCCGCCAGGGAGCGGCGCGCGAAGTTCGACCAGCGGACAACGCTCTTCGTGGACGAGGTGCACCGCTGGAACAAGGCGCAGCAGGACGCCCTTTTGCCCCACGTGGAGAACGGCACCATCGTGCTGGTGGGCGCCACCACCGAGAACCCCTACTTCGAGGTGAACAAGGCCCTCGTCTCCAGGAGCCGCATCTTCCAGCTCAAGCCCCTCACCGAGGCGGATCTGCGCCGCGTAGTGGCCCAGGCCCTCGCCGACCCCGAAAGGGGCTACGGCAAGCTCGAGGTGAGGGTGGACCCGGACGCCCTCGAGCACCTCGTCGGGGTGGGGAGCGGGGACGCCAGGAGCGTGCTGAACGCCCTGGAGCTGGCCGTGGAGACCACGCCTGGGGACGACAATGGCGTGCTGCACGTCACCCTCGCCGTGGCCGAGGAGTCCATCCAGCGCCGCGCGGTGCTCTACGACAAGGAGGGTGACGTCCACTACGACACCATCAGCGCCTTCATCAAGAGCCTGCGCGGCTCGGACCCGGACGCCGCCCTGTACTGGATGGCCAAGATGGTGTACGCGGGCGAGGATCCGCGCTTCATCTTCAGGCGCATGGCCATCCTCGCCGGTGAGGACGTCGGCATGGCCGATCCCCAGGCGGCGGTGGTGGTGGCCTCCTGCTGGGAGATCTTCGAGCGGATCGGCATGCCGGAAGGCAGATACCCCCTCGCCGAGGCAGCCCTCTACCTGGCCACCTGTCCCAAGTCCAACTCCGCCTTCGCCTTCTTCGACGCCCTCGCCACGGTGGAGAAGGAGGCCGACGCCGAGGTGCCCATTCACCTCAAGGACGCCTCCAGGGACAAGGAGGGCTTTGGCCACGGGGCCGGCTACCTCTACCCCCACGCCTACCGCGACCACTGGGTGGCCCAGCAGTACCTGCCAGATGCGCTGCAGGGCAAGGTCTTCTACGAGCCCGGAGACCAGGGCCACGAGCGCGCCATCCGCGCCCAGGTGGCCCGCCGCCGGGAGGAGCAGCTCGCCGCCATGCTCGAGGCCACTCCCTCGGCCTCCGAGATCCTCACCACGAGCCCCGTGAGCCGCTCGCGCGACGCCTGGCTCGCTCGCGCGGTCGCGGCCTCGAGCCGCACCCTTGGACGCCAAAGGGATCGGGTCTTCGAGGCCGTCTCCCTCGCTCGCCATCACCTGGTGCTCGACCTGAACAGCGCCTCGGGGCTCCTCGCCTGGGAGGCCCTCCGGCAGACGCCCGAGGGTGGCGTCTGGGCCCACACCACGGACCAGGTGGAGGCCACCTCCCTTCGCCAGTCGGCCAGCCGCCTGCCGGAGCTCGAGAGGCTCCGGGTGCTCTCTGGCCCGCTCCTCGAGGTACCCGAGCTGCTAAGTGAGGCTGGGGAGCAGGAGCTCAAGTTCGACGTCGTTCTGGGCCGCGGGCTCTTCATCCCGCCCGGCGGCGAGCCCCTGGCCAAGTGGTGGCCTGCCCTGCTCGGGATGGTTAGGGGTCTGCTCCTGCCCGGCGGCCGGATCTGCCTCCTGCAGGCCGTGCCGCGGCTCGGGCAGCGGCTCTTCGCCCTTGTGGACTGGTCGGATGAAGCTCCCGACCTCGCCCGCTCCCTGCGTGAGGCGGAGGAGGCCCTCTACTCAGAGCCCGGGACCCAGCGCCTGGCCTGGGACGCCCATGACCTGGAGGCCGCCCTCGGCGCCGCGGGCTTTGCTGAGGCGTCGGTCTCGCTCGAGCGCTCCCGGGAGGAGCGCCGCATCGCGGCCGCGCTCCTGGACCGCTGGTTCCCTCCCGGGCTCCAGCTCTCCACTGCCAGCGAGCCCGGGACCCGAGGCCGCAAGAGGGCTCGCAAGAGCCCAAAGGCAGTCCCTGGCATGGGCGCCGAGAAGAGCTACGCCGAGGGCCTGCTGGCCGCTGGCCTAGACGGGGCTCGGCTCGCCCGGGCAGAGGCCCGCTTCCGCCGCCAGCTCGCGGACAAGGTGGTCTCATGGGAGGTGGTGACGGCCCTGGTCATCGCGCGCTAGCCGCGCGTCTGCTCACATCGCAAAGACCGGCCAGACGTCGCCCCTTGCCCTACTTGCCCGCTTGCTTCCTCTTGATGAGCACGTTCATCTGCTCGGGTGAGACCTCCACGATGCGGAGGCCCACCGGCACCTTGACCTGGACCTTCACCTTGCGGTAGCCGGGCTTCACATCCCCCAGATCCACCCAGATCCTCACCTTCTGGAGGTTCTCGGGCACCAGCAGGCTCCTCGGGCCCCTCAGACGGATCTGCACCTTGCCGCTCTTCGGGCTGAGGATGGTGAGGCTGCTGTCCTCGGGCAGGGCCCTCAGCTCCACGGCTCGCTCCTCGTTTACCATGGTGGAGCGATCCCCCACCAGGGAGAACCAGGCCCAGCCCATGCCGCAGAGGATCACCAGGAAGGCCACGAAGCCCGATATGAACCGCCGGCCGAGGGAGTGCCGATCCACGTGCTTCCAGGGCTTGGGGACATCCGTCATGCCTGCGCGCACCTTCGCCGCGATGCGCGCTGCCAGGGGCTCCTCGCCGCTCGCCTCGAGGGTCGTGAGCTTGCCGCCTTCGGCTACCGAGACCTCGCCGCGCTCCTCGCTGACCACCACCACGAGGGCGTCGCAGCGCTCGGAGAGGCCGAGGGCCGCGCGGTGGCGCGTGCCGAGGTGCTCCGGGAGGTTCGCCGCGGCGGACAGGGGGAGCACCGAGCCAGCCCTGGTCAGCCGGTCGCCCTGCATCACCATGGCGCCGTCGTGCACGGGCGAACGCGTGTGGAAGAGTCCCTCGAGCAGGTCCGGTCCAACGCGGGCGTCCATCTGAGCGCCGCCGGTCAGGTGATCGTCCACCCGGTCCAAGCGAGGGAGCACTACCAAGGCGCCGATCCTCTTGGCGGCTAGGCGGGCCAATCCCTCGGCGAAGGTGTCGTAGGGATCCTCCCGCCGCCTGCGCCACTGCGAGCGTCCGCGCTGCCAGAGCCACAGGGCGCTCGCGCCCCGCAGGGCCTGGCGGAGCTCGTCCTGGAACACCACCACCACCAGGATCGCCGCCACGGCGCCCACCGCCTGGAGCGCGTAGGTGGTGAGGAGCAGGCCCCAGCGGTTGGCAAGCAGGGACCCTATGCCCAGAAGAGCGAGGCCAGCCACCACGTGGAGCGCGACCGTGCCACGAAGCCAGAGGTAGAGCCGGAAGCAGACCAGCGTCAGAAGGGTGACGTCGATGAGGTCGATCCAGCCGAACTGCTGGAAGTTTGTGTTCCACATGTCCATGGCTCGGACCTGCTCCCTGGCCTCGAGGCCTGCGACCCTGTTCTAGCAGGGAATGGAGCTCGGTCATACCGTCCGACACACTGTCCGACACACTGTCCGACTTGACCGTTCGAAGGGATCCACCGATCCTGTCCCTCATGCAAACGCCAAGACCTCACCTGACAGTGCTGTTTCTCGTCTTGGGGCTCCTACTGCCGCTGCCGTCCTGTGGAGACGACCATGGCGGCCAGGATCCCGACGCCTCCCAATCCAGGGATTCGGGCGCGGGCGCGGATGCTCAGCTCCCCGACGCGACATCGGCAGACTCTGCAGCCCCCGACGCGAGCCATCCCGCAGACGCAGGCGGCCAGGGAGTCACCTCCACCCTGGTTGCCTCGGGCTGCCCGGCGACGCTCTCTTCGAGCCGGGTCATCGTGCACTACAACACCTCCCTCGGAATCACCTTCACCGATCCAGACTCTCCCTACTCGGTCAGGGGGACCATCTCCTTCGACTTCCCGAGCACCTTCACAGGAGAGATCCCGAACCCCTACAGCTGGGTGGAGAGCGGGATCCACAAGGAGGTGGCCGTCACCGACAGCGCCTATACCACCTGGGGAAACCACTGCTGGCCAATGGGAGAGACCCCCTCGGGGGGCTCGGGCACGATCTCCCTGGTAAACGGCCCCTCCGGCGTCGTGCGCGCCACCTTCCAGGGCTTTCAGCTCCGGAACTGCGTGAGCCAGAGCAGCACCTGTTCCCTGACCGGCAGCATCGAGTCGGCGGGGACGGGGGTCTTCGAGTAATAGAAAGGTAGCGACATGGCAAAGATCCTCGTCCTCGGAGCCGGCCGGGTTGGCCGGGTGATCGCAAGAGACCTCTGCGACGACCCCGGGCTGGAGGTGACGGTGGCCGACCGGGATGGAGCCACCCTCGCCATCCTTGGAGAGCGGCACGGCTATTCGACCCAGGCGGCAGAGCTCGCGGATCCCGCCAAGGTGCGAGAGCTGGCCGCTGGGTTCGACCTAGTGGTGGGCGCCCTGCCCGGGTTCCTGGGCCTCGAGACCATGAAGGCGGTCATCGAGGCGAGCCGGAGCTACGTGGACATCTCCTTCATGCCCGAGGACCCGCGGCCCCTCGGCAAGATGGCCAAGGACAAGGGCTTGGTCGTCCTCTACGACATGGGAGTGGCCCCGGGCATGAGCAACCTGCTCCTCGCCCAGGGCGTGCGACGCCTCGCGCCGGCGCGCTTCGCCCGCTACCTGGTGGGGGGGCTCCCGATGGTGAGAAGCCTGCCCTGGGAGTACGAGGCGCCCTTCTCGCCAATAGACGTGGTGGAGGAGTACACCCGGCCAGCGCGCTTCAAGAGCGGAGGCCTCATGCGAGCGAGGCCCGCCCTGTCGGATCCCGAGCTCTTCGACTTCCCAGGGCTCGGCACCCTGGAGGGCTTTCTCACCGACGGCCTCAGGTCCCTCCTCGACACGGTGGACTGCCCGCACTTGGAGGAGAAGACCCTGCGCTACCCAGGGCACGCCGACCGCATCAGGGTGCTCCGAGACTCGGGCTTCTTCGGCGAGGATGAGATCCAGGTGGGGAAGGCGAAGCTAAAGGCGAGGGACTTCACCTTCGCGCTCCTCGACAAGGCCTGGCGCCAGGCCGAGGGCTCGGAGGAGTTCACCGTCATGCGCGTGGAGGTCGAGGGTGGCGACCCCCTTGCCCCCACCCGCCTGGTCTGGGATCTGCTCGACCGGACGGACAAGGATAGAGCCGAGACCTCCATGGCCCGCACCACCGGGTTCCCTGCGGCCCTTTGCGCCCGGAGAATTGTCAATAATACTATCCCCTTACGCCCTGGAGTCCACCCGCCCGAGGCCCTGGCCGAAGAAGACGCCTTCGTGGACTGGCTCCTGACCGAGCTGTCCATGAGGAGTGTAATATTTCAAAATAACTGTTGACCCTGCCGGGATTGTTGTGAAATGATGACAAAGCAGGGGTTCTTGGGACTTGGCTCGAGCCCTGGCTCGAGCCCTGGCTCGAGCCCTGGCTCAGGCCAACGCTCCGGCCGAGACTCGGGCCGAGGGTTTGGGAAGGAGGTTCGGCAAGCATGGCCGCCATCACCACTGGCTCCACATTCAAGGCTCCGGACGGACAATCATGGGCCGAGCGGCGGCGCCTGGCGCCCACCTCCTTCGAGCTCTACAAGGCCAACGCCCAGGCTCTGGAGGCTGCGGGAGTAGCCTCCTGCCTCATGCGCTACTCCCTCGTGGGCGAGGCCATCTCCTTCTTCTTCAAGTTCGAAAACGAGGTCCCTTCGGGCAGGATCGGCTTCACCTTCCCGATGATGTACCCGGAGAACCTGATCAAGGAGGGATGGAAGAAGTACTTCCTCACCCTCCAGATCCAGTCGGGAGGACAGCTCACGGTGAACGCGAGGGGCCGCTTCGTGCGCGAAGACGTGCCGCTGGAGATCGAGGCCGAGCTCCAGAGGGCTGTGGGGGGGGGTCAGAGCTTCCCCCAGGACCTCATCACCTGGACAGACCAGCGAACCAAGGAGCAAGGCTCGGAGAGCATGGCAGGCCTCCTCGGTACGACCCTGAAGGACGGCACACCCAAGTACTGCCGCAAGGGCGACAACCTGCGAGACCTCAGCGTCGAGGGATGGGTGGCGGTGCTCACTCGCTTTGTCAAGGACTCGGCCCTCCGGCGAAAGGCCATCAAGGTCTGACGAGGAGCTCCACGGGATTGAAGGACGAGGGGAGCTTCAGGGCGCGGACTGCCCGCCTCATGGACGGCGGGGCGCGGCCGGACGAGGCGCGGCCGGACGAGGCGCGGCCGGACGGGGCCCGGCCTTGGGCCCGGCCACCTCCGTGAAGACGTACTTCTGCTGCGCCGACTGAAGGGTCAGGGTGCGGCGCCCTTCGGGGTCCTTTCCAGAATCCAGGGAGAGCCCGGCGAGGGGCGCGCCGATCACCAGGCGAACCACGCCGTCCTTGCCGGTGTGCTTGGCAAGGCTGGCCTGCCACTCGCCGGCGTCGAAGATCCCCTTGCCCTTGTGGAGACGCAGCGTGATCCTGCCGAGGGCCTCGTTCGAGTAGGCCCCGAGGTATGGAGAGAGGAAGTCGGCCCCTGGCGCGAGATCCATCTCCTTGAGCCCGCTTGCCACGTCCTCGCGGAGCTTGCGGGAGATGAACTCCAGGGCCTTCTCGGCCCGGGGCTCGGCGTCGAAGAGGAGCTCCAGGAGGCGCCGGAGCACGAGGCCATTCCAGCCTCCCGAGCCGCCGCCGTTGTTGGTGAGCGAGACGAGACCCACTCCGTGGTCCGGCAGGAACACCATGTTCGTCGAGAAGCCCAGGGTCCCGCCGCCGTGCCCGAGGATGCGCAGCCCGCCCTGCTCTCCGACGACCATCGCCAGGCCATAGGCTTGTTCATTTGACATGCGGACTCCACGCTCCCACCGGCGCTCCAGGTTGGCGCTCGAAACCACGACCTTGCCTTCCGGAGTCTTGCCTCGCCCGAGCTCGAGGAGCAGGTATCGCGCCATGTCCTCGACATTGGACCAGGCTCCTCCAGCGGGGCCCACCGAGAGAACAGTGTCCTCCCAGGCCAGGGGAATGGGCTCGTACTTGAGCTCCAGGGAAGGAGAGTGGGGCACGGCGTGATCCTGCCTGGCGGCCCGCCGGGTATCGTAGGTGGTGCTCTTCATGCCCGCGGGCCTCAACAAGAAGCTGTCCATGGCGCGGAGATAGGCAGGCCCGAACCCGAGCTTGGGGAAGGCGGCGCGGGCCGCGATGTAGCCCCCGGCGGCCACGAGGAGATTCGAATACTGGAAGGTCTCCCCAAACCCCGTCGTGGGCTTCATGGATCCGAGCAGCTTCAGCCTCCCCTCGGGGGTGGCCCCGCGGTACTCGAAGAGGAACTCCAGATCCTGGCGCGGCAGCCCCGTGCAAGCGCAGAGGGTGTGCCGCATCTGGCAGAGCTTGGTGGCATCTGGATCCCCGAGCGCGAACCCTGGGTACACCTGGGACACGGGCGTCTCCCAGGAGAACTTCTTGTCGTCCACGAGCCGGGCCATCATCATGCTGGTCAGGCTCTTCGAGATGGAGCCAATCATGAAGAGGGTCTTGGGGGTCACGGGGGCCTTGGCGCCCCGGCGCCTCAGGCCAAAGCCCTTCTGATAGACCACCTTTCCACCCTGCACGATGGCGATCGCAGCTCCGGTCACGTCCAGATCCTGACGTGACTTGTTCACAAAGGCCTCGAAGGCGGCGAGCCGCGCCTCGTCGAGGGCATGGGCGCTCTTGCCGGCGAAGCTCTCCTTCCCAACCCCTGGCACGGTGAGGCTCCCGAGGACCGTCTGCATCTGGGCCCCGCGCCTATCGAGAGCCGCGATGCGCGCGTCGAGGAGGGTGACGTAGTAGCGCTTCCCCTTTCCCCTCGCCAGCGCCACCACCACCCGCCGCTCCCTGCTCGGCGTCTGGTACACCACCTGGGTCACCTGGTCCCACCCGTCCTTGGCGGGCGGGCTCACCGTCTCCTTGGCCGCAAGCGCAAAGCCTGGCCTCGCCCGCTTCCATGCCCCGGAGATCGCCTCCAGAGCCCCGGCCGCCTCCAAGAAGACGAGGGAGATCCAGAGCTCCCTGTCGGGCTCCTCGAGCACCAGGGGGCCATCGCCCTTGTGCTCGGTGACGTGCCAACCCTGGGGCACCGTGACGCGCCCCCCACCCCCAAAGGAGAGGACCTCGTCCTTTGGGAGCTTGCGGGAGTCGGGGTGAGCTCGGGCTGGCCGGGGCCCCGCCTCCGGGTCGGGGCGCTCCACCGAAGTGGGTGGCGGACCTGCGGGCCCGGGCCCACCTCCCTGCTTGGATGGGCCGGGACAGGCCAGGCCCGAGATCGAGGACAGGAGAATCGCCGCCATGGCGGTCCCGCGGACTCGAGACCGGATCCAGGCCCAGCAGCAAGGGGTGATTCCAGCCAAACCTCTGTGGTTGCCACTGCCGTTGATTCGCCGGTTCATTTAAAGCTCCTCAAGGTCATGGGGACCGTTCTATCCGACAGGACCCTGGCAGTCCACCTTGCTACCTCGACTGGGCGAGCCCAGGGGCCGCGATGCCCCGCGAGAGCTTGTCGAGCTTTGACGTGGACAGGGAGGTGAAAGGTTGTAAACTGCTCACTGTAGGAATTACTATGTCTAGGTTATCCATTGGTTTTCGTCGCTATTCCCCTCATCTTCCCCGCAGGTGGAGCCTCCGCTCTGGAGCTCATACGGGAAGGCCCTTCCCCCGCCTGATCGCCCTCGCCTCTTGTCTCGGGCTCGCCTGCCTCGGATCATGGGGCTGCCTGGTGGATGGGCAGTGCCTCGGCGACGCCGACTGCCCTGGGGGGCGCATCTGCGTGAAGGGGGATTGCCGCTGGGAGTGCAGCGAGGACACGGACTGCAGCGGATGCCGCCGCTGCGTCGGGAGGCGCTGCACCGAGTGCTGCCGCGACAGCGACTGCCCGGCCGAGGAGCGCTGCGAGGCCGAGGTCTGCGTGCCAGCGGCGGGCTGCCTCACCTGCGGATCCCTTCCAAACGGCACTGGCGCCTGCCTGCACGGGATCTGCATCGTGGCGGCATGTGACGAGGGCTGGCACGACGCCAACAGCGACCCGACGGACGGCTGCGAGTACGGCTGCACTCCCACAACGGACGGCTCCGAGCTCTGCAACGGCCTGGACGACGACTGCGACGGGCGCGTTGACGAGGACTTCAACTTCGATCTCGACCCCGAGCACTGCGGCGACTGCAACCGGCCCTGCCCCACGCCGCCCAAATCGACGCCGGTATGCGCCGGAGGCCTGTGCTACTTCCTTTGCGAGCCCGGCGTCTTCGACAACGACGGCGAGGCCCCAAACGGCTGCGAGGCCGATGTGTGCGAGGTGACCGCCGGCGGCGTGGAG
>JAVEWA010000214.1:0-10231 GCA_034004785.1 Polyangia bacterium
AGCGGCGAAGGGCAAGGCGCCCGCGGCAGCGGCGAAGGGCAAGGCCGGAGCAACAGCGGGGCGCGGTGCGAAGGCGAAACCCGCGACGGCAGCGAAGGGAAAGCCGCGCGAGGAGGCAGCGAAGGGAGAGCCGCGCGAGGAGGCGGCGAAGGGAAAGGCGCCCGCGGCGGCGAAAGGTGCGCCGCGCGGAGAGGCGGGGCGAGAAGCGAGGAACCAGATCGCGGGCGCGCCCGATCCTGGCGAGGTCCTTTCAGAGCTCGTGCTGGACACGGCGCGCAAGATTCGCAGGCGGCCCGACGCGGTCTTCGAGCTCGAGCGCCCAGAGAAGGTGGTGCCCCTCCTGCCGGTGCAGGAGCTCCTCTTCGCCATCTCGGAGATGGGGCGGACGGACAGCCAAGACTTGGTGGCCCTCACCACGCCCGAGCAGTTCCAGGCCTTCCTGGACCTGTCAGTCTGGACGCGAGACCAGGTGGAGCTCGGGGAGCTCGAGGAGTGGATGCAGGTCCTCGGGGGCCTCGAGGACCGGCCCTTCCTCGGGAAGCTACGCGCGCTGGACCCGGAGCTCCTGTGCGCGGGGCTGGCCCAGATGTGCGCGGTGATCCAGGTGGAAGACCCGGACGAGGACCCCACCTTCGGCTCGAACCTGCCCGCCTGGTGGACGCCAGATCGCTTCTTCGTCCTGATGCCGACCCCGCCGAGGGATCCGGAGACGGGCTCGCGCGGCGAACGTGAAGAGGACGAGGACTGGGACCCCGACGCCGACGAGCACTTCGCCCTGGCCAAGGCCTTCGTGGAGAGGCTCTACAGAGCAGACCCTCACCGGGCCAGGTCGCTGCTGATGGAGACCATCTCCGGCACCGTGGCCGAGCAGGAGGAGTTCGCCTACAGGTGGAGGGCGGGACGGGTGGCGGATCTCGGCTACGAGACCTACGCCGAGGCCCTGGGAGTGCTGGCGTACCTGGATCCGCGAGCCGTAAGGGATCATCTGAGACAGTCTCCAGAGCCTCCCCGGAGCGAGCGGGATCCCACGGATCCGGCCAGTCTGGGGGGCGTCCTCCTCGAGCCCTGGCTCCCGGGGAGCGAGGAGCGCTTCCTGGACGACTGCCTCGAGAGGCTGAACGTGGCTGAGCGGGATCGCCTGACGCTCGGCTACACCTTCCTCGCCAACAGGGTGGCGGCGGCGACCCTGGCGAGCCCCGGCGACGCCGAGGAGATGAGACAGGTCCTTGTGCGGGTGCGCCAGGGCCTGAACCTCGGGCTCATGTATTTGACCGAGGGCCAGGGGGACGCGGCCCCAGGGATCCTCTCCAGGACTCCCCTGACCACTGTCTTCAGGGTGGGCTACAGCTTGACCCTGAAGCTGAAGCGCCTCGTGGACACGCTCCACAGGCAGGGCCGCATCTCCCTGGCCAAGCGAGGCGCCACCCTGCTGGAGGGCCCGTGGCTGGAGCTGGCAGAAGGCCTCTCCCAGCGCTTCCCCGCCCTCTCACGGGCCTTCGACGCGCCCCCTGGCAAGGGCACCAGGCCGCTCCTCACCCTGGAGGACCTCGGCAAAGGGGCGGCGCTCGTCGAGGACCTGGCTGTCCAGTGGCCCCTCTGCTTCCTCGGCCTGCGCTTCTCCCCGAGGTGGCTCACCGAGGAGGGTCTCGCCGGCTGCCAGCCCCACGAGCCCGGCGCCGTGCGCCTCGGGGACCTCTTCAGGACAGCCTGGACGAGGCAGATGCTGGGGGAGACCTTCGGAGTGGAGCCCCTGACCCGGGATCAACAGGAGCGTGCCGAGTCCCTCCTGACCGAGCGGGCCCGTTCCCAAGGGGCCGGGTGGTGTGACGTCATGCTGGAAGAGGCCGAGGGCCGGGTGCGACAGCGCCTGGAGGCGGTGGCCATGCCGGCGCCCGATCGCCTCGGGCGCATCCTCGCCTCCTGGCTCGAGCCCCTGAAGACGTGCAGCCTCGCGGGCCTCACCATCCGCAGAGGCGCCTGAGGCCGGTGACAGAGCGCAACTTCTCAAAATTGCTTGACATGGTCGGGCGGTCCCGTATAACTGCACCCCGATCTGCAGGGCCTCGGGAATAGCTTGGGCCCTTCCGCGGTTCAGGCCCCGAGCTATCGGCCATTCCATGGGATTTACCGCGCCAGTTGGCGCACAGACGCCTCGGAGAAGCAAAACAAGATGGCTTCGCAAACCATGATCGAGGTCAGGCACCTCCACAAGAGCTATGGCCCCATCCGAGCGGTGGACGACGTGTCCTTCGCAATAAACCAGGGGGAGATCGTGGGCTTCCTCGGACCGAACGGCGCGGGGAAGACCACCACCATGAAGATGCTGACCTGCTTCCTCGCGCCCACCTCGGGGGAGGTGCGGGTGGCTGGGCACGACATCTACCAGGACTCCATGGCGGTGAGACGGGCGGTGGGCTATCTCCCGGAGGACACGCCGCTCTACAAGTCCATGACCGTGCTCGACTTCCTGCGGTTCGTGGCGGCGGTGCGCGAGGTGCCCGCGAGCAGGCAGAAGGAGCGCCTTCGCGCCGTGGTGGAGGTCTGCGGCATCAAGGACCGCCTCGGCCAGATAATCGGCACCCTCTCCAAGGGATACCGCCAGCGCGTGGGCCTCGCCCAGGCGCTCGTGCACGATCCCCCGGTGCTCATCCTGGACGAGCCCACCTCGGGCCTGGACCCGAACCAGATCGCGGAGATCAGGGAGGTCATCCGGAGCCTCGGCAAGCAGAAGACCTTGATCCTCTCGACCCACGTGCTTCCCGAGGTTGAGGCCACCTGCGACCGCGTCATCATCATCGACGCGGGCAAGGTCGTCGGAGACGGCTCCATCGAGGTGCTGTCAAAGGCGCGCCTGGCCCAGGCGGGCTTCCTCCTTTCACTCGAGACGAGCCAGGCGACGGAGCGCATCCGCAAGGCCCTGGAGGCCCTGCCCGATGTGGACAAGGTCGAGCCCGTGTCCCAGGGTGGCGCCCACTCCTTCATCATCACTCCCAAGAAGGACAAGGACCCGCGCCTCGAGATCATGAAGGTCTGCGTGGCCGAAGGCTGGATCATCCTCCAGCTCACGCCCAAGGCCGCGAGCCTCGAGGAGGTGTTCCGTGGGCTCACCCAGGGCGGGGCCCTCGCGAGAGGAGCCAAGGGCGCGCCAGGTAGCTCCCAAGATGAAGACGACGGCGACGACGACGACGACGACGGCGACGACGAGGATGACGAGGGCAGCGACGAGGGCGACGGCGACGAGGATGACGAGGGCGGCGACGACGAGAACGAGGGCGGCGAGGAGGACGGGGCCGGCGCGGGCCGAGAGCCCAAGGAGAGCAAGTGATGGGTAAAACCTGGACGCTCTACAAGCGCGAGCTGGGCGAGTTCTTCAACTCGCCCATCGCCTACATCGCCATTGTGGTGTTCCTGGTGCTGGCCGGGTTCATCGCCTCCTGGAGGATCTTCAGCGCGGAGGCCCCGAGGGCGGAGCTCAGGCCGTTCCTCGAGCTCATGCCCCTGATTATGGTCTTTCTGGCTCCGGCCCTCGCCATGAGGCTCCTCGCCGAGGAGAAGTCCTCGGGCACCATGGAGCTGCTCATCACCATGCCGGTCACGGACTGGCAGGTGGTGCTCGGCAAGTACCTGGCGGCCCTCACCGTGCTCGGCCTGGCGATCCTCTTCACCCTCCCGATCCCCATAGCCATGGCCGCCATGGGCGATCTGGACTGGGGAGTCACCGCGGGGGGCTACATCGGCCTGTTCCTGATGGGCGCCTGCTACCTCTCCATCGGCCTGATGACCTCCAGCTGGGCCGGGCACCAGGTCATCGCCTTCATCGTGTCCATCGCCATCTGCCTGCCCTTCTTCCTGCTCGGCCACGAGTGGGTCACAGGGATGCTGCCAGACGGCCTGCGGCCATGGCTGCAGGGCATCTTCGGCCTGGGACACCACTTCAAGAACATCTCCAAGGGCATCCTGGACTCCCGGGACGTCATCTACTACCTGTCCATCGGCGCCGCGTGCCTGCTCCTGGCCACGCAGTCGCTCGAGAGCCGGAAGTGGAGGTAGCGCATGGCCACCACCTCGCACCGCATGAAGCTGGGCCTCAACGCCATCATCTACACCGTCCTGGTGGGCATCACCCTGGTCGTCTTGAACCTGGGCGGCCACTACCTGTCGGGCCGCGCCGACCTGACCGAGGACGGCCTCTACACCCTCTCGCCGGTGAGCAAGAACCTGGTAAAGACCCTGCCGGCGGATCTCAAGATCCGGGTCTTCGTGTCGAAGAAGCTCGTGGCGGGCCTCGACGAGGTCCGCCAGTACGTCATCGACAAGCTGAAGGACTACGCCGAGGCCTCCAACGGCCGCTTCAAGTGGGAGATCGTGTACCCCGAGGAGTCCGAGGAGGCCAAGAAGCTGACCGAGCAGTACCGCATCCCCAAGTTCGACGCCCAGACCGCCCGCTCGGGCTCCAAGGAGAGCCGCGAGATCTACTTCGGAATGTCCCTCAGCTACAAGGCTCCCAAGGCGGAGAAAGAGGAGATCGAGGTCCTGCCGGTGCTCGGCTGGAACATCCAGCAGAACCTCGAGTACCTCCTGACCGAGCGCATCCACAGGCTGGTGAAGGGCCGCAAGAAGATCCTCATCGTGACCGGGCATGACGAGGCGCCGGCCCAGCAGGTGGACGGGCTGGTCAAGGCCCTCAACCGCTTCTTCCAGAACTACAGGGTCGAGCAGTACAACATCCGGGGCGGAGAGCCCGTGCCACAAGACGCCCAGGTGCTCCTCATCATCCCGCCCAACACCCCCTGGACCGAGCCCGACAAGCAGAAGCTCAACGCCTTCCTGATGCAGGGCAAGGGCGCGCTCTTCCTGCTGGAAGGCATGGCGGTGCAAAAGCAGCGCCAGCAGTTCCAGATGCAGCAGATGCCCACGATCATGATGCCCGCGGAGCACGGCCTCAACGACCTCCTCGGAAAGTGGGGCATCCAGGTCCAGGGCAACTTCGTCATGGACGAGGGGCAGCAGCCCCTCATGATCCGCCAGGGCAACCAGGCCCAGGTCATCTTCCACCCTGCCCTCCTGAACATCTGGGTCTCGCGGCACCTGAAGGCGCCGGTCACCCCCATGCTGGCCTCCTCGCTGGAGCTGACCGCGGCCTTTGTCGGACAGCAGATCCAGCCCGGCAAGTCCTTCAGGGTGCAGCCGCTCCTGGTGACCTCTGAGAAGGCCTGGACGGTCACCGGCCCCTACGTCCCGAACCTGCAGCGCCGGGATCGTCCCCCGGACAACGCCAAGCGCGGACGCTACGTGGTGGGCGCCCTGGTGGAGGGCAAGCTCCCCTCCGCATTCCCTGGCCAGGGCCCGAAGGAGAGCGGGGCCAACTCCCGCGCGGTGATCATCGGCGACTTCGACATCCTGGCCCGCCTCGGCACGGTGGCCGGCAACCAGGTTTTCCTGCAGAACCTGGTGGACTGGCTGGCCCAGGACGAGGCCCTCGTGAAGCTCCGCAACAAGCAGATGCAAGAGCGCGCCATGATCCTGCCCGAGGCCAAGGGCAAGCGGGTGCTCCTGCAGATCGCGCTGATCGTAGGCCTACCGCTCCTGCTCATCGCCTTCGGCGTGATCAGGTGGCAGCTTCGGGTGAGCCGCAGGCAGGCTGCCGCCCGCGCGCTCGACTGACGGCGGCGGGCGTCAGGCGGCGCCCACGCCCTCTTCGGAGGATTCCATGGACAAGAGAGTGCTCATAGTCGCAGGCATCCTGGTGGTCGCCGTGGGCGTCGTGCTCCTGGCTAAAAGCCGGAAGGAGCCGCCGCCGGGCCCGAAGACCGAGGCCGCCCCATTCCCCGAGCTGCAGGCCGAGCGGCCCAAGGGCGACGCCAACTGGGTCCACCCTGCCGTTCCCAAGATCGACCGCATGGAGATCACCAAGGGCGGGGCAACCCTGGAGCTCAGGCGCACCAAGCCCGGGGACGGCAAGCGCTCCTTCGGCGACTGGGAGATCGTCAAGCCGTACAAGTATCCGGCAGATGAGAACTCGGTTCGCATGCTCATCCAGCGCTCCACGAGCTTGAACTTCTGGGAGCCGGCCTCCAAGAGCAGGGACGACCACGGCGCGATGGGGGTGGACGACGCCCTCGGGCTGCGGGTGACCCTGTACGAGAAGGACCGCAAGATGGCGGACTTCTACCTGGGACGGGAGGTCAGCACCGAGGTGAACGAGCGCCCCTTGACCTACACCTACCTCAGGGCGGCGGGGCAGAACACGGTCTGGAAGATCTCCGCCTCCCTCAAGATCCTGACCGACAAGGAGATGAGCGCCTGGCGAGACCCCAAGATCCTGCACCTCAAGCGCGAGGAGATCACCGAGCTCACAATCTCCTCGCCGGCTGGCACCATCACCGTGACGAGAGACGCCGAGGAGAAGGACCCCAAGAAGCGAAACGACAACTGGGTGCTAAAAAGCTCGGAGCCACAGATCCCCGCCCTCGAGATCTCCGACGTCTCGCGCATCGCCTCGACCCTGTCCTACCTGCGCACCCAGGACTTCGTGGACGCTCCCAAGGCCGAAGAGACCGGGCTCGACAAACCGCTCTTCCAGGTAGGCGTGACGACGAAGGACAAGGAGTCCCACACCCTGCTCCTCGGCAAGACGACCGAGAAGTCGGTCAAGCGAGGGAAGCAGGACGTGAAGGAGAAGCTGATCTACCTGCAGGTCAAGGGCAAGCCGCAGGTCTTCCTGATCCAGGAGAACCGCGTGAGCGCCTTCATGAAGACGCCCATCGAGCTGCGCGACCGAAGCGTCGTCCGGCTCTCGGAGCGTCAGAAGGTGAAGCGCCTGGAGGTCCACATCAAGGACACCCAGGTGGCCTTCGCCCACGACGGCAAGGCTTGGAAGGCCGAGAAGCCCGAGGGTCTGGCCTTCGACCCGAAGGCCCTGGAGCGGGACCTCCAGATGCTCTCGGGCCGCTTCACCGCCAAGGAATTCGCCAAGGAGACGGACCCGGCCAAGACGGGCCTCGACAAGCCCCAGGGCCGCCTCCTCATCACGGTCGAGACCTCCGCCCCGCCGCCTCCCGCTCCCGCCGCCGCCATGGGAGCGCCAGACGCCATGGGAGCGCCAGACGCCATGGGAGCGCCAGACGCCATGGGAGCGCCAGACGCCATGGGAGCGCCAGCCGATCCCATGGCCGCCCCCCGGCCAGAGCCCAGGGCCGCGCCCAAGCCCGCTCCAGGCAAGCTCGAGGTCATCGAGGTGCTGGTGGGCAAAGAGGCCGAGAAGCGCGACTACTTCGTGCAGGTGAAGGGCAGGCCCGAGGTTTTTGTCGTGCCCCAGTACACCCTGCAGCGCCTCTGGAAGGAGAAGGACAAGTGGAACCCGCCCAAGCGCGCCCCGGGCGCCGGCATGCCCGGCCAGATGCCCGGCAGGCCTGGCAGGCCTGGCAGGCCCCCAGGGAGATTCTAGCGCCCCCGCTCCTACCCTGCCCTGCCTCTCCCTCCAGTCTTTGTCGTTGATCTTGTGGGGGCGCAGGTCTAGATTCTCGCCATAGCGTAACCAAAGACCTGGCAGTTTCCCTTGCTGCCGCCACGCAAGGGCAGAGCGTTCCGCGCCCACCCCCAGCGTCACGGCGCCTGGAGACTGACGCCACACCCTCGGAGGAATTCGACATGGCCGACGAGAAGCCCTTAGCCACCCCCGCCACCCCTGGCCTTCTATTGCCCGCTGGACTGCCGCCCTACATGAAAGGCGCCCCGCAGCAGCCCCGCGCGGGCGGCTACAAGTGGCAACTCTTCCGCTCGGGTGGCACCGAGCAGGTGGTGATCAAGACCGCCGAAGACATCTTCGCGCTCGAGCACCTGGACCAGAAGCTCTGGCTTTCCCTGGGCATGCCCACCAAGGGCGTTGATTTTGATCCCAAGACCCTTGCCTACCTCGACACCAACAAGGACAGCCGCGTGCAGGCCACCGAGGTGGTGGCCGCGGTGAAGTGGCTCCGCGAGGTCCTCGAGAAGCCCGAGGTGCTGATCAAGGGGGGCGACTCGGTGCCCCTGGCCGCCCTGAAGGACGGCCCAGTCCTCAAGAGCGCGCGCCGGGTGCTCGCGGGCCTCGGCAAGGCCGACGCCGAGGCCATCTCACTGACCGACGTATCTGACAGCGCCAAGGTCTTCGCCGAGACGCGCTTCAACGGCGACGGGATCATCCACGCCGGCTCCAGCGACGACGCCGAGGTGATAAAGTCCATCGAGGACGTCATCGCCATCAAGGGCTCGGTGCCGGATCTCAGCGGCAAGCCCGGAATAGACAAAGCCAGGGTGGACGCCTTCTTCGCCGACGTCCAGAGCTACATGGAGTGGCTCTCCAAAGGCAAGGCCGAACCAGGCATCCTGCCCCTCGGCGACGCGACCGCCCCCGCTGCAGCGGCGGTGGCCGCGGTGCGAACCAAGGTAGTGGACTACTTCACCCGCTGCCACCTCCTCGCCTTCGATCCCAGGGCCTCAGTCGCGGCGGCGGGCACCGAAGCCGATCTCGCAGCCCTGGGCGCGGCGCCCCTGTCGGCCCAGGCCGAGGGGCTCCAGAAGCTGCCCCTGGCTGCGGCGGCCGCGGGCCGGCCCCTGCCCCTTGGGCACGGGGTGAACCCCGCCTGGAGCCAGGCCCTCGATGACCTTCGCACCAAGGCCGTGGAGCCCATCCTGGGCTCCCCCAGGAAGGACCTCACCGAGACGGACTGGAACACCGTCACCGCAAAGCTCGCGGCCTACGATGCCTGGGCCGCCACCAAGCCGACCACCGAGGTGGAGAAGCTCGGAGAGGACCGCATCAAGGCGCTCTCCGAGGGGGGCAAGAAGGAGATCCTCGATGGCCTGATCGCCGAAGACCTGGCGCTGGAGCCCGAGTACAAGAAGATCACCGACGTCGAAAAGCTCGTCCTCTACGTCCGCGACTTCCACAGGTTCTGCCGGAACTACGTGAACTTCTCGGACCTATACTCCCTCAAGGGGGCCGCCTTCCAGGCGGGCACCCTCTTCCTGGACGCCAGGGCCTGCGATCTCTGCATCGAGGTCCTGGACGCGGCGAAGCACGGACCCCTGGCCTCCCTCTCGGGCTGCTACCTGGCCTACTGCGACCTGACGAGGATGGGGCCAGGGGGCCCCGAGAAGAAAGCCATTGTGGCAGCCTTCACCAACGGCGACGCCGATGCCCTCATGGTAGGGCGAAACGGCCTCTTCTACGACCGCGAGGGCAACGACTGGGCCGCCACCATCACCAAGATCGTCTCCAACCCAATAAGCCTGAGGGAGGCCTTCTGGTCACCCTACAAGAAGCTCTCGCGAATGATCGAGGAGCAGATCGCCAAGCGCGCCAGCGCCGCCGAGACCCAGCAGCAGCAGCGCATGTCCGCCAGCACCCAGGCGGCGATCCCTGGGGACCCCAAGGCACCCACCAAGACGCCCGAGCCCCCCAAGAAGATCGACGTGGGCACGGTGGCCGCCATCGGAGTGGCGGTCGGAGGCATCGGCGCCATGGTGGTGGGCATCCTGGCGGCCTTCCTCGGCCTGGGCAAGTGGCTGCCCCTCGGAATAGTCGGCCTGCTGCTGCTCATCTCGGCTCCTTCGATGATCCTCGCCTATGTGAAGCTCCGCCACCGGAGCCTCGGCCCGCTGCTGGACGCCAGCGGCTGGGCCATCAACGGCAGGGCCAACATCAACGTCCCCTTTGGCGCGGCCCTGACGCGCCTCGCGAGCCTGCCCCCAGGCGCGCGGCACGCCTTTGCCGACCCCTACGCCGAGAAGAAGCGCCCCTGGTGGCTCTACATCACGCTGCTCGTGATCCTCGTCGTCGCCCTGCTCTGGTTCTTCGGCAAGGTGGACCGCTACCTCCCCGACAGCGCGAAGAGCACAAAGGTCCTTGGCAAGCACGCCCCTGGGTACGTCGCTCCGAAGCCCGACAAGGCCGCAGCGCCCGCGGCTCCTGGCGCCCCTGCTGCGGCCCCTGCCGCGACCCCAGCCGCCCCGGCCCCAGCAATGGCCCCTGCCGCCCCCGCGGCCCCGGCCATGGCCCCTGCCCCGCCGCCCGCCCGCTGAGAGTACCTGGCCGCGCCGGCTCGCCCCGCCCGCCGGCCCCAGTCGGGATAGGGGAGGCGACCCGTCCCCGGAATGAAACGGGTCGCTCCCCCCCCCACAGATCCGGGCATGCGGGACTACCGCACCCGGCTCCTCTGGTCACTCCTTCGCTGCGCGGCGGAGGCAC
>JAVEWA010000215.1:0-5337 GCA_034004785.1 Polyangia bacterium
CCGGGCCGGTTCCATGATGGGCTCCGGCGGCATGATCGTGATGGACGAGGACACCTGCATGGTGGACTTCGCCCGCTACTTCTTGAACTTCCTGCGGGACGAGTCCTGCGGCAAGTGCACGACCTGCAGGGAAGGTTTGAAACGCATGTGGGAGCTCACCAACGACGTCTGCGAGGGACGCGGCGCCGCCGAGCACATCGAGCGCCTCGAGCGGCTCGCGGAGGTGGTCGCCGAGGGGTCCCTCTGCGCTCTGGGGCAGACTGCCCCGAATCCGGTGCTCTCCACGCTGCGCTACTTCAGGGACGAGTACGCGGCGCACATCGAGGAGCGGATCTGCCCCGCCAAGGTGTGCAAGGCGCTCATCCACTTCCACATCCTCGGCGACAAGTGCACGGGCTGCGACCTCTGCCGCATCCGGTGTCCGCACCACGCGATCTCCGGAGAGAAGAAGAAGGGGGACACCTACGAGATCCACCAGGACCCGTGCACGAAGTGCCGCATCTGCTACCAGAGCTGCAAGTTCGGCGCCATCGAGATCAGGACTGGGCCCCTTGTGGCGTAGGCGGACACCGGAGCACGTCCATTTGGATGGAACACGACCTCGTGGACATGAGCGTGCGTCGCGACATGGACACCGCCTAGGCTGAGACATCGGGAGGCCGGCAACGAGAGGCAGCGGACGCAGTATGTCGAAGACCATCGCTTCAGCCGGTATCCGAGGTGCGCACGAGCTGCTCGCCAGAGCCCGGCAAAGGTATGACGTGGCGCGGGAGAAGCACGGAGGAAGGCATGAGATCGGGTTCCCCAACACCGGCTACTACTTGCCCTGCATCTACGGCATTTTGGGGCACAGGATCGAGCGATTGGACGACATGGAGGCAGTGTTCGAGCGTTGCATTGGGCTCCTTCCGCCCCTCGCGAGGGCCGAGGCGCACCTCCCCAGTCGGGGACCGGCCCTGGATGCGGGCATGGCTGCTCTCTTCGCTCAGGAGATGGAGGAGGGCATCAGGTACCTAGAGCGTCCCGGATCCTATTTCACAGGTGAGGACCCTGAAGCCGGGAGGCTCTGGCTTGGCGCGGCCGACGACGTAATTCTGAGAAGACGTGGCGTGGAGTTCTTGGACGGCACTGCTCGCGGGTTCGCGGCAATCCTGGGCGCGGCTCCCTCCAAGGAGGTGGCGGTTCGGATCGCTCAGGAGCTCCAGCAGAAGAACCTCTACGTCTTTATGGTGGGCGAGTACGAGGGCAGGCGCTTCAGCGAGCAGCTCCTCGAGTCCGGCGCCCAGATGGGTTGGTCCACGAGGCTGGTTCCACTCGGGCCCGACGTGTCCGCCGCGGTGTTCGCGTTCGGGTTCGCCACGCGGGCGGCCATGTTCTTTGGCGGCGTCGAGCCGGGCGACTCCCGGAGGATTCTCGCCTACATCAAGGATCGCGTCTTGGCCTTTGCCATGACCTTAGGCTTCGTGACCGACGAGTGGTGCGCTAGCGCTCTGGCCTGTGAGAGCTTCGGCTTTCCAGTAATCGCCGACGCGTCCATACCTGAGAGCCCCTCGACAGGTATCTGCACCTGCGCGCACATGGTCTCCAACATTTCGCACGACGAGATCGTGCAGAGAGCCGTCGAGGTTCGCGGCATCAAGATCAGCGTCTCCAAGGTGGACGTCCCCGTGGCGTACGGAGCTGCTTTCGAAGGTGAGCGGGTACGCGGTCCCGAGACATACTTCGAGGGGGGCGGGGGGCGCGACGGCGCCTTCGCGGTGGAGTGGACGACCGCTGTGGACATGGAGGAAATCGAGGACCACGAGATAGAGGTCGTGGGGCCGGACCTCGACGCGTTGGAGCCAAACAGCAGGCGCTCCATTGCGGTGAAGGTGAAGGTGGCGGGGAGAGCATTCCAGAGGGACTTCGAGCCAATCCTGGAGCGGCAGATCCATCGCCTCGTGAGCTTCGCCCAGGGGTGCATGCACACAGGACAACGAGACACAGCCTGGTTCAGGATATCCAGGGGCGCCTATGACAATGGGTTCCGACTCAGGCACATCGGCGAGATCCTATGGGCCAAGTACCACCAAGACTTCGGCGCGATCCTGGACAAGGTGTCAGTGACCATCTACACCGGGGAAGCAGAGGCCCAGGATGTTCTCCGCGAGGCTCGCGCCGCGTACGCGGCCAGGGACGAGCGAATAGCCGGTATCAAGGACGAGGAAGAGCCGTCATTCTATGGCTGCACCATCTGCCAGTCCATTGCGCCGAGCCATGTTTGCGTTGTGACTCCCGAGCGGAGCGGGCTCTGCGGCGCCTACTCCTGGCTCGACTGCAGGGCAGCCTACGAGATAACCCCCACCGGACCCAACCAACCGATCCAGAAGGGCCGCGTATTGGATGAGAGGAGAGGTCAGTGGGAGGGGGTGAACGAGTTTGTGCGAAAGGCTTCCTGGGGGACGGTGGAGCGTATCAACGTCTACTCCATCATGGAGGCGCCCATGACCTCCAGCCACTGCACGGAGTGCTTCTCGGCGGTTATGCCGCTCTGCAACGGAGTCATGACCGTGAGCCGCGACTACGCCGGCATGACCCCGTCTGGCATGACGTTCTCTACCCTCGTCGGCTCGGTGGGTGGCGGCGTGGTGACTCCTGGCTTCATTGGGCACTCCAAGCTGTACATAGTCTCCGAGAAGTACCTGAGGGCGGAAGGAGGCATCGCCAGGCTCTGCTGGATGCCAAGGCGCCTCAAGGAGGAGCTGCTCCGCAGGATTGACGAGGCTGGCGCCAGGATCGGGATCGACGGTTTCGCGAACCTCATCGCAGACGAAACGATCGGAACCGACGAGATGGAGCTCCTTGATTGGCTCACTGAGAAGGGTCACCCGGCCATTGGGATGGAGCCCTTGTTGTAGCCTGTGAACATGAGGGCGATGCCATGGCCGTAATCGTCTGTTCAGGGCCCTTGAAGGTTTACGTTGACTCCTGGTTGAATTCGATGTGAATGACTGAAGTGGCGCTCTTGCGCCGCGTCCACGAGGAGGACGGACGATGGCCCTGACCGGTATTCAGATCTTCAAGCTCCTGCCAAAGACGAACTGCCGGGACTGCGGCGTGCCTACCTGCCTCGCCTTTGCCATGCAGCTCGCCGCAGGCAAGGCGGAGCTCGCTGCCTGTCCGCACGTGAGCGAGGAGGCCAGGAAGGCGCTGTCCGAGGCCTCGGCGCCGCCAATCCTGACCATGGAGCTTGGAGTCGGCGACCGAGCTTTCAAGTGCGGCGGAGAGATAGTGCTCTTTCGTCATGAGAAGACCTTCTTCAACCCCACCGGCATTGCCCTGAGGATCAGCGACACCGAGCCCGAGGATCTGGTGGATGCCAAGCTCGAGAGATTTCTGAAGCACAGGTACGAGCGCGTGGGAATGACCCTCGGCGGAGATCTGCTGGCTCTGAAGGCCGATTCGGGTGATGAAGCCACGTATAACGCTCTCGTGAGAAAGGCGGTCGCCTCCACAGGTGCGCCGCTGATCCTGTGGACAGACCGCCCCGAGATGGCAAGGGCCGGTCTCGCTGAGCGAGGCGGGGCCAAGGTACTGGTGAATGGGGTGAACGCGGCCAACATCGAAGCCATGCTCCCCTTGATCAAGGAGCATGGCGCGGTTCCTGGGCTCGTGGCCGAGAGCCTCGAGCAGCTCGAGGAGCTCGGCGAGAAGGTCACCAAGGCTGAGCTGAAGCTCATGGTGCTGGACTCCGGCGCTCGAACTGCGGGTGCGCTATTGAGAGATCAGACGGCCATCAGGCGCCTCGCACTCCACGAGAGGAACCGCTCTTTCGGTTTCCCCACCCTGGTGCCGGTGTGCGACATGGCCGAGGCCAAGGAGAAGGAGGCAGTCTTGGCTGCCCTCGCTGTGGCCAAGTATGCGGGCATAGTCATCTTGTCGGACTTCGACGGCGAAGTTCTCTTTCCCCTTCTTTTGCAGCGGTTGAACATTTTCACGGACCCGCAGCGTCCCATGAAGTCCGAAGAGGGCTTCTACCCAATCAACGATCCAGGGCCCGAGAGCCCTGTGCTGATTACCTCGAATTTCTCCCTCACATACTTCATAGTTAGCGGCGAGATCGAGAACAGTCGGGTGCCCACGTGGCTCTTCGTGAAGGACACGGACGGCCTGTCGGTGCTCACGGCTTGGGCAGCCGGCAAGTTCGTTGGCGACGCCATCGGGGCGGCCATCAAAAAGGCCGGTGGCAACGAGAAGCTAGGGAAGAAACGGGTCATCATCCCAGGACTCGCTGCCGTTATCTCGGGAGATCTCGAGGAGGAGCTGGGGAGCGACTGGGATGTCTTGGTTGGCCCCCGGGAGGCGAGCGCCATCCCGGCTTTCCTCAAGCAGCACTTCGGCTGACAGGAGAACCGTCTCGGTCTGCTCGTGGCTGCATTCCGGACGTTGCATCGCTGCGGCCACTTCTTCAGTGCTTGCCGTGGATGGCCGCGGCGGGCCCATGCGCGAGGAGCCAGCGACATGTTCAAGGTAATCGCCGAGAACATCAACGTGATGTCGAAGAGGATCGGCCCGGCGATGCGGAACCGGGAGGCGAAGCCAATCCAGGAGCTTGCCGAGAGATTGACCGAAGCGGGGGCAGACCTCCTTGATATCAACTTGGGACCAGCCCGCAAGAGCGGCGACGAGCTCATGCGCTGGGTCGTAGGCCTGGTGCAGGAGGTCTCTGACCTGCCGCTGTTTTTCGACACAATGAACGTGGACGCCATGGAGTCGGGTCTGAAGGTCTACAAGCCCCGGCGTGGAAAGGCAGTGATCAACTCGGTCATGGCCAGAGATGACCGGATGGATGCGCTGATCCCCATGGCGCTCAGGTACGGCGCCGGCATGGTCGCGCTCCTCTGGGGACCCGATGGAATCCCAAGGGACGAGAACGAGCGGGGTGAGCTGGCCGCCAACATCGTCTACCGTGCCCAGGACGAGGGAATGGACTCCCAAGACATCTTCGTGGATCCGATCGTGGTGCCGATCTCCTCCCAGCAGATCGAGGCCCAGGGCTGTACGAGCTTCATGGCCATGCTAAAGGACATCTTCCCAGAGTGTGAATCCACCTGCGGCCTTTCCAATATTTCGAATGGCTGCCCTGAGCATCTCAGGCCCCTCGTGAACCAGACCTACTTCGCTATTCTGCGCCGTCACGGCCTCTCGACGGCCATCCTGGATCCACTCGACAAGGGTCTGATGGATCTCGCCCGCGGCAAGCGCCAGGACATCGAGGTCTTGGTGGCACGGGTGATGGAGAACGAGCCCGTTGAGCTCTCGTCTCTGTCAAAGGAGGAACGCGACTACGTCAAGACC
>JAVEWA010000215.1:5347-10215 GCA_034004785.1 Polyangia bacterium
CACCGAGATCCTGCTCGGACGCAAGCTCTACTCGGACTCCTGGCTGGACCTCTAGGCTCCTCCTCATGACAGTAGGCGAGTGCGGCAGTGACGGCGTTGTGAGGACCGCCATGGGGGCTCTGCTCGTGTTGCTTCCGGGGCCTGGGGCCGAACGCTTTCGGCCGAGGAACTGCTCCCGGGGCCCGGCAAACCGACGTGGTTCTCTCTTGTCTGCGCATTTGCTATGCTGCGCGGGCGAGGCGCCAGGGGCGCCGCAGGGTGTCTCAATGACGAAGGCCTCCCACATGCTGACTTTCCGCCCAACAATGGTGTTGCTCTGGATCCTGGTAGCCCTGCCCATGTCGAGCGGTAGGGCGGTTGCTGCGCCCCGTTTCGCCATCGTAAACGCTGGGCCTGCCGATGAGGCCGCCTCTGCCCGGCTCCTCGCGCTCTACGAGCAACTCGCGTCATCGCCGGCCGAGACCCAGGAGGCGAGGCCATCGGCCGCTGCCCGGCCTGCCGCTAGAGAGGCTGCGCCCTCCAGACCTCGCGAGGCCTCGCGTCAGGCAGCCAGGGTGGAGCTGCCGGTTCCGGTGCAGGGCAAGGCGCTGAGGCGGGCTCTCGCGGGATTTGCTCACGACGAGAGCCTGAGCCTCGCTCGTGCAGCCATAGCCCGAGGCCGCCGGCTCTTCACGGCCCTCGAGCGAGAGGCCGCCGCGGACGCATTCACGCAGGCCATCGCCCTCTTCGATACCCACGTTCCGATGGCGCATGGGCGCGCGCATCTCCTCGTGGCTCACACCTATCTCCTGATCTGCCTGCACGAGCTAGGCAGGGCCGAGGCCGCTCGCGCGACTGCCGCTCGGCTTCGGGAGCTGAATGCCGACAAGCGTCCCGATGGGGTCCCGCAAGCAACCTGGGATGCCTACCCTCTGGAGGCGGCGCCGCTCGTGCCACGTCGCACCCTGGAGGTGAGGGCGCCTGCGGGCGCAGAGGTCTTCCTGGACGAGCACCCCGCCGGGAAGGGGCCATTAACGCTTCACGTTGGGCCCGGAGCGCACCGGGTGCGCGTGGAGCTGAAGGGGCATCGGGTGTTCGTGCAGGCGGTCCCCCCGGCCGGGCAGAGTGTGGTGGTGCCAGTGTCCCTGGTGCCAGAGCAGGAAGATCCTTTCGAGGATCTCAGGAAGACCCTCACCTCGGTGCGGGCCTCTGGCAAGCCCTTCGAGCTAGCGCCGCTCCGGGCGCTCGCGAAGACCCTGTCGGTGGATTTTCTCCTGGTGGCGGTGTCGGAGGGGGGCCAGGTTCGCCTCAGATGGTTTTCGCGGAACCTCGGCCGCTTCTCCGGGGACTCCTTCGTGGCTACCCTGCCGGTTGAGTCTTCCCCCACGAGCCAGGCTCTGGTCTCCCCCGTCCGTGCCCTGGTCCATGCCGCTTTCATCAAGGCTCGCGAGGAGCTGCTCAAGGACGAAGACCTCTCGAGGCGCGCTCACAAGAAGGGGGAGGAGGCCCGGAAGGGCAGAGGCGCGCAGATCTGGAAGAAGTGGTACTTCTGGGTGGCGGCTGCCGTGGTCGCTGGTGTGGTCGCGGCCTTCGCCATTAAGGACAGCCTGGACGAGGAAAAGGTGATCCTGCAGATCACAAGGGAGTGAGCTCCGGCAGGCCTCTTGTCCGCATCCCGCCCTTCGTCCATCCATGAGCTTCATTGCCACAGTGCTCGGTCTGATCCTGACGGCGTGGCTCCCTCCCGATACGCTGGAGACAGAGCACTTCCGCTTCCACTACGTTCAAGAGGCTCGCGACGAGGCCCTCGGCCTTGCTAGGAGGGCCGAAGAGATCCGCCAGCGCATCGTGGCGGACCTCGGGCGCGACCCAGGCGGCATGATCGCCGTGGTAGTGGTGGCCAGACGCGAGGAGTTCCAGCGCGCCCAGCCCGAGGGGAGGCCGCTTCCCGCCTGGGTAGCCGGCGTGGCATTTCCTAGAAGGAGCCTCGTGGTGCTCGGCCCAGCCTTGTCCGGGGCCCCAAAGTTCGGACGGGAGGTGCTGTTCGCCCATGAGCTGTCTCACGTGCTCCTTGCCAAGGCGGTGGGGTTTCGAGTCTTGCCCAAGTGGTTCGTGGAGGGTTTCGCCGATCTTCAGGCCATGACCCCCCACCTGGGAGATTGGCGGGACATCTCGGTCGGCGGAGCCCTGCCCCTGGGAGAGCTACATCGCGGTCTGGGGCATGACGGCCGCAGGGCAGCCGAGAGCTACAGACAGAGCTACGACTTCGTCCGCTACCTCCGGGGGGTCGGCGATGGCTCCGCCTTCAGGCGCTTCATCGCCCTGCTCGGGCAGGGAATGGCCTTCGATGAAGCTCTGCGCATGGTCTTCCACGTTTCCCCTGGCGAGTTGGAGGCCAAGTGGAAGCAGCGCTGGAACTGGCAGAACGTCATCGTGCCAATGATCACCTCTGGGCTCTTCCTGTGGGTGCTGGCCGCCTTGCTTCTGGTGCTCGGATATCTCCGGAAGCGACGGTCGCTGCGTGCCGCTATCGCCGCGATGGACGGAGGCCGCGAGGTGTCGAGGGCCGAACCAGGCCTGGTCGGGCTAGGCAATGGGCCGGAGGTAGAGAACGGTGAGGAGAGGCTCGAACCCTGGATGCTCCAGCAAGATCCAGACCCAGACGAACCAGATCCGAGAGAAGAGCACCCGCTCCTGAACCTTGGAGTCCTGCTCGTGGCCACCCTGGTGTCGCTGACCCTCACAGCCATCCTAGCGGCCATCTGGCCTGGTACGCGCATCTGGATCCTCGCCGCCCCCGCCGCGCTGCTGACCTTCGTTGCGCTTCGCTGGGCTTCGAAGACCTAGACCTTGATGGAGAGGGCCCGGATCCGTTTCCGCAGGGTGTTGCGATTGATACCCAGGATGCGTGCGGCCTGGAGCTGGTTGCCGCGGGTCTGCTCCAGCACGAGCTCGAGAAGGGGGCGCTCAACCTGGCTCATGACCTGGCCGAGGAGGTCCTCGACGTGGTAGCCACGGATGCGGCCGAGGAAGGAGCGCAACTTTGCCCTGACCAGCTCCTCCAAACCGAAGCGCCCCAGTGGAATCTCGTCCTCCACGTCGGGGATGAGGCCGGACAGGTGACTCGGCTCCACGGCCTGGTCCGAGACGGCACCGAAGAGGCGGTACACGACGCTCCTCACCTCGGAGACGTTCCCTGGCCAGTCGTGGGCGCTCAGCCTGTCCATGGCTTTGGAGGAGAACTGCAGTGGCTCGCGCCGCGCTTCCTGGGCCTGCTCGCGGTTGAAGGTCTCCACCAGGAGAGGGATGTCCGCCGGGCGTCGGCGCAGCGGTGGGATTGTGATTCGTCTAAGGGAGGCAATGGACCCAAGGGGCAGCGCCTCCTCCACTGCGCCGAGCCAATGCTCGTGCCCTGGTTCCTCGAGGCTGACCCTGGAAGACAGCATCAGGCGGACGTCGTGAACCTCCAGTGGGGTGCGATCCCCTGGCTGCTGGTGGTCGAGGGCCTCGCCCAGGCGGCGTCTCGCGGCGGAGGGAAAGCGCCAGACCTCCTTGACCAGAAGAGTGCCGCCTGCGGCCTGTCTCAAGCGCCTGGCCTGCTCGGCGTGAAGCTCCTGCGCTGCGAGCTCGGGTGTGAGCGCCGGAGGGAAGAGGGTTTCGAAGGCCCTGTTGGTCCGGGGGCTGTGGCGGTGGATGAGGCGCGCCACGAACTCCTTGCCTACGCCCTGCTCGCCCAGGAGAAGCACGGGGCAGTCGGATCTGCAGGCCTCCTCGATTGCCTTGTTCACCGACTGCATGGCGGGGCTTCTCGTCACGAGCCGACGGGACATCCCTTCCGCAAGAGGCATATCGGCACCAGAGCCCATTAGTCGAGGTCTCCACGCATTGCCAAGATTGTAAAGGCGGGAGGCTCTCCTGGCGAGCGCCAAAAAAATGGCAGGCCTGGCTCGAGGCCAGGCCTGCTCTTGCTCAGGGCGATGCTCAGGTGCGGGGTGGACGGGACTCGAACCCGCGGCCTCCGGCGTGACAGGCCGGCGTTATAACCGACTTAACTACCACCCCAAAATCACCCACGAGGGGTTGCCCTGCCGTCGAGTGGGCGGAACAGGACTTGAACCTGCGACCCTCGGCTTGTAAGGCCGACGCTCTTCCAGCTGAGCTATCCGCCCGCATTGGCCAGGGACCCACCGCGACGGTGCGCCCCCTTCTAGCAGCGCCCCCAGGGGGTGTCAAGCGGAAAATAAAGCTGCAAATTCAATGCAATGCACTGTCTTCGGACTCGACATGGCCGAGCCTGTCTTCGCCGGATCGCCCGACTCGGCCCCGATGGAAAGCGACCAGCCCTGGTGGCAACAACTTCTTAGCTCAGGCGGCGTCGAACAGACGGCCCCAGGGGGACTCCCGGAGCCAGCGGCGCACGACCTTGCCCCCCATGACGGGGTACCAGGCCTGATCGTGGTAAATGGCCGAGGCGAGCACGAAGACGTTCACGAGGGGCGTGTGGAACAGCGCCTTCTGGAAGACCTTCAAGGGTGAGTGCCAGAAGAGGCGTCCGGCGCCAGTGGCGAAGTTGACGCCGACGTCGAAGCCCCACCGCTCCCTCGCCGCGTCCTCATCGCCCAGGATCTCGATGTCGGCCAGCCTGCCAGCGCCCAGGCCGCGCTCGTGAGCGAGACGGATGCACGGGATCTCCATGGGATCGAAACCCATGAGAGAGGCCGAGACGGCGTCGATTGCCACCTGATCCGCAGAGGCGAGGATGATGTTCTTGTCGTGAGGCGTGACCGTGCGAGGGCCCGGGCCCGAGCCGGCCGTGGTGCCGTCCATCACCGCGAAGAGCCCCGAGTGAATCTCCTGCTGGATGGCCAGGAGGTCCACGAGGGTCTCGT
>JAVEWA010000216.1:0-10187 GCA_034004785.1 Polyangia bacterium
AGGGCTTCACTTCGAAGCGCCGAGGAAGGACAGGTCATGACCGCCAATTCAAGTCAACTCGTGCGCAGGCCGGGAGCCGCTTCGCTGCTCCTAGCCACCCTCTTGGCGCTCTGCTCGGTCGCGACGGCCGCCGCCGCGCCGAGGAGGGCCAAGCCCCCCAGGGAGCGGGCCGCAGCTCCGGCGCCGCCTGAGCGGGCCGCGGAGGAAGCCCCGAGGGAGGGGGCCGAAGCCACCGACCCCAAGGAGGAGGCCCGCAAGCTCTTCCGTCTGGGCATCGCGGACTTCGACGGCGGCTACTACAACCGGGCCATCGACAAGTTCAAGGCGGCCCTGAAGCTCTACCCGAGCCCCAAGATCCACACGAGGATCGCCCTGGCTTACAAGTGGCTGGGCAACAACCTGAAGGCCCTCGAGCACTACGAGCTCTTCCTCAAGGAGTTCACCGCCAAGCCGGACAACGAGGCGGACCAGCAGCTCCGCGAGCAGGTCGAGAAGAGGGAGATCGCCCGCCTCCTCCGGATGGTCGCGCAGGTGAAGATCGTCATGGAGGCCCCCCCCGGCGCCGAGATCCGCATCAACGGCCGGCCGGTCGGGGCCGCCCCCATGAACCAGGTCTTCAGGCTGGACCCGGGGCCCGTGGCCATCAGCGCGGCCCACAAGGGCTACTACGAGTTCAAGAAGGACCACGACGTGAAGGGCGGCAAGACCTTCGACGTCCAGGTCCTCCTCGTGAAGATCAAGCCGAAGGTAATCCAGAAGGTCATCACGATCCGCGCGACGCCGATTTACAAGCGCTGGTGGTTCTGGACGGTGGTCGGGGCAGTGGTGGCAGGAGGCACGGCCGGCCTCTCGGCCTACCTGAGCACGCGTGAGATTGCCCGCGACCCGAGCGGGGAGCGCATCAACCTCGACGGCCTGAACTTGAGGTGGTAACGCCATGCAAGCCCGAAACAACCACCCTGTGTTCTCCGCCCTGGCTGTCATCCTGGCCACTTGCCTCGCGAGCGCCTGCGGCAAGGAGGTCTGCGAAAAAGACGTGGGCCCCATCTCCGAGGTGACCGTCAAGTTCAAGGGCTTCAGCCTCTCCCAGGCAGCCACCCTGGAGATTGACATAACCGTGAAGGACGGGCCGCCAGCAAGGGGGACCAACGCCAGGTACTACTCCAGGCGGATCTCGCGGGTGGTCTTCCCGGAGAGCGCCAGGGACGGGAGCGCCACCTTCGTCTTCGAGCCGGGCACTCACATCATGAACGTGGCCGCCAGCGTAAAGACGGCCGAGCGGTTTTCGATGGTGGTCTGGTTGAGGGTCTTCGACTCCTCGGGGCTCATGCTGGCCGAGGGCCGCTACGGAGTCTCGGGCGACACCAAGAAGTGCTGGCTCAATAGGAGCATGACCGTCAGCGCCTCCCAGACCTGCGCCGACAAGACCGAGGGGGACGCCTGCCCGAGCAGGAGCGGGACGCCCTACGTTTGCAGGGACTCGGGGTCAGGCCTCGCCTGTGAGGCCTCCTCCTGCGGAGACGGCTTCCTGGACAGCCAGCACGGCGAGGCCTGCGAGACCGGCAACGCAACCGGGATCGAATGCGGCACGAACTGCCTCCCGACCTTCATGGACAGGACAGTGAAGATCGTGGTGCCTCCCGGTAACAACAACACCCCCACCCCCCCGCAGTGGTACGAGGTGCTGCCAGAGAGCGGGGCGCCGCCGCCCAGGTACCTGGCCAAAGGAGAGGTCTTCGCCCCCACCGACCCAGTCAACGCGACGTTCGTCCTCTTCGGAGGTCAGGACGCAAGCGGAGTGCCCATGGCCGACACCTGGCTCTTCGACGGAGAGAGCTGGGAGGAGCATATACAAATAGAACCTACGCCTGGCGCTAGATACGGTCACGCCATGGCCTACGATCCAGAACGGAACGTGCTGCTGCTGTTTGGCGGAAGCGATGAGGCCAACCCTACCAGCATCGGCTCCTTCGAGGATCTATGGGAGTTCGTTCCGGGAACTGGCTGGGAGGCTCGCAGCCCCATCGGTCCTAGCCCTGGACCACGGTACGGCGCTGCCATGGCTTACCATCCCAGCGAGGGCCGCTTCGTGCTTTTTGGCGGACATCTGGGGAGCACCTCGCACACTACTACTCCGGTTCCTGCTGGGTGCTACACCTTTTATCTGGAGTACACCGGGAGCGAGTACGAATGGCAGCAGGGAACCGAGACCCATTGTGTCGCGACGCCACCGGCCAGCCTGGTCAGACCGAATATCCGTCACCACACCATCACCTGGGCGCCAGGCCTCGAGGAGCTGCTCCTCGTGGGCGGGCAGACCAGCGAGACCAGCGGGGGAAGCGACGGCGTATTCAGGTACGACCAAGGAATCTGGGAGCCACGCGCAACGAACCAGAGCCGTAGGGTCTCCCGGCACCAGGCCCTGGTCGTGCCCGACATGGGAGATCTCCTGATCGTGGGTGGGATCCCGAACCAGGAGACCATCTCCTCGGGAGGCGGGCGCTACCGCACCATCCAGTCCCTCACCTCGTCTGGCTGGTCCATCCTGGCCCCCTCCAATCATCAGCCCCCCCGCTCTGGGCACGTGGCCTTCTACCTGCCCGGCCCAGAAGCCTTGTTCACCTTTGGCGGCCGCATCGAGCTGACCACCGAAGCCACCTCTCCGGTGGCCCTGGCGAATGACACCTGGCTCCTGCACGCAGATCCCTACCCCACCAACCCGTTCGTGGCCACGACCGGGCTCAAGGTCGGACCGAAGAAGATGACGAACGTCCGCGGCTTCTACGATCTGGGCCGCGGGGATCCGGCCTCGGCCTCCGAGGACGTGGTAGCCACCATGACCGTCGCGGATTTCGACGGCGACGGCGTGGACGAGGTCGCCCTGGGCTTCCCCGGCGGAAGCTCGACTGGACAGGTTACGGGCGACGTGCTCATCGAAGATCCCCTCGGCATGGATCGGACCATCGCGACGGATGGAGCCGTGCAAGTGATCTCCGGAATCGACAAGGCCAAGGATTGGCCCTGGGGCTCCTGGCTGGGCGGGGCCATGGCTGGGGGTGACTTGAACGGTGACGGCGCGATTGACTTGGTCGTGGGCGGGGCCACCCGTCAGAGCATGTCCGCGGCCGACGACACCTCGGGCGCGATCTACGTAATCTGGGGGGGCGGCAACTACAGCATCTCACCAGACAAGACGAGCACGCCCATCCAGGTTTCGACGGGAACCTCGGCCCCCTTGCACGTGACGATCTTCGGCGAGACCGGGGGCGCGACGCAGGACCCACCCTCGGACCGCTTCGGCTATGCGCTGGCGGTGGGCGACTTCGACGGAGATGGGCACACCGACATAGCGGTGAGCGCCCCCGAGCGAAGCGCCGGCGCGGGCGCACCCTCGGCGGGGGCCGTGTATGTCCTATCCGGGGCCACCCTGGCCGGTATCTGGCCGAGCGGCCAGGACCCAGCGGCAGTGGACGACCTGCCGCGCAAGGAAAACCAGAGCCCGACCCCGGACCCCCTGGTGCTGCGCAGCGCCACGCCCTATTTGCGTCTGGGTGTGTCCCTGGCCGCTGGAGACATCGACGGAGACGGAGTCACCGACCTCCTGGTGGGCTCGGCCACTACTTCGGGAGACGCCACTTGTGACACGGGGACGCCCGCGTGCGGCGCCTTCGCGATCATCTACGGCAGGGAGGGGCTCTTCGGAGGCGGCGGCAGGGAGCTCTCGCTGGAGGCCCTCTCGCCCTCTGACGGCGCCCTGGCCCAGGCTGGCGACAACAGTCTCCTCTACGGTCTTGGCGGAGTGGTCGCCCTGGTTGACCTCGACTCCGATGGCTACAGCGAGGTCGTCACGGCGCTTGGAAGGCCCAATACCCTTACCGGCGGGCCGCACAAGATAGCCCTCTTCCGGGGCCAGGGCCTCTCCGACGCCCTCTCAGGCTCGAGCAGCGCGGCTCTCGCCACCCACCTGGTGCTGCACGCCCCTCCCGGTCCCCTCGACCGCTCCGGCTTCGGCGCCTTCCTGGCCGCCGGGGACGTGAACGGGGACCGCAGGCAGGACCTCCTTGTCGGCGCCCCCTTCGAAGGCATGGAGCTCGAGCACCTCGGCTACGGGGCCAACCTTCGCCCCCTTCAGAACGTGGGGGCTCTCTACGTGCTGCTCGGCTCCAGGCTCGCAAGCTACTGGGACCCCGACGGCAGCGGGGAGCTGTACGTTGAGGATCTCATGGACTTCACCAGCGAAGACGAGGTTTCTTTCCCACTCGTGAGGATCAGGGGCTCCATTCACAATGGTTTCCTGGGTGCCTCGGCGGGCACCCACAGCCACTACGCGCGGCCGCTGGACCAGCCCCGTTCAAGCACCCTGCTCGTGCAGCCTGGCTGGTTCAACGCGAGCACCGAGCTCAGCTACCAGGAGCAGTTCCAGGGAAGAGTTTACCTCGCCGACCTTCAGAGTCTCCTGCAGTGAGCCCAGGTCCCAACGAGGACCTGGCCAACGCCCCCCTCCAGCGCCGCGAAAAGCGTTCTTGCCTTACCCAGCTTACCCAGGCCTGTGCATGGCCAGCATGCGGGCCATGGCCTCTTGGAAGTCCTTGCCAGAGCTGAAGCGGTACTGCTCCACCGAGTAGGATGGGGACACCGCTTTGTTCGGCAGCGGCACCAGGGCGCCGCCGAATAGCCGCAGGGGACGGAAGGCCTTGAACCCCCCCGTGCGGGTCCCCCGGAAGTAGCGGAAGTGGCCCTCGGAGTAGCGCCTCCGGGTCACCGAGAAGTCCGGGTGGCCGTCCACGGCGAAGAGCCCCTCGGCGTCCCACTGGGTGACGATGAGCACGTGGCCGCCCACGTCCACGAAGATGGTGCCTGGCCGGATCGTCTCCCTCGAGAGCCTGATGGGAAAGAAGTCGGAGGCCTCGTCCTCCGGCAGGGTCCGCGTGGTGCCCGAGTGGACCTGCCAGGCGAGGCCCTCCCGCAGGAAGGCGTTGAAGCGAGCCACGGGATCCCGAACTTGATCGAAGGCCTGGTAGCGGTTGTCCCGCTCGAGCGGGCAGCGCGGCCCGCGCAGGCCGCTGCCGCGATCACAGCGCCTGTAGCGGAAGGGCAGGCCATGCTTCCAGGCGAAGTAGGCGCGGAGCTGATAGGGAGCGTCGCCGCAGTCGGCCCAGGCGATCACCCGGACCGCGGCGCGGGATCCGTCGGGCATGCCCTGCCCAGGCCTGCCGCTGTCCTCGCCGAGCCCGAGGGAGTCGTAAAGGAGGTTCCGCTCGGGGTTCCAGAGGAGCCTCTGCAGGGGCCGCCAGGCCTGGGGCTGCCCTGGGATGTCCCTGAAGAGCCAGGCCACCCAGGCCGAGAAGGCCCGCTCCCAGCCCTCGTGCCAGTCCTCGTGGATGTCCCAGATCCCCGATGGAGGAGCGAGGCGCGAGTCGCGCTCCTGGCGGACCGACACCTTTACCTCGACGCAGGCTGCCCTTGCGGCGGGCCGGGGCCCGCCAGGGCCCGCGGCCCGTCCAAGGCGGTACCTGGCGACGCCCGGGCGCAGGGGGGCCTTGCCCTCGAAGAGCCTCGCGGCCGGTGGGCCGCTGGCGATCACCTCGGTCGGACGGAGCTCTTGCCCCGAGTCGTCCTCGAGGCTCGCTCCCCCGAGGGGCCCCTCGGACACCACCAGGAACCTCACGGGCTCACCGACCACCGCATGGCTGCCAAGGGGCAGGATGAAGGGACCCTCGCCCTCCTGCTGGCAGGAGATGGGCGGCCCTGAGCCTTGCGCCAGGAGGCCCGTCGCAGGCGAGACGCCCTGGCTGCTGGAGCCTACGCCGGCCCCGGTCGCGGTGGCGCCTACGCCGGCCCCGGTCGCGGTGGCGCCTACGCCGGCCCCGGTCGCGGTGGCGCCTACGCCGGCCCCGGTCTCTACAAGGGCCCCCTCTCCGCAGGCCGCCCCCAGCAGCAACGAGAGCGCCCAGGCGGGGGCGCACAAGCGGAGGGCCGCAGGCTTGAGGCCGGGTTTTGGCATGGAGTACCCCTATAACCCAGGCCAGGCCAGTCCGCAACCCATGAGGATGTCTCGCTTGTGCTATAAGAACCCCCATGGGTTCCATGGCCTCCCGAGGGGCTCCTCTCCTCCGAGCCACCTCCATCTCCGTCGCCCTCCTCGCAGGGACGGCGCTCCTTTTACCCGCCTGCAAGGATGGTGGAAAGGCGCCCTCCCCCACCTCGAAGACCACTCGCGTTCCCTCCCCCCTCGAGAACCCTGCCGGGCACTGCCGGGACTCCTGCCCCCTCAAGGTCCACTGCCGTCTCGGGCAGGCCCCCAAGGCCCTGCTCGAGACCGAGGTGGCGAAGTGCCGGGACGCCTGCCTCGTCTGGATCAAGGATCACCCCGACGAGGCCGCGGCCCTTTGGCCCTGCTACGACGAGCGGCAGTGCAGCGCCCAGCGGGCCTGCCTGGCCGAGGTGGGCCGGATCCTGGAGGACCGGGCGACCCCCTCCAAGATCAAGGAGTGCGACGAGATGTGCACGACCCTCGGGACCTGCCAGGGGGACGCCACCGACTGCCGCCTCAGGTGCAAAACCGGCGCGGTCTCGGTGTTCCGCGCGCTCTACCGCTGCGGCACCAAGCGCTGCCCGGAGCTGCGCGACTGCGTGGAGGCAGTGCTCTCGGGCAAGGCCCGGCAGGGGCCAGAGCCCAGGCCCACAGCGGTGGATACGCCCTGACCTCACGCCGTGCTCCGCCAGCTCGGAGCCTCCATGATTGCCTCGATGATTGCCTTCATAAGTGTCTCCGTGCTCCTCTGGCGGATCTGCTGACAGGAGCGAAAACAGGGAGCTTTTCCAGGCGCCCGGCGCTGCTTTGGCGTTGACAGGGCGCTGGTTCGGGTTTACATGGCGCAGTCCCGGGTAGCGCCCGAGGGGGCGCGAGGCGGCCTGGTGGCCGTCCGGGCAGGAGACATTATGCGGTCCGCGGACAGAAACGTGAGGAATCTCGGCATCAGCGCGCACATCGACGCTGGCAAGACCACCCTCACCGAGCGAATCCTCTACTACACCAAGCGCATCCACGCCATGCACGAGGTGCGCGGCAAGGACGGCGTGGGCGCCACCATGGACTCCATGGACCTCGAGCGGGAGCGAGGCATCACCATCCAGTCCGCCGCCACCCACTGCGTCTGGAAGGGCGCGCAGATAAACCTCATCGACACTCCCGGGCACGTGGACTTCACCATGGAGGTGGAGCGGTCCCTGAGGGTCCTCGACGGCGCCGTGCTCGTTCTCTGCGCCGTGGCGGGGGTCCAGAGCCAGAGCGTGACGGTGAACCGGCAGATGACCCGCTACGGAGTGCCTCGCCTCGCCTTCGTGAACAAGTGCGACCGCGCTGGCGCCAACCCGATTCGGGTCGTGCAGCAGCTCAGGGACAAGCTCGGCCTGAACGCCGTCGCCATACAGATCCCTCTCGGCCTGGAGGCCGACCTCGCCGGCGTGGTGGATCTCGTGACCATGGAGGCGGTGACCTTCCACGGCCCGAGCGGGGACGAGATCCAAAGGGGGCCGGTGCCCCCGGAGCTCCTGGCCCTTGCAGAGGAGCGCAGGGAGCTCCTCCTGGACGCGGCCTCCCTGCACTCCGACGCCCTCACCGAGGCGATCCTCGGCGGCCAGGTAACCCCCGAGCTCATACACGACGCGCTGCGCCGGGCGGTGATCGCCCGCGACGTCGTGCCGGTGCTCATGGGATCGGCCTACAAGAACAGGGGCGTCCAGCTCCTGCTCGACGCGGTGGCGGCCTACCTGCCGGCCCCGGAAGAGGTCCAAAACCGCTACATCGCGATCGACGAGGACGAGGAGCGGGAGGTGCTCTCGGATCCCGAAGCCCCGCTCCTGTCGCTGGCCTTCAAGATCGAGGACGGAAGGTTCGGGCAGCTCACCTACCTGCGCATCTACCAGGGGAGGCTGCGCCGAGGCGACACCCTGGTGAACCAGCGCACCACGAGGACCGCCAAGGTGGGCCGCCTCGGTCGCATGCACGCCGACCAGATGGAGGAGATCAGCGAGGCCGAGGCAGGGGACATAGTCGTCCTCTTCGGAATCGACTGCGCGAGCGGCGACACCTTCACCGACGGGCGCCTGTCGGCCACCATGACGCGGATGCACGTCCCCGAGCCCGTGGTCCGCTTGACGGTGAAGCCGCTCGACACCAATTCCCAGGTCAACCTCTCCAAGGCGCTCCAGCGCTTCACGCGGGAGGATCCCACCTTCCGCGCCGAGGTGGACCCCGAGAGCGGAGAGACCATAGTGAGCGGCATGGGCGAGCTGCACCTGGACGTGTACATCGAGCGCATGCGCCGGGAGTACAGGGCCCAGGTGGAGACCGGGGCCCCCCAGGTGGCCTACCGCGAGACCCCCACCCGGCGGGCCGAGTTCGACTACATCCACAAGAAGCAGACCGGGGGCGCCGGCCAGTTCGGCAGGATCATCGGCTACGTCGAGCCAATGGAGGAGAACCTGGACTTCCAGTTCGAAAGCCAGGTCTTCGGGGGCACGGTGCCCACCCAGTTCATCCCGTCGGTGGAGAAGGGCTTTCGGGCCATGATCCCCGAGGGGATGCTCATCGGCTTCCCGGTGACGCGCATGCGCGTCGTGCTCACCGACGGCAAGGCCCACAGCGTGGACTCCTCGGACATGGCCTTCCAGGCCGCGGCCCGCGGGGCCTTCCGGGAGTTCTACCACCGCGCCGCGCCGAGGATCCTCGAGCCGGTCATGCGCGTGGCGGTGGAGGGGCCAAAGGAGTTCCAGGGCTCGATCCTGCGCACGCTCATGCAGCGCAGGGGCCTCATCGTGGGGACCACCGAGGAGGACGGCTTCTGCTCGACCGAGGCGGAGGTGCCCCTCGCCGAGATGTTCGGCTACGTCACGGATCTCAGGAGCGCGACCCAGGGCAAGGCCGAGTTCACCATGGAGTTCTCGCGCTACGCGCCCGTGCCCGAGGCAGTGGCCGAAGAGCTCCGCGTCAAGTACTCCGAGCGGGGCCGCCGCAGGTCGGGCCCGGCCTAGAGCCGGCGAGCCGTGGGAAAGGACCCATCCATGACGATCAGCTCCACCGCGTCTCCAATCGCGCACCTGGCCTCCGCCGTGGCCGACCGTTTGCAACCGGGCGAGCTAGGAGTCGTGGCCGCCCGAGCCGGAGTCGGCAAGACCGCCTGCCTGGTGCAGCTAGCCCTCACGGACCTCCTCGCCGAACGGGCCGTGCTCCACGTGGCCCTCGACTCCCCGGTGAGGGACGTCCAGAGCTGGTACGATCGCATCCTCGACGAGGCCTTCCGGCGCGGCTACTTCGAAAGCGACGTCACCAGCTCCGACCTCAGGCTCTCCATCGAGAGGCACCGGCACATTCACAGCTACCTGCAGCAGGGCTTCACCGCGGAGCGCCTCGAAGAGGCGGTCTCCCTCATGGCCGAGGTGATGGACTTTCGCCCCCTCACGGTGGTTCTGGACGGCTTCCCCTTCGCCATCGCGAGCCAGGACTCCGTGACCGAACTAAGGCGCCTCGCCGCCGAACAGGGCTTCCGCCTGTGGCTCTCGGTGCTCACCCACCGGCACGAGCGCGAGGACCCGGACAAGGGCCTCCCGCAGGGGCTGTCGCCTTTCGCGGACAGCCTGGACATTGTCCTGCGGCTGGCCCCTGACGGGGCGAAGATGCGCCTCACGGTGCTTCGGGATCATGGCGAGGCAGGGACCCTCGAGGCCGGCCTCACCCTCGACCCAGCGTCCCTGCTGGTGACCTCGGAATCCTAGGATTGGCCCGCCAACCCCCTTGGGGGTCTTCCTCCCTGGGCCTCCTGGCCCCCCCTTTCCAGCCCTCGAATCGTTGTTATCCTTGAGACGTCTTGGCAGCATCCCCAAAGGACGCACCTCGATCCAAGGAGAAGGACAATGGCCCTAGTAGAGCTGAACAAGGACAACCTCCAGAGCCTCATCGACACGAGCGAGATCCTCCTCATAGACTTCTGGGCCGGCTGGTGCGGCCCCTGCAAGATGTTCAAGCCCATCTTCGAGAAGGCCTCGGACAAGCACAAGGTCATCGTCTTCGCGAGCTGCGACACCGAGGCCCAGACCGAGGTGGCCGCGTCCTTTGGCGTCCGCTCCATCCCCACCCTGGCGATCTTCCGTCAGAAGACGCTGCTCTTCATGGAGGCCGGCGCCCT
>JAVEWA010000217.1:0-10173 GCA_034004785.1 Polyangia bacterium
CCACGAGGTATGGGACCCCGACCGATAGGGAGCCGGGGGTGTGTCCGGGCCCCTGGCCTCTCCCGATCTGCTTGGCCCTCAGGGTGTGCAGGGCGCTCGACAGGGAGGTCCCGCCAGTGTCGTGGATCACCACCATGAGGGGCTGGATGAGCACGGCCTTGTCGGAAGGGCGCTGGCGGAAGTTGAAGACCCGATCGCGGTAGTGGATCCGCACGTACCGCTGCTCGAGGGGCGGGCGGCCCTTCTCCACAGGGCGCTCCTCGAAGGAGAGCCCCATCCAGCGGGAAATAGCGAGGGCGCGGGCCTGCCTCGCCGCGTCGGTCCCCCTCCAGGCGCGCATCACCTCGTCGGGCAGCCCGCTTCCCAGGCGGCAGAGGGCCTCTGCGATTGCTTGGGGCGGCGTCGGCGCGGGCTTCGCGCCCGGGGCGGGGAGCTGGAGCCCGAGGGTAAGCCTGAATAGCGGCTGCGGCAGGAGCCTGAGAGACCTCTGGCCGAGGGGCGCGGCCGCGGCCAGGATGAGAGGTCGCAGGGTGTCCGCGGTGGGCACGGCGGGCGAGGGGGTCCGAGCCGAGTGGGCAGCCAGGTCGGTGGCGTGAGGCGAGGGAACGAACAGCCCGAGCTGGCCACCTGGTCCGTCGAGGGAGAGAGCCAGGGCGTGATCCAGGCGGAGGCGGCGGAGCGAGCGCAGGAGGGCCCTTGGGGGGGTGCTCGAGCCGGCCGGGAGCGCGGGCGCGAAGGTGCAGGAGAGGCCGCAGGTCGCCTCGGCCAGCCGGCACAGCTCCCGGGCGGCCGGGGTTGGGGCTCCCGAGGCGCCGCACTCCACCCAGACCGCTCTCCCGGCAGGTCCCCGGGTGGAGGGCAGGGCGGCGGGACCCTTGGGGGCCAGGAGGGCACGCTCCCGGTCGGATGCCTTCCGGGGATCGAAGCTCGGGTGAGGCCAGCGTCCCTGGCGTCGGAAGTGCCGACCCAGCTTCACGCTGGGCATTGGCGCGCCCTGCCTCGCCAGGGGCTCCATGTCCCGCAAGAGACTTTCCCAGCTGGCGCGCTGAGCGGCCCAGCGCGCCGGGCTCGACGGAGCTGGCTGGGGGGGCGGAGGCGCTGGCTGGTGCGGTGAGGCCGAGGCTCGCGGGCCCGCCGCCAGGGTGAGCAGGCACTGGAGCAGGCAGAGCCGGGGGGCAAGGCGGCCCATGGAAGAGGAGGGCGCCGTCATGCGTCATCCTCCTCTGTCTGGGCATCCTCGACTGGCGTCGCCGAAAGTCTGGCCTTGGAAGCGAGCAGCTCGGCGTCGGTCGCGGTTTCGGGCTCGGGGGTGGCCGGGCCGTAGTAGACCTCGGAGGCGAGGTCCGCGAGGGCCTCGACGGCGGCGGGCGCCTCGCCTCGGCTGGCTCTCAAGTGGGCCGCTGCCTCGGAGGGCGTCCAGAAGCGCACCAGGGCCGGCTCGGGCAGCCGCGGCGCCATCACGGCGGAGTAGAGGTCCATCACCCGATGACGGACCGACTGCAGGCGCACCGTGACGCCGTGCAGCTCTCCCCGGTGGGGGAGGGTCACGTGCAAGGACACAGGCAGATAGCCGGGGAGTGTGGCCAGGAGTTCCCAGTCTCCCGCGGCTGTCTCGGCGAAGGAGAAGGCGCCGCCGTCACCTGTTCTGGTTTGCATGTCTTCCGATCCGGCTCTTCGGGCGCGCAGGTAGATCGTGGCTCCTCCGAGGGGCGTTCCCTCGTGGAGGTCGATGACCTTGCCCCGGATGCCCTGCATGTCCACGCCGAAGAGCCCCCTGATGGAGTGCCTGCGCCCGAGCTCGATGCCTCCCTGTTCGGGGCGGGCGGGGCCCGAGCGGAGGCGTCCCCTGATTCTCCACTTCTGCCAGGGCTTGCGTCTCGCGAGGTGCATGGCCGCCAAAAAGAGCAGGGTCAGCACCGTCGGCACCAGGTAGTAGGCGATGGGAATCGGGCGATGGGGCAGGACCGTGAATACCACGGGGCTGGAACGCGAGGGGCGGAGCCAGGCCGTTCGAGGCACGAACTCGGCTTCCAGGGTCAACGCGCCGAGCGGTAGCTGGCCAATGGGCAGCGGGGCTGAGTAACGTCCCGAAGAGTCGGTTTGCAGGGTGCGGAGCGTCCTTCCGAGGCCGATCAGGCGAACAGTGCCGCGTTCAACCGGGCCAGCTGAGTCCCGGACCTCTCCGCGAGCCAGGACCTTGGAGTCTCTTCTCCCCTGGGCTCTCGAGAGTCGGAGCGAGGTCGTGGTGGCGGAGACCAGGAAGATGCGCTGGGAGGTGCGGGCGGAGTTGTACTCGGCGGTCGTCGTGGACTGCGCCTCTAGCATCACCTCGCCAGCATTGCCGAGCTCCCGCGTGGGGAGCTCGATCCGGAGCTGCCCCTCGGCGTCGGTGCTTCCCTCCCTCGAGAGCACGATCCGGTCGCCGCGCCTGGCGCGAAGCCCAATGGGTAGCTTTGCCACGGGGCCATCCTGGCTCGCGTGGACCACCACGTGAAGGCTGGCGGTCCCGATGTCCACCTGAGGTGGCGCCGAGAGGCGCAGCTGGACCGTCTCCTTGCTGAGGTCCACCCTGGAGGAGGAGGGAGAGGCCGCCCGATAGAGGGCATCTCCCTCGAACCCGAGCGAGATCTCGTGCTCACCCTTCTGGTGCGGGACGAAGATCTGGGCGCTCCCGGTCCTTGTGGTCTGACGGGTCGCCCTCTGCACCTCGAGTCCGTCCTTGCGGATGATGACGGTGATGGTCCGGTCGGGTATGGGCTCCGAAAGCTCGCCGTCCAGCAGCCGGACCGTGAGCACCACGCCGCCTGGCGCGCGCTCGGTCTTCTCGAGGTCCAGGCGGGTCGAGCCGCGCACCGTGATGGTCGTGGGGCCCCGCGCCGCCATTGGCGTCTCGTCGGCCTGGGATGGCTGCGCATCAGGCGACGCGAGGAAGAGCCAGGAGGCGAGGGCCCAGAGCACGCTCATCTGCCTTGCTCCAGGCAGCGGCGGAAGGCCTCGAGCTTCTCGGTTGCCCGGCGTGCGGCAGCCGAGGCAGGTTCTACCGGAAGCGCATCCTCGAAGGCCTTCAGGAAGGCGTCGAGGGCCTCTGGGGCGCCCTGTCGAGACCTGGCCAGGCTCCGGACGTCGAGGGTACCCTCTTCAAGGAGAGCGGCCCGTTCGTGGGAAGGGCGCGACGCCGCCCGGGCGCCCAGCACCGAAAGGCGGCCGATGGGAACGCGCCTAATGAATTGCAGGGCGAACAGGTACACCAGGGGGAACATGGCAAGGGCAACTAGATCCGTGGGGTCTCGCACCACGGCGAATCGCTCGAACAGGCCGAGCACGTCGAGGGCGTGCATGGCCCGAATGTACAGGGAACCCCAGGCGTCGGAAAGCTTCAGCGGCACGAACAGGATCGCCGTGAACGCCAGCGAGGCCAGGACCTTGGTGCGCGAAAGGGAGTAGTCCGGGGTGCGGCCCCCGGAGAGTCGGAAGGCGAGGAAGAGCAGGGTGTCGAGGAGCGCCGTGACGAACAGCGGAAACCAGAAGAGCCCCGCGAAGTCCGAGAGCTTCCCGGTCATCCACCCCGGCAGCAGCCCCGAGCCCTTCAGGACATGGTCGTTCAGCCCGAGGACCAGCAGACCGAGCAGTGGGAGGGGGTGGGCAAACTCCTCCACCGGCAAGGAGGAGACCCCCACCTTTTCCTCGCCGCCCAGCCAGAGCACTGCCTTGCGGTGCCAGGGCAGGCCAGCTCTCTGGTTCCCTGATCCCATGGAGCAGCTACATGGAGTACCATGGGATGCGGGCATTGGCCAATGTATCCAGTGACCGTTGCCGACCCGGTCTGTGGATATCTTAGTGGCTCCAGCTTCGAATCCACAAGCAATCCAAAGGGCTCTCATCTTTTCAACAGGGAGGGCAGTCCCGCCCAGAAGGTGAAGAAAGTCTAGTCATTTCGCTTTACAAGCATTGGTTTGCTGTGATAGAAGCTCCACTCGAGCGAAGAAGCGTATCCGAACCGAGCGGTGCGGAGGATCCCCAAGGGATACGTCCAAACCCCGTGGGTATTGTGAATACGGGCCTCGAACCTGGTTAAAGGCTATGCGGATCAAAAAGATAGATATGGTGGGCTTCAAGTCTTTCTGTGACAAGACGTCCCTCCTTTTCAATGACAACCTGACCGCCATCGTGGGACCAAACGGGTGCGGCAAGTCCAATGTGGTGGACGCCATGCGCTGGGTCATGGGCTCCAAGAGCGCCAAGCAGCTCAGGGGAGCCAGCATGGAGGACGTGATCTTCGCGGGGACCGAGGCCCGCGGTCCCTTGGGCATGGCCGAGGTTACCTTCACCCTGGATCTCTCCGACGGAGTGGCGCCACCCCAGTACCAGGGATACCGTGAGGTCGAGGTCACGAGGCGTTTGTACAGGGATGGGACCTCCGACTACTTCATCCAGAAGATCCCGGCGCGGCTTCAGGACATAAGGGACCTCTTCCTCGGCACCGGCGTGGGTCACTACGCCTACGCCATCATCGAGCAGGGGCGCGTCACCGAGATGGTCAGCTCCAAGCCCGAGACCCGGCGCCAGTTCATCGAGGAGGCAGCCGGAATCACCAAGTACAAGGAGAAGAAGCACAAGGCCGAGCTGAAGATGGCTTCGACTCGCCAGAACCTCTTGCGGATAGGTGACATCGTCGCGGAGCTGGACGCGTCCCTGCGCAGGCTCTGGAGAGCCGCGAGGAGGGCAGAGCGATTCGAGGCCTACAGGGACGAGGTTGCAGACCTGGACAAGTGGCGCATCTCGCAGCTCCTGCTGGAGAACTTGAACGGCAGACGGGTTGCGACCAAGGCCCTTCAGGATCTGACTGCCGGGGTCAGCCACGTGGACGCCTCCATCGCGGAGAAGGAGGCCAAGCTGGCGGCAGAGCGCCTGGAGCTGCGGGGACTGGAGGTTGCTCTTTCGGACCGTCAGGCGGCCCTGGCTGCCCTGGACAACCAGGTGAAGCTCCTCGAGGCCCAGGTGGATCACGGCAAGAGGGAGGTGGAGCAGCTCGACCGCAGGAGCACCCTTGACGCGGCCGAGGCCGAGCGCCTGGAAGAGGCAATCTCCCGTTACGAGCGGGAGATCTCCGAGACCGGGGAGACCTTGCGGAGCCTGGAGGCTCAGTTCGAGGAGCGACAGTCCGAGCTCGTCCGCCGGGAGGAAGAGCTGGCGCAGGCCAGGGACGCGCAGGCCGACGCCGACGAGCGGGTTGAGGAGCACCGCTCCCGCTCCTCGAGGGCCGACACTCGCATCGCGACGCTGGAGGCGGACGCCCGGAGCGCCTCGCAGAGGGCCGAGGAGGCCTCTGGGCGTCTCGATGCTCTCGCGCTGGAACGGGAGTCCCTTGGCGAAAGGACCATCGCGCTCGAGCCGCAGGTCACCGAGCTCGCCTCGCGAATCGAGGCAGGGCGCGTCGTCATCGAGGAGAGAGCCGCCCAGCGCGCGGGCAAGGCCGTGCGGCTCAAGGAGCTGCAGGAGGTGATAGGCCGCCTCGAGGTGGAGCTGGACACGGTGCGAGGGCAGCTCCACCGCACGAGGAGCCGCAAGGGCTCCCTGGAGGAGATCCAGCGGCGATACGAGGGCTTCCAGCAGGGCACCCGGGCCATCATGGAGCACGCCAGCGAGGTCGCTCCAGCGCAGGCGATCCGTGGGCTCCTTGCGGACGTGGTGGAGGCCCCGGCGGAGTACGAGGCCGCGGTGGAGGCCGTGCTGGGAGAGCGCCTTGGGGCTATCCTGGTTTCGGACCAGCAGGTGAGCCTCGGGGCGGTGCGCTATCTGAAGCGCGAACAGCTTGGGCGCTCCTGTTTCCTGGCCGTAGAGGCTCACCAAGAGGCCGCGGCCCGTTCCACCGATGTTGTCGCCGCCCATGGAGAGGGCTGGGGTGGCGCAGCATTGGCGGGATCGATGGAGCCAGGCCTCGGCGCCAGCCGCGGGGGATTCGAATCCGCGAGCGATTCGGAGATCAAGGATCCCGCGGTGCGAGGGAGGATCCTGGACCTCGTCAAGGTGCGGAGCCAATACAAGGATCTGGCTGGCAGGCTTCTTGGAGACGCCCTGGTGGTATCCAACCTCGAGGACGCTCTTCGGATCTGGCGGCGAGCTCCTCGTACCGTGGTGACCTTGGATGGGGAGGTCGTGGACTCCCTTGGCCTGGTCTCAGGAGGCTCTCCCGACACGGCCGGGGCTGGCATCCTGGCCCAGAAACGGGAGATTCGGGAGCTTGGCGAGCTCGGCCGCGAGCTCGGGGAGCAGCACGACGAGCTTCTGGAGCGCCTGCTCGGTGCAAAGCAGGAGGCCCGCAGCCTGGAGCTGGAGCTGGAGGAGCTCGCCCTTGAGGTCCACAAGGCCCAGATGTCCCTCCTGGCGGACCAGAAGGACCTGGAGAGCGCGAGCTCGCAGCTGGAGGAGTGCCGAAGGCGCCTGTCCTCGAGCGAAGCCGAGGCGGCGCGTCTCGAGTCCCTCCTGGGGGACCTCGAGAGCAAGCAGAGGGAATGGAGAGCGGAGCTCGGCCAGCTCAGGCGGGAGCAATCCGCCGTGGAGGAGCAGCTCAGCCTGGGCCTGAGCGCTGCGGAGGCGGAGCGCGGGAAGGTGGAGCGCCTGTCGAGCGAGACCGCCGAGCTCAAGGTCGGCGTGGTGCGCGCCCTGGAGCAGAGGGGCACTTGCGAGCGGGACCTCGCCCGTCTCCGGCAGGACCTTCAGAGCTCCAGCGAGCGTCTGGTCACACTCATCGAGAGCGCGGCCGAGGGGCGTGTCCGAGTGGCCTCCCTTATGGAGGAGATTGGCAAGTGGGAAGAGGAGCGGCTCCTGCGGGCATCCGAGGCCATGGATCTCAATGGCCAGGTGTCGGCGGAGGCGGAGGCCTGCGAGGTGCAGCGCCTGACCCTGGACGAGTTCGAGGCCGGCCTAAAAACCCTGAGAGAGGAGCGCAAGAGCCAGGGCGAGGAGCGCGAGGGGCTCCGGCTCCGCCTGACCGAGCTCGACAAGGACTGGGGATACCTGGAGGAGCGCCTGGCGGAGCGTCATCACGCCTCGGCCGAGGAGATCCTGCACGATTACCACTTGAGGCCGCTCTTCGGAGAGGAGCTCTCCGAGCGCCTCGACAGGCAGCAGAAGGTCCTCGAGAGCATGCGGAGCACCTACCACCCCGGCGCCCGCCAGGAGTACGAAGAGCTCTCCGAGCGCCACGCGTTCCTGTCGGAGCAGAAGCAGGACCTCGAGGACGCCTTGGATCGCCTGGAGAAGGCCATCCAGAAGATCAACAAGACGAGCCGCGCGCGGTTCCGCGAAGCCTTCGACGGGATCAACGTGGAGTTCCAGGCGGTGTTTCCCAGGCTCTTCAAGGGAGGGAAGGCGCGCCTCGAGCTGGCCCAGACCGGGGACATCCTCGCAACCGGCGTGGAGATAATCGCGCAGCCGCCAGGGAAGAAGCTCCAGTCAGTCGAGGTGATGTCTGGCGGGGAGAAGGCCCTGACTGCGGTGGCGCTGCTCTTTGCGATATTCCGCTACAAGCCGAGCCCCTTCTGCCTGCTCGACGAGGTGGACGCGCCCCTCGACGACGTCAACGTGGATCGCTTCAACGAGATGGTGCGCGAGATGGCGGCTGACACCCAGTTCGTGATGATCACCCACAACAAGCGCACCATGGCCATGTCCGACGCCCTCTACGGCGTGACCATGGAGCAGCCCGGATGCTCCAAGGTCGTGGCCGTCAACTTCAAGGAGGCCAGCCGGCTGGCGGACGAGCCTCCTCGCGGGCCTGGACCGGCTGGCCCCAGCCCCGCCATCGAGACCCGCGGCGGGGCTTCGGGCCTGGCGAGCGGCTCGGCGGCCAACTGAACCCGGGTGACCGGGCCTCGGGCGAGGGCGGGACATGCCAGCAGTCGGACATTCCAATAGCGGTCGGCTCGAGCGGGGGACAGTGCTGAGCCTCCTTCGCTCTGGTGTCCTCGAGATGGCCGCGCTGTCCCTGGCGGCGGTCCTCGGCCTTCAGTCCTGTGGCAAGAGCAAGCCGAGGACCGAGCCCTTCGACTGCGAGGCCCTACAAAAGCGGGCCGAGCGCTGCGAGGGGGAGATCCTGGAGATCGTGCGAAGGGGCTACGAGGTGGAGAAGGTTACGGCCGGCGCCACCTCCATGGACGCCGAGCAGGGCTTTCGCATGTTCAAGATCCGCTTCCAGAGGAAGCTCAGGCAGAGAAACATCGAGCGGGAGTGCAGGGAGCTCGCCCATCCCAGGGATCAGGCGCAACACAAGAGGGCGAGCGCGCTCCGCTTCTGCTACTCGAGACCCACATGTAAGTCCTTCGGAGAGTGTCTCCTGTCCCAGTGACGGAAGCCTCCAAGCTGGCCATCATCGACCGAATTTCCCCTTCGCGAGCCCTGAGCCGTTCTCAGTCCAAATCCCGGCGATTTCTTGGTGCGTTGGGTGGGAGCATGCCGTAACCGATCGGTTTTTTTGCCCACTTCGGGGTCCTTCGGCATAGTGACGGCGATGCCTCCCCTGAACCCGACTCAGCTATCGCTCCTTCCGAGGGCCCTGGACGTTCTTCTCGACGAGCGTCAGCTCATCGGGCTGTGGCTGGGACCGGAGCGGTGGCTCCGGGTGAAGGACCGCCTGGTCTCGGCGTACGTCTTCTTCCATCTCAAGGAGGGGGGGGAGGCTGTGCTCTCCATACGGGCCGACGATCGCTCGGTTCCGCGGAGGGTTCATGGGAGATGGTGGACCGAGGCGGGAGAGCTGGTCGTTGCCCTTGGCTACGGAGAGATCCGCGCGCGATACCAGGTCAGCGACGGCGTGCTCGCCTGGGGAGACGAGGTCCTCGTGCGGCGCCCGGCCACGAGCATCTGCCTCGAGCCGCCAGCGGCGCCGAGGCCAGAGATTGCTGCATCCCTCGCCCTCTAACCTCCTCTGAAACTCGTACTATTGTCCACCCGAGCATCCGGCTGGCTCAGGTCGGCGGCATGCCGATCTTCTCCGTCAGCTCTCGGCCGGAGATGCTCCCCTCGCGAACCATGCTCCAGCCTTCTGAGGAGACATCCACGATGGTCGAGGAGCTGCCCTGAGCCAGGTCTCCGTCGTCCAGGATCAGGTCGGCCAGGTTCCCGAAGTTCTTTCTCACCTGCGCGATGGACTGGGCGCCGGACTTCTTCGAGCGGTTCGCGCTGGAGATCAGCAACGGCCTGCCAAATGCCCTGACGATCTCCCTTCCCACATCGGAGGTGGGGATCCTGAAGCCGATCTTGCCGGTGGCCTTGGCGAGAGCCTTCCGGATCTTGCTCGGTACTTTTTCAGATGGCTCGAAGCGGATCGTGAGCTGGCCCGGCCAGAAGGTGGCCATGAGCTGCCTGGCGACCTCTGGGAGATCGTCCACGAACTCGGAGAGCTGCTGACGGTCCTTCAGGAAGACCAGCGCGGGAGTGTTCTGCACCCGGCGCTTTGCCTGCTGGAGCTTTGCCACCGCCTCCTCGGACAGGGCGGCTACCGCCAGGCGGTAGGAGGAGTGGCCAGGGAAGACGACCACCCCACCTTCCTCCAAAACTGTCGCTACTTCGCGGTACAGGGACGGGTTCTTCTTCAGATCGTCACACTTGAGGATCTTCATCACACCTCTCGGGCTCTTTGGGGGATGGGGCCGATTCCTGGCCAGGGAGCGCTCGACGTGACAAGCACCCCCACAGAGTAACGCGCTCGCCCGGTGTCCATCAAGAGCAGAGATCGTCAATCGAGCGGAGCTGGCGGCCGAGGCCACGAGCCGGGCCCCAGAGCGCACCAAACCGCGCTATACTCCCATCTCGTGAACAGCGGGCAACCATTGAGCATCAGACTGTCCATCCTGGGCCTCGCCCTGGTCCTTCTGTCGGCTTACCGCTGCGGCGAACCGGTGGTCGGGGGCGAGTGCGAGCCCGGGCGGGTGTACTGCGAGGGTGACGTGGCCCTCACCTGTCTCGCCGATGGCAGAAGCTAACACCGGGAGGACTGTGCTGCCACCGATGGCGTCTGCAGCGGCGCCCGGGGCTGTCTGCCCTGCCACCCCTTGAGCCTCACCAGCGAAGGGGACGCTGTCGTGAGGTGCACTGCGGAGGCCACCGGCTTCGAGCACATGGTGGACTGCGAGGTGGGGCAGGGCCAGGCCTGCTACCTCGGCAACTGCGTCC
>JAVEWA010000218.1:0-10138 GCA_034004785.1 Polyangia bacterium
GCAGCACGCGGGCGAGCTGCACGTCGTGGAGGTGGATCAGTCGGCCCAGGACGGCTGGGCCCTCGAGGGGGACTTCCAGTTCGCCGCAGGCCCGGACCAGTGGGTCCGCCTGGAGGACTACACCGGGGAGGATCTCTCCACCAACACCCAGATCGTGTTCGATGCAGTGAAGCTGACCCGCCTGGATCCGGTGGTGGAGCCAGACGCGGGCGCGCCCGACGGGGGCGCCAGGCTCGACGCCGGTGATGCCACGGGCCTGGACGCCTCTCAGAGCGACGCCGGAGAGGATCCGGATCCCAGATCCGCTGGAGGATGCTCCTGCAAGGCGGGTGATTCGAGCGAAGGTGGTCCGGTCGGCCTTCTATTCGGCTTAATCCTCGTTACCCTGATGGCCCGGCGGCGCCGGCGCGATCACCCTGTGCGCTGACGAGGTCCACCTGGCGGTGGGGCGAGGGTTTCGCTCGGCCATGGCGCAGCCGCGGCCCCTCGAGGCGACGCCGGAGTCTGACAGAGAGCGGTTACGAGCATTTCAGAACCAATGATCAGCCAAGCGGGCAATGGAAGCTCGTGAGAGCCCAGGTGGAGCCATGAAGGTCCGTCGGCCCGTGATCCTGTCGGCTTCCCGGCGCACGGACCTGCCCGGTTGGCACGCCCAGGCCCTCGCCGAGCGCCTGGTCGCCGCCAAGGAGCGCCTGGGTCCCGGTGGTTGCTATGGGCTGGTCTTGTGGACCCGCTTCCCGGCGGCTTTGCTGCGGCCTCCCCTCGCTCCCTTCCTGGAGCCCGGGGCCTTTCCCGCGGTGGTCGTCAACCTCACGATAACCGGGCTCGGGGGCGGGAAGCTGGAGCCGCGCGCGCCCGCCGTGAACGAGGCGGTCGCCCCCCTCGGGGAGCTGGCGGAGCGGCTCGGCTACCCCGAGCGCCTGCGCTGGCGGTTCGACCCCCTCTTGCCGCAGCAAGATCTGCTGGACCGGTTCTCCCGCCTCGCGGATGTGTTCGCGAGGCTCGGGGTGCCGACCTGCACGATCTCCTTTCCGGCCGAGCGCAGCCTGCGCGGCGCCCTTGGGCCGCGCTATCGACGCTTCGGCGTGCCCGAGTGGCCTGGATCCAGGGAAGATCCGAGCCGCTCGGCAGAGGCCGATATTTTGGGGAGCCTCTGGGAGCGCGCCTCGCCGAGGGGCCTCAGCCTCCTTGTCTGCAGCCAACCCTGGGCCTTGGCGCTCTGCGATGGGCTGCGCCCCGCCCAGTGCATACCATTGGATCTGCTCGCGAAAGCACACCCGCCGGGGGCGCTGGCCCCCAGGTCCAAGGACGCGACGCAGCGCAAGGCCTGCCTGTGCCCCGAGAGCGAGGACCTCGGGGACTATCGGCTCGACCTCTGCAGGACCGGCTGTGCCTACTGCTACTCCACCTTGGGAGGCCCCGATCCCGGCGAGACCCGGCCCTGGTTCCTGCGCCCTGGCAAGCCGGGCGGGGCCCCCGCCCGGGGAACCCATTTGCCGGGCCGGTGAGGCGCCCGGATTATTTTTCTTGCTTTGTTGGGGAGTTGGGATTAGGTACTTGACCTGTTGTGGCGTTGGCGACGAGGCGTCTCCCAAGGAAGTGGAGCTTGCCGCCTGCCAAGTATCGACCCTCTGAGGCTTGCGCTGCCATAGCAGGAACCCGTTCAAGCCCCACGTAAAAGGCCCCTTTTCCAGGACAACAATTTCAACTTTATGGCCAGCGCCGGACCCTGTGGTCCGTACGCGGCGATGTCGCCCCGAAGTCGGGGCTCAAGAGCGGACCTGTGTCGGCCCGAGCGGCAGTTCCGGTTCTAAACACGTTTCCTCGGGCAGGAGAGATGGATCGATGAAGATGTACGTTGGCAACATGCCCTTTAGCATGACCGAAACCCAGGTGCGCGAGCTCTTCGAGCAGCACGGGACGGTGGACTCGGTGTCCATCATCACGGACCGCGAGACCGGTCGCCCCCGCGGCTTTGGCTTCGTGGAGATGTCGGACGCCAACGCGGCCCGCGCTGCGATGGAAGCTCTCGACAACTTCTCGGTTGACGGGCGCAACCTGAAGGTGAACGAGGCCAAGCCTCGTGAGGGCGGCGGCGGCGGCGGCGGCGGCCGTGGCGGTCGCGGCGGCGGCGGCGGCGGCGGCGGCGGTTACAACCGGCGCTGGTAGTCCAGCATCGTCTCGGACCCATCCTAGGGTACGGGCTCCTATCCCCGCTTTCCTTCACGCCCCCTGGCATCTCCTTGCCTTTGGAGTCTCCGCTCCACCTGCGGTGATTCCTGCATTGACACCACCTGGGGCGCACCCGAAAATGGCCTGCTTCCAGAAGGAGTCTCCTTGCCCAGGGATCGCCTCATCCGGAGCTCGCCATGTGCGGGTCTCCTGCTTCCAGCCGCGCTGGTCTTGCAGCTCCTGCCTTGGCTGGCCTGCCGTCCCCCCCAGGGCGGCTTTGGACGAGTGAGCCTGCTGGAGAGCAGGCTGGGGCCTTCATCCTGGTCCGTGCTCGTGGACGACCAAGGCCAGGGAGCGGATCTGAGCGTGGACGGCGCCCGTCGCCAGGCCGAGTGCCGCCGCACCGGCCAGGGGATCCGCTGTTGGGTTGGAGGCCTCCGGGAGGGCTTCCATCGGTTGGCGATCCAGGTAGGGGGCCGCGGCACGACCCGTCGCACCGGTTTGTCGCCGGCTCCAGCCCCTGGGGACCTGGTGATCTACGAGCTGATCCTGGATCGTTTCGCCGACGGGGATCCAGGCAACAACCTGAGGGTCAGGCCAGGGGACCGAGCGGCCCCGCACGGTGGAGATCTGGCGGGGCTCGCTTCCCGGCTGCCGTTTCTGCGAGAGCTCGGGGTGAACGCCATCCTCCTGTCGCCACTTTGGGAGCATGCCCGGGTCTCGCGGGGCGCCTCGTCCCTCCCTGCCTTTACGGGCCAGAGGCCATCCGGCTTGGCCTCTGCCCGGAGGCTCTCCCCTGCCTTCGGCGATGCGAGCGAGCTGATGAGGCTGCTGTCGTCGGCGAGGAGGCGTGGGCTGCGGGTGCTCATGGACTTCCCCAGGCCCGAGGGCTGGTCTCTTGAGGACTACTTCGAAGTCGTTCGGAGCTGGGTCTCGCGAACCCAGGCGGACGGCGCCAGGCTCGGTCCTCCAGCCTCTGGTGAGGAGGCGCGCTGGGCCAAGCACACGCGGCTGCTCGCCGATGCGTTCTCTCCCCTCGTGCTCATCCATCGCCCCGGTGGTTCTCGCGAGGGCCTCGTGAAGGCCCTCGCCTCACTCGAGGTGAGCGCCCGAATCATCGAGGATCGCTCCGCCGGGGCTGCCCTCCTCGGGGCCCTGGGCTGCCCAGGGGCGAAGGGGACTTCGGCGGTGAGCCTGGGGGATCCGAGCCTGGGGGCTCCCCTTCGGCCAGGGGCTCGAATCCTGAGCGACGGGCTGGCTCCTCCCATCTCGGCGCGCTGCCTCCTTGGGAAGGAAGGGGCGCTTGCCCGAGAGCGGGCCGCGCGCCGGGCGGATCTCGCCTTTGTGACACATCTGTTACTCGCTGAGATCCCCGTGATATTCTACGCCGACGGCCTGGATGAGAGGGACGATGGAGCGGCCTTTCCGGCCGTCGATTGGACAGTCGCGGAGCGCTCCTCGAGGCACCAGCTGATGCGGAGCGTCCTCACCTTGAGGCGCAAGGTGCCGGCGCTCCGCGGGAGCGCAGAGCGCGTGCGAGCCGATGGCGAGACGCTGCTGATCACCCGCGGGAAGGGCGCTTGCATGGCGCTCGTGGCTCTCCACCTGGGCGATGAGCCGCGGAAGCTGGACCTGTCTCTTGCGGCGCTCGGCTGGCCCAAGTCGGTCGTGGGCGGAGCAGGCAGTCGGGAGACGCCCCTTGAGTTCGTGGAGCGGCTGACAGGGCGCGGCCTGGCCGCCGAGAACGGGCTGCTTACCCTGGAGCTGGAACCCAGGTCGGTGTCGGTACTGACGCCGGCCCGACAGGATGGATGCCGTGGCTGAAGTCAGGTTCGTAGATGTCCGCAAGTCCTATGACAAGGTGGTCGTCATCGACCACCTCGACCTGTCAATCTCGGATGGGGAGTTCGCGGTGCTCGTGGGACCCTCCGGGTGCGGCAAGTCCACCACCCTCAGGATGATAGCGGGCCTGGAGTCCATCACCTCGGGCGATCTCTTCATCGGAGATCGGCGAGTCAACGATGTTCCACCGAAGGACCGGGACATCGCCATGGTCTTCCAGAGCTACGCCCTCTATCCCCACATGAGCGTGTTCGACAACCTGGCCTTCGGCCTCGCCCTGCGGAAGCTGCCGAAGGACGAGATCCAGCGGCGCGTGCGCGAGGCGGCCGAGACCCTGGGGATAACACCCTATCTGGACCGTAAGCCCAAGCAGCTCTCCGGAGGCCAACGTCAGCGTGTCGCCATGGGCCGGGCCATAGTGCGGCAGCCGAAGGTGTTCCTCTTCGACGAGCCGCTGTCCAACCTGGACGCGAAGCTGAGGGGAGAGATGCGCCGGGAGATCGCCCGGCTCCACAGGGAGAAGAATACCACCGTCGTGTACGTCACCCACGACCAGGTGGAGGCAATGACCCTGGCGGATCGCATCGTCGTGATCAACCGGGGCGACATCATGCAGTCGGGCACGCCCCTCGAGCTCTTCGAGAGGCCAGCCAATCGCTTCGTGGCGGAGTTCATCGGCTCGCCCAAGATGAACCTCGTGGAGGTGAGCGCGGGGGAGGGAGGGCGGGTCCTCCTCGGCGAGGGCTTCCACCTGGAGGTCCCATCTGGCTACGAGACGGGCTCGGCGGCGCGGGTTTTGGCGGGGGCGCGGCCCGGCGACACGCTGCTCCTCGACCCGGCGGACGGCGCCGCCGTCTGCAAGGGTGAGGTGGTGATGGTGGAGCCCCTGGGGGCCGAGGCCTATTTGACGGTGGCCACCGCCGTGGGGGACGTGACGGTGAGGCAGGAGGGACACGGGAGCGCCGCCGTGGGCGATCGGGTGGGGATCGGGTTCCCGAAGGACAAGCTGCACCTTTTCGATGCCGGGACGGGCAAGTCGCTGAGAAGGGGGGAGGGGGCATGAAGAGGCCCGCGCCGATGAGCGAGGCGCTGGCGCCCATGACGGGCCGCCTAGGCCCGAGGGGTCTTGGCCTGCTCGTCTGCCTCCTGCTCGCTCAGCCGCTTCAGAGCTGTGGCGAAGCCGAGCGAGGCGAGGCAATCGTCATCTGGCACAGCTACCGCGGCGCAGAGCAGGAGGCTCTTGGGGCCCTCGTGCAGGCCTTCAACCAGCAGGAGATCAGGATCGCGAAGGCGCGGCCCGGCCGCCGCCCAATCCGAGTGCGCCTGATGCAGATCTCCTTCGAGAACCTGCCCAACAAGATCACGAACGCCGTGCCCCGGGGTCATGGACCGGACCTCTTCGTGTTCGCCCATGATCGGCTGGGTGATTGGGCTTCGAAGGGTCTGGTGGAGCCCCTCGGCTACTGGGTCGGGCCCGAGGAGGCCGCCCAGTTCGTGCCCAAGACCCTTCGCGCCTTCGAGTGGGACGGGCGCCTCTATGGCTTGCCCCTCGCCTACAAGAGCGTGGCGCTCTTCTATAACGAGGATCTGATCGGCCAGACCCCTCCCCGCACCACCGCCGAGCTCATCGAGCGTGGGCGGCGCTTCATGGAGGCCAGGGGCAAGGGCTACTACGGCCTGGTGTACGAGGCGGCGGACACCTACTTCCACGCGCCCTGGCTCTTCGGATTCGGCGGGCGCTTTCTCACTCCCTGCGCCGCAGGGGAGCGTCCAGCGGGCACCTGCGGGGGCGCGCCCCTCCCCATCCACTCCCCCGAGGCCGTGCGAGCCCTCCGCTTCGCGCGGCGCTTGGCTGGTCCAGGCGGGATAGCCGCGCCAGAGGCAAACGGGCAGCTCGTGACCTCTTTGTTTACCTCGGGGCGGGCCGCCATGGCCATCACGGGCCCCTGGTTCCTCTCCGATCTGAAGGCCGCGGCGAAAAAGGGCCTCCTGCGCTACAGGGTGGCCCCCATGCCCACGATAACGGAGGCCATGGGGCGCCCCGCGCGGCCGCTGCTCACCGTCGAGGGAGTATTCATGTCCGCGCGGAGCAGCCGCAAGGCCGAGGCCTACCGGGTCATGAGCGCCCTCGCCTCGGACGAGGCCGCCCGGCTGAGGGTCACTGGCGCGCGCCAGCTCCCGGCCAGCGCGAGGGTGGACAGGCTGCTCGGGAACCCGCAGTCCTCGCTCTACTCCAGGGAGCTCGCGGCCTTCAGGGACCAGCTCGCAAGCACTCGGCTTACGCCCAAGACCCCCTTCATGCGCCTGGTGTGGGAGCCCTACGGGCAGGCTCTGGCTGCGGCCATTGGCCGAGGCGTGGACGCCGACGAGGCCCTCGGGAAGGCCGCGGCAGACATCGAGCGGGTGCTGGGAGCCTGCCTCGAGAGGAGACGGTAGATGGCCAGGCGTGAGGCAGAGGCTCGGGGCGTCGTGCTTACCTGGCTCATCGCAGCCTTGCTCATGGGCGCGACGACCCTGGGCCTCCTTCTCAGGGAGAGAAACCGGGCCCTCGTGTCGCGAAACGAAGGGGCGGCCGAAGAGGCCCTGCGAAGGGCGCAGCTTGCCCTAGCCGTCCCCCTCGGCGAGGGGAGGGAAGAGGATACCGTCGCCGCGCTGCGTGCGCTTCGGGGCGAGGGAGGCATCCGCGAGGTGGTGCTCCTGCGAACCCGCGCTGCCTCGCCCGAGCTGGCCTTCGTCAGAGCCGTGGACCTAGTGGCCCACAGCGATCCGGAAGTCATGCCGGGGCCCCTCAGGCCGAGGGCGGCAAGGGACGCCCTCACCCCGCCTCGCGCCAAGGCTCTCTACGACTGGGCCACGCGGGTGGAGTCCAGGTCTGGCCGGGATCGGACCTGGAGCCGTCCCACGGGCGGAGGTGAGACCCTCGAGGTGGGCATGGCCCTCGCGTCGAAGGGGACGAGCTATGTGCTGGGGCTCCGCTGGGCGCCGGTGGAACAGCCTCCAGGGGTGCCCGCCCTCGGGCTGGTGCTCATCCTGCTCGTCGGGCTCGGATTTCCCGCGGCCCAGCGTTTTCTCGGGGGCAGATGGCGCTGGCTGGCCTCTGCCGGCGGCGTCTCCCTGGCGGCAGTGGGCTGCGGCCTGCTCCTGGCGGGCTTCGCGGCGGAGGCGCCAACCGCGGGGCCTGGCACGGGCTTCTTCCAGCTTTTGCAGTCCGGCCTCTCGCAGGGGGTGCCGCGGGGAGGTCCCGGGATGGCCTGGGTGGCGGTCACCCTCGTCTGCCTGGCCTTGCCTTTCCTCGGCTTCCTGGGCCTGGGCAACCGGGCGGCCTCGGCCGCGAGGCAGCACCGCATCGCCTTCGCCTACATTCTGCCCGCCGCTCTCGGCATGCTGGTCCTGGTGATGGTCCCGTTCCTCATCGGCCTGGGGCTCGGGTTCTTCAACCACTGCGACGGCCGCTACGAATGGGTGGGGCTCGACAACTTCGTGACGATCCTCTCCGGGGGAGGCACCTCCATCACGGATCCATTGAACTTCTGGTTCACCCTGGGCGTGACCCTGCTCTGGACCTTCTTGAACGTGCTCCTCCACGTCTCCATAGGCCTCGCCCTGGCGCTCCTCCTGAAGGACCCCCTCCTCGCCGGAAAGGGGATCTACCGGGTGCTCCTGATCATCCCCTGGGCAGTGCCGAACTACATCACGGCCCTCATGTGGAAGGGGATGTTTCACCAGCAGTTCGGAGCGGTGAACCAGGTCCTCGGGCTCTTCGGCGTGGAGGGTGTCTCTTGGTTCTCCCACTTCTGGAGCGCCTTCACCGCAAACGTGGTGACCAACACCTGGCTCGGGTTCCCCTTCATGATGGTCGTGGCCCTCGGGGCGCTGCAGTCCATCCCAGGGGACCTCTACGAGGCAGCGGAGGTGGACGGGGCGAGCCGCTTCACCCAGTTCACGCGGATCACCCTCCCGCTCCTGAAGCCGGCGCTGCTCCCGGCGGTGATCCTCGGCTCGGTCTGGACCTTCAACCAGTTCAACGTCATCTACCTCGTCTCCGGCGGCGAGCCCGCCGGGTCAACCGACATCTTGATCACGGAGGCCTACCGATGGGCCTTCATCAGGCACGAGCGCTACGGCCTGGCGGCGGCCTACGCCACGCTCATCTTCTTGATTTTGCTTGGCTACACCCTCATCACCAACCGCGTCGCCAAGGGCGCGGAGGGAGCCATGGACTGATGAAGCGCCAGCTCGCATGTCCATCGCTCTTCTCGCTCGGGCCGCTCGTGGGCCCGGTGGCAGGAGGCTGCTCGTGATTCGAAAGCGGAGCCGCGTCCGGACAGTCCTCATCCACGCCGTGCTCATCGCGGTGACCGGGGTCACTCTTTTTCCCGTGGCGCTGGTGGTTCGCAAGTCCCTCACCCCTGGGAACGAGTTCGAGCTGAGCCTCAACCCCATCCCCCCCACCGTGACCCTGGAGCACTACGAGCGAGTGCTCTCCGCCCGGGACTTCGCCGGGCGCTGGCTTTTTGGCCGCCAGCTCTGGAACTCCTTCGTGGTGGCCCTGCTCACGACGATCATGGGCGTGTTTCTGGCGAGCACCGCTGCCTACGCCTTCAGCCGCTTCCGGTTCCCGGGCAGGCGGGCCGGGCTGACCATGTTCCTGGTGGTGCAGATGTTCCCCGCCACCCTCATCATGATCCCCCTTTACGTGATCCTGGATCGGCTCGGGCTGCTCGACACAGTGGCCGGCCTGGTCCTCGTTTACTCCACCACGGCCATCCCCTTCTGTGTCTTCATGTTGAAGGGGTACTTCGACACCATCCCGCGGGAGCTCGAGGAGGCGGCCTGGATCGACGGCTGCTCCCGCTTCGGCATGTTCTGGCGGATCGTGCTGCCGCTCTCCAAGCCCGCCATCGCGGTGACCGCCCTCTTCTCCTTCATGACGGCCTGGAACGAGTACATCCTTGCCGAGACCTTCCTGAACGACGAGCTGTCGCAGACCTTGCCGGTCATGCTGAAGCACTACGTGGGCGACAAGAGCGCAGACTGGGGCTCCTTCGCGGCCGGGGCCTTCCTGGTCTCCCTGCCCGTCATGGCGCTCTTCTACATGCTGCAAAGGAGTCTCGTTTCCGGCCTGACGGCCGGCGGAGTCAAGGGATAGGAAAGACAACCACGGCGGAGGACCCGATGGGCCCCGCCCCGAGAAGGAGAGTCGGCAGATGTCGTACGAGAACAAGCAGATACGCGGCATGGTCGAGGGCTACCTGCGCCGGGGTTACCCGAACACCAAGGTGGACCGGGATGGCGACTTCGTCGTGGATCACGGGAACATCCGGGTGTTCGTGACGCTCGTGGACTGGGAGCAAGGCGTCAGCATGGTGAAGGTATGGGCCCTGGTGGCCGCCAACGTGCCCTTCTCCGACGACCTCATGCAGTACCTGAACGAGCTGAACCGGATGTACTCCTTTGGCACTTTCTACTGGGCACACGACATGGTGTACGTGCACCAGACGCTCCTCACCGGGGGGCTGGATCCCAACGAGCTCCTCTGGGCGGTGAAGATCCTGGCCGAGATCACCGACGAGGTGGACAACGACGTGCAGAGCCGCTTCGGCGGAGTCCACTATGACTACAGCGCTTCCGGCAGGGCGTACCACAAGCCATGGACCGCCGAGGAGTACAGCCAGCCTCGCGGCCCGGGGCTCGGCACCGTGCTCGTGGCTGGCGCGGTGGGCGTCGCGGCCGGAGCGGCCATCGGGTACGCCGCTAGCGGCGGCCGGGGCTATGGCGACTACTCGGACTACAGCGACAGCGGCGAGAGCGTGAGCGACATCGTCGGCGACAGCCTGATGGAGGTCAGGATCGAGCGGGAGCTCGCCAAGGCCGACGCCAGGGACGACGACTACTACGACCACGATGGTGATGATGAAGACGACGAGGACGACATAGACGACGAGGAGGACGAGCTGGAGGACGAGCTGGAGGATGAGCTGGAGGATGAGCTGGAGGATGAGCTGGACGACGAGGAACAGGACGAGCTGGAGGACGAGCTGGAGGACGAGGAGGACGAGCTGGAGGACGAGCTCGACGATGCCGCAGCCGACGAGGAAGAGGCCGAGTCGGACTACGACGAGGG
>JAVEWA010000219.1:0-10099 GCA_034004785.1 Polyangia bacterium
CCTGCCGGTAGAAATGATAGCCAACTCTTTCATAATAGGGACTATTTGGAGGAAGGTAGAGCCACGGCGAGAGGAAAAGAGCCACTTTGTGAGAGCATCCGTAGCATTGTTCTGCTTTTGCAACAGGAATCAGTCCATCGGCCAGAACAGCATTGTGCAAGACAGCGCAGGTAAAGTTACTACCTGGTGAAGGTATCAGATATCCACCAGCTATCCCGGGTATTGCATTGAGGTCGTTCCGCTTATCAACTGCGTAATCATAGCAACCGTTCGCTTGGATATGTGAATCGCCGTTCCAGTAGTCTGGATTATATGGCGGACTCCCATCGTCGAGTACGACCCTCCCTTCAGACAATGCGGATCGAGCATATGCAGTGAATTGTCGTGCAGTTACTTGATCCATGAGTGCTAGCACCCTGTTTCCTCCGAGAGCAAGGAGCATGCATCCTTCTCCCGAAGCCTGAGCGACGGGAGTATCATCATCATTCAAGTACAAATTTACTGTGGCATGTGGAACGACATCGCAGACCTCAACGTAGTAGGCATCGTCGCATAGTGGCTCCGGAATATAGGGCGCTGGAATGTCCCAACCCGGGGGAATGTCGGGGCTGGGTTCAGATTCGATCTCGCAGAGTCTCTGTGCGGCGTAGTAGGAGAAGTTCATGTCAAGCGGTGGGTCGATCCTAAACGTTCCCCTCGTTGTACCTGAAACACCGCCGCCGACTCGGGTATTGCCGTCGGTCGAGTAGATATCGACCTGAGCGCCAGGAAACAAGTTCTGAACTGTCGCATAGTCGTGGCCGTGGATCAGTGGCTGAAGTATCTCAGGCGTCGGAAGACTTTCCGGCACAGGCTGAACTACCGCTGTTTTTTCTTTTTCCCATGTCCATGGGCCAGCCCTCGTGGGATCGATGCAGTATGTCTGCATGGCATCATAGATTTCTCCCTCATGAACTCCTCCAACGTGAAATATTCGAACGGTATTGTGACTCGCGAACGCCCAGTCGAACCTGTTACCATAGAAGTCTCTGGCAAGGTGGGCCGTCGCTCCATTCATTACTCCGCCTACCACGACCACTGCTTGGCAGTCGTAGAGGGTCTCCAGGAACTGTGGAGCAATAAGCGGATACGGCGGTGTCTGGACAGTAACCGCTTCTCGACTAGGATAGCTGCCGATCACCGCGTCGATCCACTGTTTTGCTCTTACAATATCTCCTTCGGCCAAGCGTTTCGGCAACTGTACTTCGCCCCAGCCCAAAGGGGCGGATACCCTTGCTACAGAATCCAACCCAACAAAAATCTCGACGATGGAATCTCGACTTGCGCCATAAAAGCCGACCCAATCGCTACAGTCATACAACGGCTCGTTGATTATCGGTGGAGAAAGACCTGAGCTTGGAACTGGTGGTTCCGGAATCGGTCGCGCAATAACGATATCTCGCAAACCAGACTCCACGGAGTCCAGGATCTGCGTTTTGCCGTCCTTGTGCTTGGTGCGCACCAGTTCGACGCGAACCCCGTAGGTGTACTTGCCGTCCGGCGAGGCCGCACCCAGATCGCTGGTCCCGTCCCAGGCCATGGAGATCGGGTAGATCCCGCTCTGAGACATCTTCTGCTCGACGACAAGGTTCCGCTCCACCATGGCGGTGTAGGGTGACGTGAGCTTCCAGATCGCCCTCGACTTGAAGTCGAACTTCCCGGAGGCCAGTCCGGGAAGCTCCAGGGCATGCAGGTTGAAGGAGAGATGGGATGACGTCACCGAAGGATCAAATGGGTCGGGGTAGTCCACTGGGGGGGTAATGCCGATATTCCCACCTGCTCCCAGGATTGGCTCACACGCATCCCCAATACCGTCCCCGTCCGAGTCGGTTTGGTCTGGATTCGGGTGCATAGGGCAGTTATCGAGCGCGTCCGGTATTACGTCGCCGTCTGTGTCCTGCGGTGACGGAGGTAGGCACGCCTGGGCGCTCGACCAGTGGGCCCGGATCTCCTCTGGAGTCCTCGCGATGTCGGAAAGCCGGATCTCATCCATCGAACCTTCGAGGAAGTCATTGTACGGCCTCCCCCCGACCTTGTAGTCCTCGGGCGAAGCGAGCTGCAGGGCAGACTCGTACTGTGCGTACGCCTCGCGTCCATCGAGGAAAGTGCGCAGCGTATTGCCGTCGTAGGTCATCGCGATGTAGTGCCATGCGCCGTCGTCGAGCTCGGTAGCATCCAGGTAGGCTTCCGAGACCTCCCAGGTGTGGCCGTCTCCAACGCCCACCTCGATGCGGTCTATGAACGCCTCGACGTATACAAAGCAGTTGATGAAGCCGGCGGTGAAGATCTGGGCGCCACCGCCCACACCAGTGCCTCCGATGAGATTCACCCATAGCTCGACGGATAGCTGGTTCGTCGGGAACGTGCTCGGGCCGATCCCGCTCGCGTAGTCCTCCTCAGCGCTCGTGAAGTAGAGACCATGGCCGAACGGGGTCTCGGTCCACGCGGGGTCTTGCGGCTCCGGGCTAGCGGTTGGGCCGAGGGTCAAGTGTCGTCCATTGCCAGAGCTGTCGTACGCGATCTGCCCTTCGGCCTCGTTGAAGTGCCAGAGCGCAACGGTGTGAACATCAGTCGCGAGCTCGCACTGGCTCTCGGCCCTTGGGCTGGAGGGTCCCATGGTCAAGGTAGAAAGAAAAACTGCGCCCAGAAAAGCCGTGAAAGAGAGCGACGTGAGCGAGAGGGACCGTCGCGATCCGCGCTCCCTTGAATCCCTGAGGGCCCCAGGGCCACTAGAGCCTACTCCCCCCGTCAACAACTTGATATTACATATGTTTTCCCCATCGCTTCTCGTGGTGTCCATGATGTCCTCCCTCGTACTCACCGTCTGTCTCAATAGCTCGCAGACACACGAATCATCGCCCCCTTGCCCCTGGGACGACCGCTCGTGGATTCGGCGCTCCTTCGCGCCCAGCTCCGCTCGAAGGGCTCGCAAAGCTCTTCCGGACAAAACGCAAACCCAAGGACGCAAACCCACCGCTCGACCCCCTCAAAGCTCCTGGCTGCTCGCCAGCAGAGCCTCCAATAACAATGAAATCCTATCACACAGCCCGATCCCTCTCCAAGAGGAAACCCGAAAAACAGGGGCTCCGCCCCTCAAGGGCGTCGCACCTAGCCTACGGCAACTGCTCCGACTCTAGCGACGATGGGCGCCAGGGGCGGTGCCGGCGACATACCGCTGCCCCTCCTTACGCCGAGACGCAGCACGCGCCACCCGCCGTGGCCCTAAAGAGCCGGCGGCGGGCGGCGCGCGCGGCTAGCCCACACAAGGCTGCATCGCTGATTTTACCGCGCCCGGTCGCCGCCCAGAGGTCGGCGAGGCGCCCAGACTGCTACGCTCCGACGAAGAACTCGATACCACTGAATCACTCGCCCATTGCCTTAGCTCGACTTTGTTTGATTGGATTAGCTCAGCAACCTGGCTAGCAGCGCCCTCACCTTGCCCGGCTCGGGCTCGTTTTCGTTCCTTCGCCGATCCGGTATGATGTGGCCAAGCCAAGCGGCCGGCCGGGATCCCCTAACCAGGACCCGCGCCGATCTGGGGCTCGGGCGAGACACCCGAGAAGGAGGAGCAGCATGAGATGGAACCGGCAATCGTTTTCCCACCTGATCCTCGGCTCTGCCATCGGGGCGCTCTCATGGGGCTGCGGCTCCGTCTCAGGGCACAAGCAGGACGCCGCTACCCACCTGGACGTGCACCAGTGGATCCCCGACTCGAGCACCCAGAACGACGCGAGCAACAACCATGACTCGGCGATCCAGGGCGACGGCGGGCTCCAGAACTGCGCCGAGGCCACTTACGTCGCCGAGAAGACGCCGGCCGCCCTCATGGTGCTCCTCGACCGCAGCTCCAGCATGTCGTCGTCCAACAAGTGGACCTTCGCGGCCCAGGCCATCGTGCAGGCCCTGGACCGGGACGCCTTCGACGGCGTCACCCTCGGCCTCTACGCCGCGCCGAGCGGCTCGGTGACGGGCCCCTCCTGCCTCTGGGGGCTCCCGGTGTCCTGCCTGGTGCCTCCCTTCCCGGACGTGGATCTCGCGAACGCGGGCACCGACAAGTCCACCGACCCCACTGGGGTCCGCAAGCTGATCCGCGACTGGCTCCAGAGCCACACCCCGGACGACGGCATGGGGGACGCCTCTCCCATGTACGACGCCATCACGGCGGCCCTCGGCGCCCTGCGGGGCTGGTCCGGCCAGGGCGTCCGCATCCTCCTCGTGGTCACCGACGGGACCCTCTCCTGCACCTCGCTGTCGAGCCGGAACGGCTTCATGGACTGCAACGGCTGCCAGGACTGGGAGCACCCTCAGAACCTGATCGACCTCCTCGGGGCGGCCAACCAGGACACGAGCTACCCTGTGGAGACCTTCATATTGGGCGTCCCCGGGGCAGACACCTACGACTCCTCGGGCTGCAACTACCCGCCCTACTACATGAGGAACGCTCTGTCGGCCATGGCCTGGGCCGGATCGCCGGACCACGCCCCGGCCACCTGCGACGGAACGACCTTCGCCCCCCCTGGTGCCAACCCCACGCTGAGCTGCCACTTCGACATGACCCAGGGGAACTTCTCCACCCAGGCCATCGCAGACGCCATCGAGGAGATCAGGGGGAGCACCCTCGGCTGCCTCTACGATCTGCCCGAGCCAGGCCCGGGCGTCACCATCAACCCGAACAAGGTCAACGTGGTGGTGACCCTGGACGGGGTGGAGATCACCCTCGGCAGGCGCTCGTCCCCCACGAACGACTGCGCCGAGAGCCCTGGCTGCTGGGACTACACGAACGATGGCAAGGTGGAGCTCCTCGGCGCCGCCTGCGCCGCCATGGACACCGCCTCCAGCGCGGAGGTCTCCATAGTGGTGGGCTGCGACACCATCGTCATGTAGGAGCGCCCTGGACCCGTCCTACCTCCCGCGCGATTCAACTATATAGGGAAGCAGCGCGCCCAACCGTGCTAGGTTCCAGCCCATGCCGCCCCAAGCGAGCCGCGCCGCTCCAGAGCCCATGATCCGGATCAAGGATCTTCGGGTGGACTACGGGGATCTGACCGCCGTGGACGACCTCGGCCTGGAGATCCAGCGCGGGGAGATCTTCGGCCTCATCGGCCCGAACGGCGCCGGCAAGACCACCACCATCAAGGTGCTGGCAACGCTGCTTGCGCCGACCTACGGCGAGGTCACGGTTGGCGGGATCGAGGTGACGACTCGGCCGAGAGAGGTGCACCGGCTCCTCGGCTACCTGCCCGACTGGGCGCCGGTGAGCCCCGGGCTGAGGGTGTGGGAGTTCCTCCACCTCTACGCCGGGGCCTACGGCATCGCCCCCAACCTCCGCCACGTGGCGGTCGACGAGGCCCTGGAGACGGCCGAGCTGACCTCCAAGGTGAACGACCTGGCGGGCACCCTGTCCCGCGGCATGAAGCAGCGGCTCGGCCTCGCCAAGACCCTGCTCCACGACCCAGAGGTGATCCTGCTCGACGAGCCTGCCAGCGGCCTGGATCCCCGCGCCCGGATCGAGCTCCGCAAGGTGCTCAAGAACCTCGCGGTCCGGGGCCGCACCGTGCTCATCTCCTCCCACATCCTCACCGAGCTGGAGGGCTTCTGCACCTCCCTCGGCATCATGGAGCGAGGCCGCCTCGTGGCCTCGGGGACCCTGGCCGACATAATCTCCAGGGTGCAGGCGGATCGTACGATCGTCGTCACCCTGCTCGGCTCGGAGGAGACCCGCTCGAGAGCGCGGGAGATCCTCGGGGCGAGCGCCTCGGTGACCCGGGTGGAGGAGCGCGAGAACGGGGACCTGGCGGTGGGCTTCGCCGGCGCCGAGGCCGACAAGGCGGCGCTGCTCGCACGCCTGGTGGGAGGCCAGGTCCCGGTGACGGCCTTTGGAGAGGAGACCCTCGGGGTGGAGGACGTCTTCATGAAGATCGGCGCAAAGGAGCTCGCGTGAAGTCCGGGCAGCCTCGCCCGGCGGGTACCCACGTGCCCGAGGCCTGGAGGATCTGGGGGAACCCCATCCTCCTGTCCTGCGCACGCCAGCGCCTCCGCCTCAGATCCGCCCTCATCTGGTCGGGGGCCACCTTCCTGGTGGCGGCCCTCGTGTCCGCCGAGGTCTTCCTCACCCTGACGGAGCGGAGCCTCACCGCGCCGGAGGCTGCCGCGGGCCGCACCTTCCAGGCGCTCTTCGTGCTCCAGGCCGCGATCCTGCTCTGGTGGGGCAGCGGCAGCGTCGCCGGCGGCCTCGCAGAGGAGCGCGAGGCAGGGCTCCTCGACTACCACCGCCTGACTCCCATGGGCCCGACGGCCAAGATCCTCGGCTACCTCTTCGGCCTCCCCGCCCGGGAGTACATCCTGGTGGGCACGACCCTGCCCTTCACCGTGGCCTCGGTGATAATCGGGCGGATCGGCCTCTCCTCGGTGCTCGAGCTCTACGTGGTCCTCCTCACGTCCGCCTGGCTCTACCACATGACCGGCCTGGTGGTGGGCATGGTGGCCTCAAGGCCCCGCCGCGCGAGCTGGGCCACCCGCCTGGCGCTCCTCGGCCTCTACATCTTCCTGCCCCAGCTCGGCTCCCTCGGGCTCACCTTCCTCGGCCACCTGACCGTGCTCCCCGCCTTCGACGGGCTGGCCACGATGGAACTGGGCGCTCGAGAAATGGGCAAGCCCCTCCTGTGGCACGACGCCGGGTTCTTCGCCGCCCGGATCCCCCCCTTCGCCTACACTCTCCTCGTGCAGGGGCTCCTCCTCGTCGCCCTCTTCTCGGTGGTCAGACGCAAGTGGCTGGACCAGGGGCTGCACCCCTTCTCCAAGCGCGGGGCCCTGCTCTTCTTCCCGGCGCTCCTCACCCTCATGGTAGGGAGCCTCTGGCCGTTCCTGACCGGCGATCAGCAGCTCCGCCTCTGGCGCCACCTCCAGCTCCCCGCCGAGGGCCAGTGGCTCCAGACCCTGTATCTCTTCTTCGCCGTGGCCGGAGCCGCTGCCTTCATCCTGCTCGCCGCCATCACCCCGACCTGGCAGGCCTACCTGCGCGGGCTCCGCCGGGCCCGTCGCCAGGGCAGAGCGCGGGACCGGATCCCCTGGGGCGCGGACGAGGCGCCCGGTCTCGTGGCCGCTTCCGCCATGCTGGGCATGGCCACCGCGGGTTACTTCCTGCTCCTCGGGCTCGCCCTGCCCGACGAGGGTCTCCGCTGGAGCCCGGGCGCGATTACTCACCTCGGGCTGCTCCTCCTCTTCGCCGGCCTGCTGCTTCAGATCCAGACGGTCTGCGCCCTCTTCGGCGCAAAGGGCCTCGGCGTCCTGGCTGGGCTCTGCTGGTTCCTGCCGGCCTCCATCGCCCTCATCCTGGCCTCGGCCTTCGGCGCCTTCGTGCCCGCGGGCTACCTCGCCGCCGCCACGCCCTTCGCGGCCTTCCTCTACGCCCTCGTCTGCCTCTTCGAACCCGCCCTGGCCGAGGAGCCGAACCTGGCGCCGCTCCTCGGGCACGCCCGCGGCATGCTCGCCTTCGCCCTCCTCCTCTCCCTCGGGCTCCCCCTCCTCGGCCAGGCCTGGCTCTGGCGCCGGCGGCGGGAGGCAAAGAGACGGTTAGCCCCACCTGTCGCCCCTGACTCCAACTGATTTGGATGACGGTAGGCCACCAAAGGCGTGCTTGACAACACTGCCGCCAGAGCGTGATGATCTTTGGAACTATCAAGGGATGCCGTAAATTCAGGCCTTACGCAGGCCTTACGCAGGCCTCTCGCCGACCCTCACTCGGGCCTGCCATGACTGCTGACCAGACGAAGGAGTAATTTGCCGTGACCAGACTTGCGCTGCTCGGTTGTTGCTTCCTGGTGTTCGGTTCGTGCAAGAAGCAGGATGACGACCCCTCGGGGAACACCACCGCCCCAATCACCGCCATGCGGGCCAACCTGAAGAACGCGGTGCTCATCGCTCTCGTGGCGGGCGCAGGCGGTCAGCAGGCCTCGAGGACCGGGGCCATGGGGGTCATGAAGGATGGGAGGCGGCTCTGCGAGGACCTCACCGTGGAGGAGCTCACCGAGGTGGACGGCCAGGGGGCCTACGTCAACGCCTGCGACAACCCGGACCCCCTCTCCTACTGCCAGGACATCGATCCGGACAAGCTGGCCACGGGCCGGGTGGAGTGCACAACCCGGCCTTGGGTGGCGGGGGACCTGGTGGCAGTGGATCACGACGGCGAGGTGTTCTCGGTGCTGCCCTCCCTGCCCTCCTGGAACCAGGTGACGCGGGTCCAGAGAAGCGAGGGCGCGCTCCTGGTCACGCTGGCGAAGCCAGTCAAGCTGCTCCTTTCCGACCAGACTACCGACCTCTGCCACGTCCTTTACTACGCCATCGACACCACGAGCGACTCCATCGTGCCCTACTGCTACGCCTACGACTACTGGGACGCCCATTTCTGCTTCGGTCCGGAGAAAGCTGGCGATGAAGCCCAGTTCCGCCCCTATGTCCCTGTCAGCGGTGAGGAATGCCCAATCGAAGAGACCCTGACCACCCAGGACGACGCAACCCAGGTGGTCTGCATCTACGAGAGCTTCTGCGCGGGGGACAAGTACTGGCCCCGCGGGGAGGTCCACGTGACCCCTTACGCCCTGTTCGAGCCCTTCTGGCTGAACGACGACCCTGGAAACGGGCAGTTCACCCGGATCGTGGCGGGTGACCAGGAGGCGTTCTACCCCCTGGAGATCCACTTCTACTCCACGCATGGCATCATCTCGGCCCTGGAGTACTACACCTTCGATGCCTCCCACCAATCTCTGAGCGGTCTCGTGGCCGGAGCGCCGATGTACTGGGCCGAGCAGCCCGGCAAGCACCGGGTCTTCGAAAGCGGCCCGAGGATCCTCTACGGGTTTGGGACGCCCGAGGCCGGCACCTTCGCCTCGATAGCATCCACCGCAGAGGCCACCCTCCTCCCGCTCGCCTTCTTCGACACCGAGACCATGGAGGACGGGAGCTTCCTCATCGACCTCACCCCTCATCCCCAGGCTGGAGCTTTCGGAAGCGACAAGCAGTGGTTCTTCATGGCCTCGATCGGAGACTACCTGTTCATCCGGGAGGCGGCCTCCACGGGCACGAACCTCTGGTTCAGCGTGGACGTCAGGGATCCCCGACCGATCCTCGCGCCGGCTTACCAGAACGACAACACCAGCGCCATGGCGGCGGACCTGTCGGTGGTCATGAACGGCTACGCCGTGAACTACTCCACCAGGAATAACAGCGCCCTGCCCTTCGTGGCCTACCTGATGAGGCCGGACGGCTCGGTCTCGGAGATCAACGCCGCCATGCTGGGCTTCAACCCCCAGGACATCGTCATCGAGGACGATCAGATCGTGGTCACGGGCATGTCCGGGCTCACGCCGAGGCGTTTCGTCATAAGTCCCCTCGCCAGCGGGGAAGGCGAGCTCCTCGTGGAGACCCCCACCGAGTCGATCCCCGCGAGGACGCTCATTCCGCTGGAGCAGGCCTCGGCTCCTCTTGGCGACCGGGCAGCGCGTCCGTGAGGGCCTCCACCAGGCGCGCGGGCCCCGCGCGGACGGCCATGGACTGCTCGATGTGGAGAAAGCGCCCGCGGGTGGTGATCGGGATGGGACCGCAGGGCGGCCTCGCCCCGTTCACGAGCCGGCCCTGGAGGTTGGTGCGGCCGCAGAGCCGCTCGGCCAGGGGCACTCCCGCGCCAGCTTGACAGGCCGTGACCCGCTCCCCCGGGAAGGCGGCGGCGAGGGCCCGGGCGGCGCGGCCGAGCAGCGAATTTGCTTCCACTGGCCCGCTCGACCCGTCCGAGAGGCTGATCCCATCCTCGGCCATTCCGTGCAGGCTGACCACCACGAGGTCCGAAAAGAGGCCCGCGAGGGCCTCGTGGGCCGCCTGGAACTGGCTGTCCTGGGCGTGGCCCGCGTCGGACCTCGGGAAGGCGCGGGGGCCGCCGCCGCAGACCTTCGTCCTCCCCGGACAGCCCGAGGCCTCCGAGGAGGCGCAGCGGTGAGCCCCAGCCACCACCAGGGCCCGGGCCCGCCACCTCTCGAAGGCGAAGCGCCCCTCGAGAGCGGTCTTGGGC
>JAVEWA010000220.1:0-3522 GCA_034004785.1 Polyangia bacterium
GGCGCCGCGGCTCGGCTTGACCGTCCCCTCGGTGGAGGCGACCATAGCCAACGCCAGGAAGTTCTTCTGGAAGCCTCGTTGGCAACCCTCGCCGCTCCTTCCGGGTCAATAGCAAACAGCCCCAGGCCTTGGCTGGGGGAACCCCGCCCGGCGCGGTGAACCGGGCAGCCACGCGATGGGGAGCGCGAAAGCCTCGATGTCTAGGCTTCCGCTCTCCAGATGGCTTGGAGGTGTGTCCTGAGCGGCTCAAACAGGGAAATGACGCTAGCGCAGCCCATCGCTCCTGGGCTTTCGGGCGAGCTCGAGCTCGTGCAGGCATGCCAGGTAGGCGATCCTGTGGCCCTCGGCCGCCTCTACCAGCTCTACGCCGGGCGGGTGTACCGGGTGGTCTGCCGGATGCTGGGACCCCAGGATGCAGAGGAAGGGGTCCAAGAAGTATTCATCAAGATATTCAGGGGAATAAGTGGGTTCCGCGGAGAGAGCGGGGTTGGCACCTGGATCTACCGTCTGGCAGTGAACGCATCCCTGTCCATGCTCTCCCGCCGGCGGCGCCGGAGGGAACGCCTGGGGCTGGACGCACCCCTCGAGGACGTGCCCTGGGAGGGGCCGGTCAGCGGGGGCGCCCTGGATCGGATCTCCCTCGAGCGGGCCTTGGGCCTCTTGCCGCCGGGCTACCGGGCGGTCTTGATCCTTCATGACGTGGAGGGCCTCTCCCACGATGAGATAGGCGAGGTCATGGGGTGGCACCGGGGAACCTCCAAGTCGCAGCTCCACAAGGCCAGGGCGCGAATGAGGCAGCTACTGACTGGAGGAGAGGTGAGGGAGTGAAGGGGAATCTAGCAGAGGCTCGCCTCCCTGAGCCCTGCCCGGACGTGGAGCGGTTGTCCGCCCTGCTCGATGGCGACGTCGATTCCCTCGAGATGTCCTCTCTGAACCGGCATGTCGAGGCCTGCCCCCGGTGCCAGGGAGAGCTGCGAGAGCTGCGGACCACGAGGGACGGTCTCAGGAGCCTTGGCGCCCTGGAGCCGCCGCCCGAGCTCTTCGCGATGGTGGCCGGGGCGGTGGAGCGGCGCCGGCGCCGGAGCTTCTGGCTGGGCACGGGCCTCGTGGGAGGGCTGTGCGGAGCCGCCCTGGCGGCTGGGCTGCTGCTTGCGTCCCGGGTGACCGTCCCCATGGAGCCGCCTCTAGGCCGGCCTCCGTCTCTCAGGGCCTCTGCAGAGGCGGAGCTCGGCAAGGCGGAGCATCACTACAGGAACGCCCTCGTTCTGCTCGAGGCTCTGGTGGCCGAGGAGAAGCCTGGCTGGCCCGCCAGGCGTCAGAGAGCGTTCGAAGCGGATATCAAGATTCTGGACCAAGCAGTGCAGGAGAGCCGTGAGCTGGCCACCAGAGTCCCTCAGGACGCTGCTTTGCGGGAGGTGTTGTTCGCCTCCTACCGCGCGCAGCTCGACTACCTCCGAGAGGTGCTGGCGTCGAGGTCCGACGATGCGATCTGATCACCGGAGCCTCGGAGGCTCCCAGAGCCATCCTCGAGACATGCATTGCCTCGTCATGGGCCGGGGGCTGCTGCTGCATGCGTCCCTGGGCATCTTCTTCCTGGCGGCTTCCACGCCGGCTTGGGCTCGCGTTACCCTGCACAAGACCCTCGAGGTGCAGGCACCAGGGGTGAAGATGGTGGTGGTGGAGCATCCTCTCGGCGCCTTGACGGTGAGGGGCTGGTCCCGGCAGACGGTGCTGATGAAGGCGGCCAAGAGGGGGCCCGACGAGGACACCGCCAGGCGGCTGAGGGTGCACGGCGAGCTCCGGGAGGGGAAGCTGATCATAGAGACCCGGGCCCTGATGCCAGGCGCGCTGCCCCTGGGGAGGAAGCTCCAAGACCGCAGTATGCACCTCAGGCAGGAGCTCTCGCGGCTCCTCGGTACGTCCAAGCCCTGGAGCGCCGAGGTCAGGGCCGAGATCGGGCGCGTCAACGAGGAGCTCATGAAGGTCTTCAAGGTTGCCTTCGGGCTGAGCTCGGGCGCGACCCAGGAGTACGGGAGCGCGGTTTGTCCGAAGGACGCAGAGCTCGAGCTCACGGTCTATTTGCCCCGTGGAGTCAGGCTCGAGGCCAAGACCCTGCGCGGTGACATCGACGCGGCGGATCTAGACGGTGCGGTGACGCTCCACTCCAGGCATGGGAGAATCTTCGCCCGCAACCTGGCGGGGGGGCTCCATACGCGCAGTGATCAGGGGCCGCAGTTCCTCTCGACTCTGCGCGGCGTGGTGGACGTGGACGGCCTGGACGGAGACCTGCAGCTTCGGGGCGTCCGTGGCGAGCGCGTGGTCGCGCGGCTGGTCAAGGGCGCCATCGTGGCCAGAGGCATCGAGTCGAACCTGATCAGGCTCAGCACAGCACGTGGTGGAGTGACCCTGCGGGCGGTGATTGGCCTGGGAGGGATCGTAGAGGCCAGCGCGCTGCAAGGGAACATCGACGTGCACCTGGAGGCGCCGCAGGGCTTTCAGTTCGAGGTCCGGGCCGCAAAGGGGATACTGAGCGCTCCGGGCCTGGAACCCTCGGGGCTCGGAGGTGGTGGCGCGGGGCGTGGGATCGTGGGGAAGGGGAGCGGCAGGGTGAATCTGCGAACCCACCGTGGGGACCTGAAGCTGCGCTAGGCCGACTACCTAGCGGGGCTCGGGTGAGCCCGAGTAGAATGTGCTCAATCGCCTGGGACCGGGGCCGAGCCCGGCCCGGTGTCGTCCCCAAGGGCGCGGCTGATTGCGGCCAGCACATCGACGATGGTTTCGAGGCTGTCGAAGCGCCCGGCGAGGGAGTAGTAGGTGTCCTGACTGAGCGGAGCCAGGCGCGCCAGGGCCTCACCAAGGGCCTGGCGGAGGTGAGGGGGCACGAGCAGGGTGTCGTCGCCGGGCCCATCAGGGCTGCGCGTGATCGCTCTCTGGGCCATTGCCCAGGGTTGCAGTGAGACTGAACCATCCCCCAGCTCGATGCGCCAGGCGGATGGCTCGGCGCCCTCCTGGAGCCAGCGGCCTCCGAAGCGTGCTCGCAGCAGCTCTCCAAAATAGCAGCCAGCGGCCGCGCCCACCAAGGAGGCGATCTCTGGCCGCTCCCCGGGAACCTGTCCGAGGTAGTGGTCCAGGATGGGCAGAGTGGCGTCTGTGCCGTCCAGCTCCAGGGACAGGGCGCGTCTCACGTAGGCCCTGGCTTCCTCGGCCAGCTCCAGAACTGCCCTGGGAGGTGGGGCTAGGGCGTCTTTTCCTGAGCTCATGCGGTTCCTCCGCGAGGCGATCCTGGGCGGACCCAGGGGTAAGCTCCAGTGTTTACTGTGACATGGAACTGTGCTATCTCCGGATAATCTGAAGGAAAAAGGCTCGACATGCAAGCGGGTTCCTCATGAGCAGAGATTCACACAAGCCTCTTCCATTGCGTGCCCCAAACTCCAGAACGGACCCCCCCTACCAGGGAAGCCTCGGCAAGACAAAGCTGGAGACAGTCCAGTGGTCTCTGCCATCGGGAGAGATCACCGCGGT
>JAVEWA010000220.1:3532-10060 GCA_034004785.1 Polyangia bacterium
GCGGTGAGGGTACACACCCAGGTGAACGCCACCAGCGATCCCGCCCTGAAGGAGCGCCTGCTCACGGGAGACCTGAACTGGGTCCAGCCTTCGGGCTTTGAAGAGCTCCAGCAGGTCTTCGTGCCGGTTGTCTTCCACGACGAGGAACGGCGAGTCTTCGCGCTCGTCCTCCCCGAGGCGTATCGGAGCCGGGAGCTCGAGGAGAGAGCCTGCCTGCTCCAACGCCTCGCGCGAGACGGTGGGTTGCCAGTACCAGGCTACGTGGTCCATTTCGACGTCGCCTACGGCGAGGCAGGTCTATCCGCATTGCTGCTGGGGCAGAGGCCTGACGCCTCGTCCGAGCCGCAGGAGGCCAACCTCGCAAGCCGGGAGGAGGAGATCGTCACGCGCGAGGCCCGGCTGGCCGAGTGGCAGGCTCGCATCGAGGCTGAGCAACAGAGGCTCGCGGTCGACCTGAAGCAGCGGCAGCTCCTGGACGACGACGTCAACACGGCGTTCCAGGCGGAGATGCGGCGCCGGGAGGCGGACATGAGCCGCCGGGAGGCCGAGCTGCGAGAGGTCGAGCGGCTGGTGAATGAACGCCAGGCGGAGCTCGACGTCAGGGAGGCGCATCTCAAGCGCCAGCCCTTGCCGGCCCCAGGCGACACGGAGAGCATCACGCGGGTGGCCCATCGCGAGTCCCTGGAGCTGGCGGCCCGTCAGTCCGAGGAGACATCGGATGAGGGCGACCTCCTGCAGAGCCGCGCCCCCGCCAAGCGAGAGGAAGACGAGGCCGCCTGGTCACCAGACGAGGAGCTGCGAAAGGCGCAGAGAGAGCTGCAGGCACGTCTTGGGCCGTCCTTCGTCGTAGGCGACCCAGAGGGAGAGGCTGGTCGGGGAGATGGGATGGCAACCGCGCCGCTCGACCTGGGCGAGGCGCCGCAAGAGGAGCCGCCCGCGGATCCGACCGGGGCGCTGGGTCTCGATGAGGAAGCCGAGCGCGTCCCCGAGCTGGACAAGGACGAGCAGGCTCTCATCGATTCCGGGGAGGAGGACTTGGAGACGCCTTCCGCCTTCGGCGTGACCGGGCCCGATCTGAAGGACCCTTGGGCAGAGGTGGATGGATCGGACACTGGGACTTCCAGGGCGTTCGTCTCGGGGATGGAGGGTGCTCGCCTCGCCCGCTCCCAGGAGACGGTGGCGACGCCTTTGGACGCGGACCTGCTCCAGGCAGTGGCCGAGGAGGCGAGCAAGCTCTCCTCCGGCCAGGAGGTGCAGGGGGACTCCCTGGCCTCACCGGAGCCCGAGGGGGCCTCGGAGGAGGAGCTGTCTCCAGAGGTGCCTCCCCTTCCCGAGGAGCTGGAGGCCTGGTACGACGACGAGAAGCGTGGTCCCAGGTGGTACATGACCGAACAGGGCGTCCACCTCGCGGTCTGTCTGCCGGCGGCGGAGGCCGAGGCCTTCGTGGGTCTCGAGCCCATGGGCCTGATACAGCTCCACCTATTCGACTCCTTCGCATGGATCACCATCGCCGTGGTGGCCTCGGGAGAGGACCACTCTCCGCGGTCGATCCACTGGCCGCTGGATGTGCGCGACAACCGGGCTCTCGCGCTGCTGGATCGCCTGGCGATGGATTTCCGCTTCGCCCTCGAGATCTACGACGACCTGCTCGAACCAGTGACTTCCCAGGAGCTGCACTACCCCCTCGAGGAGAACGTGCGGGTGATCCGGGAGCGCGCTCAACTCTGGCTGACAAAAATCTCCTCGGATCTGTTGGATCCAGTTGAGGCCTGGGAGGCCTTCGAGGAGCCGGGATACCACCGCGTCGAGCTTGGCGAGCTGGAGCTCGATCCAGGGGCCTTTCAGCAGCTCTCCAGCGCGGTGCAGGTGGACCGGGCCGTTTCGGACGTGGCCCGGTGGTCGGTTTCCGACAAGGAGGACGAGCTGCTCCTGAGGCGCTCTTTCCCCGCATCCTCCTGGCGCTCTCTCAGGCTCAAGGCGCTGCGGGCGGCCATCGAGTATGGGATCTGGATGGACGCGGATCTGCGCCGTATTGCGCTGGAGGCAGGCTACGCCACGTCCAAGCGGGATCTCCTCAGGGCCTGCCTCTCGGGCTTCGAGCGAGTCTGCTCGGGAGAGCTAAAGGGAGGCTTGGAGGCCGGGAGGGCCCATGAGAACTGGCAGGCGATGTTCGAGGAGGCAGAGGCGCTCGGCGTGGCGGTCGAGCCACGTTGGGAGCAGCTTGCCAAGGAGGCCCATGCCAACGCTTCGGCCGAGGAAAGGGGGACAGCCGCTGATGCGCCCGAGGGACACGTCTATACGGACCAGCTCGAGCGTCTGGAAGAGGCGGACCTGGTGGAGGCGGACGATCTCCTTGGGGACCCCTTGGAGCAAGGCGTGGAAGACGAGGAGGGGGGCGAGACGCGGAGGAAGCCTGCCGATGGAGGCGAAGGCGACGCCGTGTCTCCAACAGGAGAGGCCAGCCTTTCGGCTGCCTCTCGAGGGCGCTCATTCTCGATGGGGGATCTCGAAGAGATGTCCCCGCAGGAGCTGATGGCCATGTTGGGTGACGCAGAGGTCCGGTTGAGCGCGGCCCTCGAGCTGGGCCGCCGGGGTGAGAGGCGGGCCTTGCCCGAGCTGTTCGGGCTCCTCGGCGCCTTGGAAACCACCGAGATGCTCCGGTTGGCGCCCTCGCTGGTTGGTTTGGGCCTCGAGGTTGCCCCCCGTTTCATCGAGCTGCTGCGCTCCTCGAGCAGTCAAACCAGGACCGTCAGCGCGCTGGCGCTCGGCGCGCTGGGGGCCTCGGAGGGCATTGACGGGCTGATCGATCTCCTGCTGGACGAGCCGACGGACAACTGGCGGAGCGTGGCCTTGGCGCTCGGGGACTTCGGCAGGCCTTCGATGATGTCACTGGCCAGCAGGATCAGACACTCCAGCGCAGGGCAGCGTGAGCGGCTCGCGCTGGCCCTTGCGGAGGTGTCCCTCCGCGATGGATGCCGGGAGCTCCTCATGGACCTGTCGGGGAGCAGGGACGAGGAGGCAGCCATGCTGGCAGTGGAGGCACTCCGCAAGGCAGCCGAGCTCCGTGAGCAGAGGGAGTATGACGAACCCTTGCCCAGGCATCAGCCGCAGGCGCTCTTCACCAGGCGCCTGCTCGCGCTCCTTGGGCCTCAAGACAGGGATCTCGGAGAAGACGACATAATAGAGGCTGACGATATCGTTGAAGAAGGAGACGAGCTGTCCTAGGGGGACCAGCTTCGGCACCAAGGGACATGTTCGCCCGTCGGCATGGACCGATGAATCATTTTGGAAGAGGCGGCCCTGTTTTTTTTCCCCTTTTTCAAAACGTCACTATACTCACATCCTGTTGTGAGAGTGCTCACCCTCGGCGCTCTCCAGGGTGGTCTGACTTGCGGCGTGGCCCAGGAGGGACAGACCCTGGCGGAGGTCGCTGCAGGCGCTTGTCAGGGTCTCTGGCTTCGAGTACGGTTTGTCCTGTGCGATGGCTCACGGCGCCTCGGATGCGGCCTTCAGCTTCCGGCGCTGGCTTCCCAGGCTACGGCAGACGCTCATGAGAATAGGCATCTTCAGCGACGTCCATGCCAACCTCGAGGCGCTTCGCGCCGTCATGGCCAAGTACGAGGAGGTAGGCGTCGATGAGCTCATATGCTTGGGAGACACGGTGGGCTATGGGGCCAGCCCCAACGATTGCTGCCACATCGTCCGGCAGGCCGTGAGCAAGGCGGTGCTCGGGAATCACGACGCCGCCGTGGTCGGGCGCATGGACTACGCTTTCTACTACGAGGCCTGCCGCCACGCCCTGGATCTCCACTCCTCGGTGCTCGAGGAGGTTAACAACAAGTGGCTCTCGAGCCTGCCCTACGATCACAAGGAAGATAACCGTCACTACTGCCACGGCTCGCCGCTCAACCTAGAGGAGTTCGACTACATCTTCTCCATCGAGCAGGCGCAGGGCTGTCTGCCCTACTGGGACAAGCTCGCCGAGATAACCTTCATCGGGCACTCCCACCTCTGCAAGGCCTTTGCGCTTTCCCGCACCGAGGTGCACGCGGTCGTGGCCACGAAGTTCCAGGTGAGGAGCGACCACAAGTACATCATCGGCGTCGGGTCGGTGGGGCAGCCTCGGGACTACGACAACCGCGCCAGCTTCACCGTGTTCGACACCGAGACCCAGACCTTCGAGTACTTGAGGGCCGGCTACGACATCGAGTCTTCGGCCAGGAAGATCTTCGAATCCAACCTCGAGAGGAACTTCGGGAATCGGCTGTTCCTCGGAGTGTGACCCCTGCCCAGGCGGCGTCGAAGCCAGACTAGACAGCACCGAGGGGGAGGTCAGAGCTTCGTCTTGCGGATGGTCTCGACGTCCGCCGGAGCGAGGAGGTAGACGAGATCGCGGTCGCTGACGCGGGCGAAGTGTCCCACCACGGTGTTCCCTTCCTTGAGGGCGGCTCCCACGAGCAAAGTCATTGGTTTAGCCTCCTTGGATTGGAAGGAGAGCTCCACCGCGATCTGAGGTTGCCCCAGGCCGTGCTGCGGCGCGGGAGCGCCATAGGCCACGACTCTCGAAGCCCGCATGGAGGCAAGGGAGGTGAGAAGCCCCTCGACGGCCGCCGAGTCCACGCGGGGCCCGCCTTTGCGGCCCCAGGCTAGGCCGCGCCGCTCGAGCTGCTCCACGCCGCCGTCCCGGGTGAGCTTGATCTCGCTCACCTTGGCGGTGCGGATGTCGGCCACCCTGCGCGTGGCCAGGAGGGCCCTCAGATCGCGGCATTGGTCGGCCTTGAGCAGAAAGACGGGGTTCGCCTTGCCCGAGAGCTGGCCGTGACACCCCCCTCCGGCGGCGTCGGCGCCGATCAGCAGGGTGTGGGTCTCGAGCTTCTTCTCGGGTTTGTCGGGCTTGGAGAGATCCTCGCGCTCCAGCTTGAGCCCGATGGTGCGGGTGGGCGCGGCGAGGCCATGCTCGGGCTGTGGCGTCTCCGACAGGAATCGAACCACTGTGAGCTGCGACAGCACGGACAGGAGAGCGTCCATGGCGTCGGCGTCGGCGCGACCTGCAAGGGGTTTCTTGAGCTGCCAGAGCCCTCCCTCGTAGCTCGCCTGCTCGGTTAGGGCGCCTGTGCTGGCGGTGAGCTCGACGGCCTCGCTCGGCTCCTTCGCGAAGGCAAGGACCGTGCGGCTCCTGAAGGGGAGCATGGACGGGGTGAGGGCGAGCCCCGCGTTTCGAGGGATCACGACCACCAGCTCTTCGCCGGAGCGGAGGGCGAAGAAGTTCTTGTCCTCGGATTCGGCGCCGACCGTCAGGATTTCCTTCCTGCCAGACTCGGTCTCCAGGGTCAACACGGCTCTGGGCGCGGCGAGCCCGTGCTTCGCCTTAGTGGCCTCGTCCACCGCCGGGGGCAGGAAGGTGAGGACCGTCTGTGACCGGAGGTCCTTGAGGAAGGCCTCGACTTGATCGAAGGCCGGCTTGGGCAGCTCGGCGCCCTTCGGCTCGTCCAGCTCCCATTCGAGGCCTTTCTTCTTCAGCGAGAGGGTCTTGCCTCCGGCCGCGATGCGGATGCCCGTGACATCGGCCTCATCCGAGCCCACCACGCGGGCGTCTCGCAGATCATCGGTTCTCTGGAGCAGCTCCTGGAGCTCCTTCACCCTCAGGCAGAAAACCGCGGGGTGGGGGCCACGGCGCCCCGCCAGCCGCTCGTCCCTGCGTTTGGGGCAGGGGCCCCCCAGGTAGAGCTCGTGGGCCTTGCCATCTTCCACTACTACGGTCCTATCCGGTTTGTCCAAGCCGTGCTTGGACAGGGCCGCCTCTCCGTCGTCGAGGAACATGGTGGCTCTGAGATCCCGCAACCTCCGAATGAGATCCTCGACGCCCTTCGAGTTGGCGCGCTGACCGTGGGTTTCGTCCCCGACCTTGAGAGTCCAGGCCTTGTTCGCCATGGCGAGGCGCACTGTCTGTCCGTCCTCGTTGGTGAGCCGCACCGAGGCGACGTCCGTTGACTTGAAAGGGAGCGCGGTGGTGTCTCTGAGTTCGCCCGGATCCTTGTCCAGGGTCTCCCGGAAGTGCCTGTTCACTACTTGAACCTTGGCCTGCTGGTCGATGGCCAGGTACACCTTGGCGCCGGTCACGTCCGGACCGCCCACGGTCAAGGTGAGGGGAGAGGCCGTGGCGCCCTCGACGGAGATGGACAGAGCTCCATCCCCGAACCCGTACTCGGCCTTGGTGCGGGGCCCGGGCAGGGTCTTGTCCCGATCCAGCATCTGGATCTCGGTGAGGAGGTTCTCCACCGCATCGTGATCCGCCGGGAACGAGATCGGCTTGACCATGTGCCACTTGCCCGCCTTCTTTTCGAAGGTGGTGGAGCGCCCGAGGCGGGTCAGGGTGACCTTCTTGGCCTTGGCTGGGGTAAAGCCCTGCACGGCGCGGTTCTTCACCATTTCGAAGTCCTTCGGCTTTCTCGAGGGCTTGTGGCCCCAGAGATTCCACCCGGACAAGCCCAGGGCCAGGGCCGCGATGAGCACCGTGGCGAGGTATCG
>JAVEWA010000221.1:0-10040 GCA_034004785.1 Polyangia bacterium
CGGGGACAACAACAACGACCTGAACCTATCCCGCCTCTACAACACGCCGGGGTACGACAACCAGGCCAGGAACAACGCCTTCAGGAGCCTGATGTCGCAGCTCGGGATGGCCCTGGCGCCTCAGTTCCACGCCCCCGCCGAAACGACGGGTTACGGAGGCTTCGCCTTCAGCGCCAAGTACGCGGCCACCACCATCGACAACAAGGCCGACTACTGGGTGAACGGCCTGAACGTGGCGCCGGACCCAATCCTCAACACCTTGAGCCTGGAGGTGCGAAAGGGCATCTGGCTACCCATCCCATCCTTCGAGCTGGGCGCAGGCTTCACCCACCTGGTGGACAGCCACATGTTCGTGCTGAACGTCTTCGCAAAGCTGGCCCTGCACGAAGGCTTCTTGCATTGGCCCACGCCCGCCATCGCCGCGCGCTTCTCGGGACAGCGGGTGGTGGGCACCGACCAGGTGGATCTGACCGTCCTGTCATTCGATTTGTCTATCTCCAAGTCCTTCGGCGTCGGAGGGGTGATCAACTTCACTCCCTACCTCGGTTACAACGTGCTCTGGGTCATCGCCGATTCCCAGGTGATCGACACCACGCCCGGAACGGACTCCCTGCAGTGCAGCGTGGACCCGAGCTGCTCCCACACCATCCCGATTCCTCCAGGCCAGTTCTGCACCGATGCAGACTGCGGCAGGAACTACGTCTTCGATGACCAGGACGCCATCCTGAGACACCGCGTGTTCCTCGGCCTCCGGATGATCGTGTACCGCTTCGTGCTCACCATGGAGGCGGCCTGGGCCCTGCAAGGCAACAGCGCAGACTCGCTCGCCTTCAGCGGCCTCACCATCAAGGACCGCGCCAAGCTCCAGCAGACCTACTCGGTCTCGATTGGCTGGGACTACTAGCTCCCCCCGACGCCGAGCCCTCGAGTCTCTATCCCTTGTTTTCGAGCCTGCGGATGCGCTCCTCCAGCGAGGAGATGCGCTCGAGGGCGACCTGGAGGTCCTTCTGCATCCTCGGAAGTGGGTGGATGCCGTCCATGACCTTCCGCACCTGGAGATCCACCTGGTTCTGCCACTCGTCCAGGCGCTTCTCGGACTTCTTCAAGAACTCGCGGAAGGCGGCCATGGTTTTGGGGAAGTCCCCTGGATCCGCCGAAGTTTCTCCGCCCGTTTGCGGCTCCACGTCTCCGCTCCCCTCGTCAGCCCGGCGGAACACCTTAACCACTCGCTGGTCCACCTCATCCCGGATCTGGTTCACGAAGGCCTCGATGGACTGACCGCTCGTCTGGATGATCGACTGAAGCCCGGCGAGGGGAAGGAGACGGCGCTTCTTCTCCTCCTCGAAGATGATCTGGGTCAGGGTCACGGAGGTGAGATCTTCCTTGGTGTTGTTGTCCAGGATTCGAACGTCCTCGCCCCGGCGGATCATCTCGGAGATCTGCTCTAGCGTCACATAGCAGCTGTGCTGCGTGTCGTAGAGCTTGCGGTTCGAGTAGCGCTTGATAACTCTTGGCTCAGACATCTGTCTCCCTCTCCTGAGTCTGGCGAGCCCGCTCGGGCTGCGAGTGCATCCCGGCTCGGCCGGCGAAAGATAACACAACGTGTCAAAAGGGGAAACGCCCTTGCCTCCTGCCAAAACCCTCGGGTAATCTGTGCCCCAGCAAGCGAGGACCGAGCCGCCCAACCCCCTCGCCAGGAGATACGCCCAATGCCCATCATGGTGAACTGCTCGTGCGGAAACGTCATGTCCATCGTGGACGAGTTCGCCGGCAAGACCGTGGTCTGCAACCAGTGCCAGCGCGTGGTGCCGGTTCCCGCCGTGGGCCCTGCCGCCCCACCACAGGCGGCGCCGGGACAGAGCGCGGTGAACCCGTACCTGGCGCAGAACGCGGGCTACGCCGCGGCCGCGCAGACCGCTGGGTACAGTGAGGCTCCGTCTCCCTACTACACGCGGCAGCAACTGGGCGAGCGCTCGCCCTCTCGCGGGCTGCTCATCGCGGGAGGCGTCATCACGATTATCGCCTCTCTCATCTGGGCGGGCATACTCGGCGCCGGCCTGGTGATCGGCGCAGCCGCCACCGGAGGCGCCGGGGCCCTCGCGGGCTCCGGCAGCCTCGGCGTACTGGCCATTGCAGCGGCAGCCATCGCCGCAGTTCTCTCCATCGCCACGGCGGCGATCGGGTTCGCCTCCAAGCCCTGGGCTGCCCTCGCCACCACCATCTTGGACTTCGGCCTGGTGGCCTTCGCCATCTACCCCATCGTGGACGCGCCGGAAGTCGCTGGCGTCTTCGGCTTCTTCGGCGCCCTCAGCCTGCTTGGAGGGATCTTCTGCGCGGTGGGCATAGGCCAGGCCAAGCGCTACAGCGCCTGGAAGGGAAGGTAGCCGAGGCCCCCCTTCGTCGGCCCCGCGACGTTGCTCCCGCCGGCCCTCCTTCCGCTGCTCGATGTGCCCTAAATCAATCCCCTCGACCTGAGGGACGCCAGGGATGCCTCGAAGCCGAGGGCCACGAGATCACGGCCCTGCGCATGGGAGCCGATCCTTCCATGGGCCATGGCCTCCAGGAAGAGAGGGCTGACCGGCAGGACCTCGAAGATCGGCTGGACCCCTCGATCCCTGCCCCGGACGAGCTTGACCGTGACCACCGAGCGCAGGGCCCGGGCCCTGCGGGAGCGCTCGACTGGCGGCATGGAGGGAGGCAAGGCGTCCAGCAGGGCCTCCACCGCGGCCACGCTGTCCGGAGCTACCCAGGTGCTGATCACGAGCCGCCCCTGCGCCGCAAGGGTCAGCAGCTCCAAGACATGGGCCTCGGGCCTGGGGATGTCCACGAGGACGAGCTTCGCCTCCAGGCGCAGGGCGTCGCCAAGGGCGCGGCCGGCGCTCGGAACGTCCTCGGGGATCTGACGCTGCAGGACGCCCACCGAGTCGGCCGGGAGCCGGCGCTCCAAGGGGTCCGCCACCAACAGCGTCTGGATGGAGGCCTGCTGACAAAGGGCCGCCAGGGCGGAGGCAGTGGTGGTCTTGCCATGGCCCCCCGCGCCCGCGACGAGCACCAGGCCGCTCTCTGGAAGGGCGTTCCTGACCGAAGCGGGGAGCCAGCGGGAAGCCTGCACCGGCAGGTGCTCGTCCCCGATGCGGCGCAGCCAGGCGGCCACCGATCCGCCGTCCCGCACCAGGGTGCAACGCACCAGGCCTTTACCTCCGCCCGGCTTGTATACAAAGCGGCAGAAGCCCTCTATGTCCAATAGACCCACGTGGCTAGGGCTAGCAGCGAGGTCGAGGAGCTTCTGCACGAGGTTCCCATCCTCGATCCTGGCGCCGGGCAACGGCTCGAGCTCGTCGGCGAACCCCATGGCAGGCATACGCCGATCCCGGAGGAGCACCGACGTGGCGCCCGCGCCAAAAGCGGCGTCCAAGAGACGGTCCAGCCCGTCGATCTGAACACGGTGGACCTCGTCCTCTCCGAGCTCGATCTCGATTGGCTGCACGGGTTCGAACGAGCCGGTGGTGACGCGCTCCGACCTCCTGCGGCCCGGGTCTTCGCTATCCTCTCGCAAGGAGCCCTCCTCATCGGCGTCCTCGGCGAGGCCCCCCGAAGGACCGCCCACCTGCTCCTCGTCGGACTTGGGGCTCTCGGCGGCCTCGCCTGGTGCCCGATGGGACCTGGGGGGAAGGAGGTCCTTCTTCATCGGCCCGTCATCAGAGGCTCCGAGCGCCACCGACGCGGTCCGCCGGGCTACCTCCGCGAGGTCCTGGGCGCTCAGCTGGACGGTGCTACCGGTGGCGAAGGACTCCCCCCTCCGGAAGCGCTCCTCGGCCTCCGAGGAGACCAGCAGCTCGACCTCGCTGGTCTTGCGGGAGCGCACCAGGGCACCCTCCATCGAGGGGCGGCCCGAGGGAGGCTCGGCAGCCCGAGGGGGTTCGGCCTCTGCGCCACCAGAGGAAGAGAGGCCGTCGGGTTCGGGGCGAAAGTCGGGAGCATCCTCCTGAGCATGCTCCATTCCTTCGCCGCCATTGTCCAGAAGCTGCTCTATCTCCCCCCAGTGTCCATCACCGCTCCCGACACCGACGGCGGCTCGCTGCTCGCCCTGCTGCGGCTCGGGTTCTTCCTTGCCCTCCGGCAAGGGCTCGAGGCGCTCTCCCATCACGGTGAAGGTGACCCGCCAGATGGCAGGCCCTGGCACGACTCGTACGGTCAGATCCCCGGCAGGGACTCGCAGCTCGAAGTTGACTGGCTCCATCATAACGAGGTCAGCGAAGCGGGCCGCGGGGACTATGCCCTCCACAAGGGTGATGATCTCCCGGTGGCCAGCCCGGAAACCGAGCTCGAGCTCTCCCTGGGGGCAGGTCACGCGCGGCTCGCTGTCGGACGCGAGAACCAGGCGGCTGCCCCCGGTGCGCCTGAGCTCCTCGATGACCCGTTCGAGAGTGAGCATACGGCCCATCCTACCGCCGGACCTCGCAGAGCGCCAGGGTCCAGGGGAAGGTGCCTCGAGGCGCCTCGACGACCCTGAGCCGCCCCTCCACGAAGCGGAAAAATCCGCGCCTGGTGAAGTGCTGCCGATGGTCGAGGTCGCTGCCGAGCCGGAGAAGGTTTCGGCCGCGCAGGAAGTTCAGCCCGGCGAAGAAGGGCTCGTGGGGCACGCTCAGGAGGACGAGGCCCCTCGAGACTCGGCAGAGCTCTTCCAAGGCCAGATCGGGGCGTTCGAGGTGCTCCAGCACCTCGGTGGCCACCACCAGGGAGAAGCGCCCGTCCCCGAATGGAAGAGCGCATAGGTCTCCAAGGAGCGGCGAGGCCCCGAGGCCGGAGGACCGCAGGTGACCGAGAGCGCTACGGGAGTTGTCGATTGCCGCGAGGTGCCAGTCCCCTGGCCGAGCCTCCCTGAGGGCCGAGGCGAAGAAGCCCTCACCCGCTCCGGCGTCGAGCACCGGGCCCGGAGGCCTGCGCCCCGCCAGGGCAACGGCTGCCCGTATGAATCTACCGATCAGCAGGCGCTGGATCGGGTTTGTGGAGCGGTATTTCTCCAGGTTGCTCATTGGAGTCCCAAGGCCTCTATCTACTGGGTAAGGGCCTGGATCTGGGCCCATGAGAGGCTCTGAAAAGCCCAGCTCAGGAGGAGGAGAAGCCCACCGAGCAGGCTCCAGGACAAGAGCACAAGGGCGGCCCGGCTCATGCGAGACCTTGGGCCTCGGCTCACTTGGGCTCGCTCCGGTTGCTGAAGATCCGGCGGGCGGGCGCGGCGTCGCCCGCGCCCTTCTCCCTGGCGTGACCGATCATCTCCGCGATTAGCCCGATGCCCAGGCCCTGGAGCCCGGTCAAAAACAGCAGCACCCCCAGGAAGAGGGCAGGCCTGTGTCCGATTGCCTCGCCCTGGAACCAGCGCACCGTCAGGAAGCTCAGCACACCGAGACCCGCCGTCATGAAGAGGAGGCCCGCGCCCCCGAAAAAGTGGAGGGGCCTGAACTGGAAGCGGGTCAGCACGAGGAGGGTGAACAGATCCAGGAAGCCCCTCAAGAACCTCCAGGCGCCGTACTTGGACCGGCCGAAGCGCCTAGAGCGGTGGTGCACCTCGGCCTCCTCCACCAGGTAGCCCTGGGAGCAGGCGAAGGCGGGCAAGAACCTGTAGAGATCGCCGTAAAGAGGCGTGGTCTTTGCCACCTCCGAGGCCATGACCTTCAGACCGCAGTTTATGTCGTGGAGCCTCAGGGGGGTCACCCTGCGGAGCATCCAGTTGAAGATCCTGGAGGGCACGACCTTGGTCCAAGGATCCCGGCGGTCCTTTTTCCAGCCAACGATGAGGTCGGCGTCGCCGCCCCGAACCCTTGCAACCAAGGCGGGCAGCTCGGATGGATCGTCCTGAAGATCCGCGTCCAAGGTGCAGAGGACTGGTGCCCTCGCGTGCACGAACCCAGCGGCCAGCGCCGCGGCCTTGCCCGCGTTCCGGCCGAGGCGGATGACCTCCACCCGCTCGTCCTGACTGAGGAAACCGGCCAGCACCTGCCGGGTCTCGTCGGTGCTCCCGTCGTCCACGAACACCATTTCGAACTGGAGCCCCGCCGCCTCCAGAGCCTGGCAGATCTCGTCCTTGAGCACTGGCAGGCTCTCGGCCTCGTTGAAGCAGGGCACCACCACCGACACATCCAGCTCGGAGGCGGGCAGATTCGAAAGCTCGGATTGAGCCGCTGGGTCGAGCTGCTCCGGAAGATCGACCTGGGGGTGATAGTTCCACTGGGGCATGGCGGCGACATCATGCCAACCCAGGCCAGGCATCGCAACCCGTTTCCGACCCTGTGAGAAATCCAAGGCAACCAGGCCGAGCCTTACCTTCCTGCGACAATCCGCCAGGAACATCGTAAACAAAGGCATACATTTTCATCATATTACATGATATTATCTAAAGTATCTCACTAGACTCGTTCCATTGAGACCACCGCTCCAACACGACCAGCTTCCGCGAGACCACCGCTCCAACACGGCCAGCTTCCGGACGGCGGACATGGGCAGCCACGGTGAGGCGACCAGGCGCCAAGGCCTCGAGCAATACCTTCGGGATCCAGAGCCAACCCTCGAACTAAAAGACTTCTCTTCCAATCGTCCCTGGCGCTCCGCGCCCTTGTAGATGCACTCGGCCCAACGGGTCGGCCTCACGGTTGACGGCGGGGGGTCTGGCCTGAAATACTCCTGGCCGTGTTCCTCCTCGAGCCTAGCTGCCTGGCAACCTTCCGGAGGGTCCTGGCCCTGGCCCTCCTCGCCACCCTCGCCGTTGCCTCGGCTCCTGATAGGGCCGAGGCCGTTGGCGACAGCTCACCCCTCGACTTCGGAGAGGACGACCTTGAGGCGCGGCTCCGCTACGAGGTCTCGAGGGCTCCCAAGGGAAAGCTCGTCTGGGTCAAGTCCGACCCGGGGTTTCAGAACGGCCCCTTCGTCCGCTCCCCTGATTCCATCTGGGTGGTGCGCACGAGCGACCCCGGGAACGGGGCGAGAGCTGTCCGGAGACACGCGGGTTCGCCCGGGCAGGCCGAGCTGGTGGAGCTGGATGCGCAGGGCCGCGAGCTCCGGGCCCACAGTATTGGCAACTCGACGAGCACGCCGCCGGTCTTCGGCGCCCTGGGATGGATCATCGGCCTCAAAAACGGGACCGTACCCATGGCATGGAGCCCTTCGGGCTCCATGGTGTGGCAAGGCCCCCATGTGAACGGCGCCCGCTTCCTCGAGCCTGGGCCCAAGGGCGGCGTCTTCGTCGCCAACGGGCAAGGCGCGATGGTCCGACTGGATCCCAGGGGGCGCCAGCTCTTCAGCTCCTTCCTTGGCGGGGGCCCTGTCGCGGCTCCGCTGGTGCTCCCTGGCGGCTCCACCGCCTCCTGCCTGGCGGGGTCCGGCGCCCTGGTGGTGCTGGACGGCGGTGGCGCCGTCCTCTTCCGGGACGATGGGGCCCGCTGCACCGCCTCGCCCTCGCTCCACCCCGGCGGCGACCTCTACCTGCCCGCCCAGGGAGGGATCCGGCGCTACGACTCCAAGGGGAAGCTCCTCGGCACCGTCCCCCTCACCGGCAGCCTGGGAAGGGCCTTGCTGCTCCCCGACGGCTCCATGGCAGTCGCGAGCAGCTCGGGTCACCTGGCCATGCTCTCTTCCAAAGGCCGCCTCCTCTGGACCTTCCCCCTCGGACGGGCGAGCCATCCGCCCTGGGTCCAGGCCTCGCCCACAGGAGGCCTCGTGACGACCTCGGCCGTTGGCTACGTCTTGGCCATCAACTCGAGGGGACGCCTGAGCTGGTCCTACCATCACCCCGCTCAGGCCCAATCCGCGTGGGTTCGCCTGGATGGAGCGGTGCTCCTGCTCTACCCGGGCGAGGGGCTCCGCCTGATCACCCCGCCGGGGCCGCCTCGCCCTGGCAGCGAGGCCGCGCGCCCTTAGGTCTCGCACCCTCAGACAGAGTGCCAGCCTGAGGACCCGTTGATTTTCATTTCACCCCACTAGAAGACGAGGGCCGAACAATTGCCAAGCCTCGTTTGGCTCCCCGGACCTGGAACAGTCCTGTCCGGTGGTGGGTAGCTGTTGACCGAATCCCCCGGGCCCTGTCATGATACCGGATACTGGCAGGAGAATCGCTGGCTGGATCGTCCCCGGACGCTGGGCTCGCCCCATCCGAGCCTGGGCCTCGGACCAAAGGTGAAGGGAGGCTTCGAATGACCAGAATCAGGTATCCCGGAGAGGAGAGGAGAGGAGAGGAGAGGAGAGGAGAGGAGAGGAGAGGCGGTGACCCCCCGCGGGATCGGGCTGCGCTCCGCTCTGCTTCCCGTTGCCATGCGGCGGCAGCCCTCCGCTCAAATCCTCGCGAGCCCAGAGGCCGGCGACGTTGCCGAGGAAGAAGCTCACCCCATCCGGTCCTGGGGCTCCTCGTCTTCGCGATCTTGATGTCTGCGAAGATCACACTCGCCCGAGCGTGGGACTGGACCCGCCTGGGTTCGCCGGGCGGAGGCCACGGCGCCTATTCGTTGGTCGTGGATCCCGCCTCCGACGAGCGCATCGTCGTCACCACCGACGAAGGGATCCATGCCAGCGAGCTTGGGCCGAACGGCGTCCTCATCTGGACGAACACCCTTCCGGGATCGGCGCGGGCCCTAGTTGCCGACCCTTGGCGCCCTGGGACGCTTCTCGCAGCCTCGAACCATGACGCTGGCCAGGCCGACGACTGTCAAGGCTACAGGTGCCTCTACCGCTCCGAGGACTGGGGCTGGACATGGACCCTGACGCAGCGATTTGCGCAAACCATCACCTCCATCCTCGTCAGCCCGGTGGATCCATCGACCCTGCTCGTGGGGTGCAACTTCACCGAGGATGACCCTCCGGTGGGCCTCTACCTCTGCTCCGCCTCGGGAGACTCCTGCGGGCTCAGCTCCTTTGGGATCGACGACCAGGTGATCTACCTGGCGGACATTGCGCAGGACGACAGCCCCACCACATCCAACGGGACGATCTACGTCAGCTCCGAGCGCCACAGCGCCCCGAGACCCTACCCTCCCTTCCTCCGCTCCACCGACTACGGAGCAAGCTGGAAGAACCTCACCTTCCGCCCTGATAACCATGTAATGAAGATCGAGACCCACCCCCAGGACGGAAGAGTCTATGCACCGGAAGAAGGCTCACAACTCTTCATCTCCACAAACCAGGGCGACTCCTGGCAGATCCGCAACAATGCCTACTTCCAGACCACCATGCTGCTCGACCGACGGCGTCCTCATCGCCTCTACGGAGGCAGCATAGCGGGTCAAGGTGTGGATGGCGTGAGGTTCTCTCCGGACGGAGGGCTCACCTTCTCAAACGCGGGGCTTGCAGGAGTCGTAGTGTCACGGCTTGCCCTTTCCGGCTCTGGTTGGGTCCTCTTCGCCGCTGCCTACGACCGGGACGGCAACGATGGCGGCGTCTTCCGGAGCCACATGGACTACTGCCCCCCCGGGGTCACGGACGACGGGCCCGTGGACACGGACGGCGACGGCCTGGGCGACGCCTGCGACTCCGACCTCGACGGAGACGGCATCCCGAACGAGTTCGACTGCGCGCCCCGGAACCGGTGCCTTGGCCCGGACCTCGACCGGGACACGGTGTGCGACGGGTGGGGCACCCACCCGGAGACCGGGCTCCTTTGCGACGAGCCCGCTTGTCTCTACGACTGCGGCCTGATGTACGCCCGCCTGGGGCCCGGCGCCTTCCACCTCGGCCGATGCCTGGCCGAGTGCCAGGCCCCCATGGACAACTGCATCTCGCCCGGCCCGGCCGCCGACTCAGACTGCGCCGCGGTGGCTGCAAGCTGCTCAAGCGCCCTCTCCGAGACGCCCTGCGACCGCGCCGCGGCGGAGCGCTGCGCCCTCCGCTACGGCAACCCGGGTCAGGAGAGCAGCTTTGGCGACCCCCTGGTTGGGGACAAGTGCAAGACCGGCATCGGCAGCCTCACCCTGTCCCCGGACTATGGCGGAGGAACCGGCTTTGGCGGCGGCCTGCCGGTGACCGCGGTCTGCGACCGCTACGGTGACACCTACTCG
>JAVEWA010000222.1:0-9966 GCA_034004785.1 Polyangia bacterium
CGAAGTCCAAGGCAAAGATCCGGGCATAGGCCGTGCGGTCCACAAGGTGTCCGTCGTTGGGATCGCGCCGGGCCACCGTCCACACAAAGCCTGCCCGTTTGTTCTCAGTGACGGCGACATGAGCCCGCAATGGTGAATAGTCCCCGTAGTAGCTCACCTGGTGGATCCGGAATTCGCTATTCCAGGGCTGTCCGCCGAGAAACGCCTGAGCTCGCAGACCGTCGTGCAGGTCCGACTGCCAAAGGCTCCTCCAGGAGACCACGAACCTGCCTCCAGAGTCCTGGGCCACGTCGCTACCCGACTGGTAGGCGGTTTGCGAAGGGGTCAGCAGGCTTTCGCCCTGCGCGCGAGCGTTCACCCCCCCCCCCCCACACACACAACCACAATTGTCATCAGAGATGCTGCAGTGATTCCCAACTCAAGGCTTCGGTGCCGCATCGCCTCCTCCTTGCGGGCTTCCCGGGCTCTTCGGCCCCGAGCTCCCGGCCTGCCCCTTTCCCCAGGGGCTCTCTCCACCGCTCTCAGTTTTGCCTTCTGCTCCTTTTGTTCGATCGTATCAGAGCTGCAAAGAACGGGTCAAGGAGCCCGATCCATCCTGAATGCCGAGCACAGCCGGTCAGTGGAGGCCGCGTGAGAATTGATCAGGTGGGAGACACTACCCCTTCAAGTGTTCTGCCCCGCACATTTCCGGCGCATGGTTCGATTAATGGCGAGGCACAGATGCCCGCGCCCCCGAGGCGCACCAAGTCGCCCCCACCAGGGGCGCCAGTCATCGGGGCGACAATGGTCAGGGATGGAATGGTCATCGTATGTTCCATCCGACGTGCTCATGTGGCTTGCCGGGAAACCAAATACAGTCCATATTCGAACTGTTAGAGGACCTCTCGATACGGAGAGTGAACATGAAACCCATTATGATCTCTGAAGATATCCTGCCGCTTGGAGAGTTTAAGGCCCGCGCTGCACGGATTCTCAAAGACCTCCGCTCTCGGAGGAACCCATTGGTGATCACGCAGAATGGGCGCCCTGCCTGCGTGGTGATGTCGCCTGAGGAGTTCGACCGGATGACGCAGCGACAGGCATTCCTCGAGGCCGTAGGCCAGGGGATGGCTGACACACAGGCGGGCCGCATCATCAGCGACGAGGAGCTGGGCGAACGGCTCGACGCCGAGTTCGGCCCGCTCGTAGCGGAATGAGACCGCGATGGTCGCAGCAGGCCGTGGAGGATCTGCTGAAGGTTGGCCGCTACATCGCCGGGGACAACCCCGCCGCGGCGCGCAGGTGGGTCGAGCGCCTGCGGCAGCGCGCGCGTCAGGCTGCCGAGTTTCCCCAGGCGGGGCTAATGGTGCCCGAGCACTCTCGTCCGGAGCTGCGCGAGGTGATCGCTGGCAACTATCGGATCGTCTACCTGGTCGACGGGGACGCGATTGAGGTCATGACGGTCTTCGAGGGCCACCGGCTCCTGCCCGATGGGTTGGTGCCGAACCCACCGAAGGAGGAGTGACCCACCGGCGGGCGGTTCCCCACGAGACATCTACACCTCGAAACAGAGGGGGATGCGATGATGCGTCCTATACGCGTCCTATTCGCCGCCCTTCCTTCGAACTCGGGAGGACGCTGGTGCCAGGCACCACTCAGGGCTCTAGGGCATCGCACGCCGCGGCGGTCCGTCCCTCCGCGTTCCGCGGTAGCTTGGAGAGCGCGGGATCCTGCCTTCGCAGTAGCTCGAGCTGCTCCGGCTCCACGGTCTCGCTCAGCGTCGGGGTGACGGCGACGACGCTGACGGTCCGCTGGCACTCGACCTGGGGGCGACATGCGGCCGACCGGTCCTCGGGATCCCCCGTACACGGAAAAGTGGTGCCGGTCGACAGCGCGACCGCGACCAGGTAGGCCGTGTCCGGCGCCTTGCCCCTCACCCACTCGAGCCTCGCGACGTCCCTGGTGCTCTGCCCGGGCACGGCGGCGAGGGTGTCGGTGGCGAACTCGCCGACCTTGGTGGCGGTCGGCAGGTGGTAGACCTCGACCAGATTTCCTCTCGCGGTCTCGCCGAAGCATGGCGGAACGTAGTCGAGGTGGAGCTCGAAGACCGCGAGCTGCGGCGGGAGCCGGGGAAACACGACCCTGGGGGCCTTGCTCTCGAAGAGCTTCGTCTCGCTCGCCGAGAACGCGCTCGTGTCGATGGCGATCCGCTCGACGCCGCGCTCGTCCTTCTTTACGTGGAGCACGTACACCTCCTGCAGGCTCGTCTGCTCCTCCCGGCAGCGCACGTGGCCCCGGGCGGTGACCCGGACGAAGGCCAGCAGCACGTGGCCTCGCGTCACCTCGAAGACCTCCACGCTCGCCTCCGCGGGAAGGTCCTGCCGCTCCTCGGCCGTGAGCTCCGGGAGGTGCCTGAGGATCAGGTCCCTGAACCCGAACACCTGACCCGGCCGCTGCCCCTTCAGGGCGCGGAGCAAGCCCTGCATCCGGAGGGTCGATGCCGGGGGAGGCGCGGACGCGGCGTCGGTGCGCGGCGCCGGCCGGGCCGCCTCCCGGGGACCTCGGGCCGTCACCGGCTTCGGCTTCCGGGCACAGCCGGCCAGCGCCACAGTCGCGACGACCATCCACATGGTGAGCATCCGGCTCACGGGTGACCTCGTGAGAGAATCAGGGCAGCCCGTGGACCCCGGTCACTCGCGGACGTGGCTAGTGTTGATGTCGAACATGTAGACCATCTTGTCGTTCTGGTACACGTTCCCCCGGAGCTTGGCCCCTTCGCACATCTTCATCCAAGCGGTCCACCGCTCCTTCTTCGCGACGTTCTTGAAGTTCACCCGGTTTTCGTCCTTGATGCCCCAGTACACGTCCTTGGCCTTGGTTTTGTCGTTGAACAGGAAGACCTTGGTCCAGCCGCCGGACACCTTGTCGGTGTACATGACCCACCCGCTCTCGTGCACGGTCCCGTTCTGGTAGGTAACCCAGTGGTACTTCTTGCCGGCCTCGATGTTCGCGGTGCAGGCGGCCTTCTCGGCCCGGGCCGTGAGGCCAGCGGTGGTGATGGCGATCAGGCAGGTGGTGGCGCAGAGCAGCTTCTTCATGGTGTCTCCCTCCGGGCCCATCCAGGGCCCACGACGAACCGTCTAGGATGGCGAGCCTCGCAGACGAAGCACGCCGCGGCGTTCGCCTCTAGGAGGCGACGCATCAAGGTTCTGGGTAGAGGAACACGCTTCAAGTGAGCACTCACAGTAGCACCGCGTATCTAGCGCATCAAGAAGGGGCTGCGGTGAGGATCATATGCGGCTGGGAAGGACCAGCGCTCGGATGAGAATTTGAGCGAACCCCATGCGTATCCATTCGATTCCATGCAGAAAAGTGGCATCAGAGTTATTTAACCCTGCGGGATGCAGTGATGCGTCCTATACGCTCAGTCACCCTGTCTTGCTTGAAAATCGTGTTGTCGGTGTGCGTTTTTCAAGCTAAATACAAAGTATGATAAAGCGGAAGAGGCACCTCGAGGCTGTTCTCAATCTGCTGGGGACCCATCCGGTGGTTGCACTTCTTGGGGCCAGGCAGGTGGGCAAGACCACTCTGGCGCTGGATCTGGCAAACAAGGATGGGACCGAGGCCGAGAAGGGGGCTGATGCGGAATTGGAGACCGGGACGGGGAAGGGGACGGTGGCGGGGACTGGGGAGGAGCACAAGCTCGATATCAACAGATGGGGGTCCGTTACCCGTTTCGACTTGGAGGATCCGGATGACCTGGCCAGGCTGGCCGAGCCCAAGCTGGCGCTTGGCTCGCTTGTGGGGCTGGTGATCATCGACGAGGTGCAGCGGCGTCCAGATCTTTTTCCCGTCCTGCGTGTGCTCGTGGACAGACCCCATTCCCAGGCACGTTTTCTTCTCCTTGGAAGCGCCAGTCCAGAGCTCCTGAGGCAATCATCAGAGACCCTGGCCGGGCGCATTGCATACCACGAGCTGGATGGCTTCGCACTCGACGAGGTCGGGCAAGGAGCAGCTGACGACCTTTGGCTTCGTGGCGGCTTCCCCCGCTCGTTCCTGGCCGATAACGAGGGGGACTCTCTGGTGTGGCGTCGCGCTTTCATTCGCACCTTCCTGGAGCGGGATCTCCCAATGCTGGGCATCGGAGTGCCAGCGCCAACCCTGCATCGATTCTGGCAGATGCTGGCCCATTACCATGCACAGACGTGGAATGGCGCGGAGCTGGGGCGCGCATTTGGCATGTCGGCCACCACTGTACGCCGTTACCTCGATATCCTGGAGGCGGCGCTCGTGATCCGCACGCTTCCGCCCTGGTTCGAGAACATCGGTAAGCGCCAGGTGAGATCACCCAGGGTGTATGTTCGCGATACGGGCCTGTTGCATGGGCTCCTGGGGATCGAGGATTTCCACGGGCTTGTGGGGCATCCCAAGGTGGGCGCGTCATGGGAGGGGTTTGTGATGGCTGAGCTGATGACCCACCTCGGTGCGCTCCCACAAGAAGGTTATTTCTGGGCGACCCATGCCGGCGCCGAGCTGGACCTGCTCGTGGTTCGGGGTGAGCGGCGGCGTGGGTTCGAGATCAAGCGGACCACCTCGCCAACCACCACCCGTTCCATGCATCTTGCTCGAGCCTCTCTCGGGCTCCGCCAGATAGAGGTCATCCACGCCGGCGAGCACACCTTTCCGCTCACCGAGGAGATCCGCGCCGTGGCCTTCACGCGTCTGACAAACGATGTGGAGCCCCTCTAGGGAAGCGCTGTACCCCGTAGACAGTTACTCGTCTAACCGCTGCCGCGGCAATTGTCTCGACAACGCGGCCATGGAGAGCTGGTTCTCAACCCACGAGTAGGGACCTGGGGAACACTGCAATCCCGGCCTTTGTCTGAAGATCCTCGATTGCCCAGCCGTAGCCGAAGGGCTCGCCCTCCCAGGTGGGTACGCCAGTCGAGGGGGAGAGCTCGACTCCAGGCGGCAGCCACCTTCCGACGAGAGTCTCGGCCGGGTCACCAGTCACCGAGGGCAAGGGCTGCTAGGCGAGGATCTCGCGACCATGACGGTCGAGGAAGCGGAACTGGCCTTGGGCCAAGGCCTCCACGCTGAAGCCGCCCTCGTGACAAAGGACATGGTGTCGGCGGCAGAGAGGAATCATGTTCTCGAGGGTGGTCGGCCCTCCGTCGATCCAGTGCTTCACGTGATGGGCGTCTCTCCCCCGGCACTCACATCCAGGAAAGGGGCAGCGCGTCCCGTCCCGCGCGAGCAGCGCGCGCCCGCCCGGAGCGGTCATGACGCTTCATCACCGATCCGCGCGTCCTGGTGCGGATCCTCGATCACATCGGGCTACCCTCCAGCCCGCCACCACTCGACCCGCCGAGGCTCCCCTCGGACCTCGAGACCGACTTTGACCTCACCCACGACGACACCGTAGACTCATGGGATGCAGACGAACCTGAGCACCCCGAGCGCCCTTCGGACTGGGACGCCCGACCGCCACCCCGTCCGCCGCCGCACGAGCGGCGCGAAGCGCACTGCTGCTACGGCGACGGCGACGGCGACGCTCACGGCGACGACCTGCTCGGGATCGGCCTGGACTGCGACGACGGGCACTGACGCCTCCGACGCCCCGCCGAAACGAACACCCGAACGAGCACGAGCCGAGCGAGCCGAACGAGCCGAACGAGCCGAGCGAGCCGAACGAGCCGAGCGAGCCGAACGAGCCGAACGAGCCGAACGAGCCGAACGACGGATCCACGTGCGCCATGTGCGCCAAGTGCGCCTTGTGCGCCTTGTGCGCGACCGTTGCCCGGATAGGGCGCGAATGGAGCCCTACGTACTCTGCCCGCCCACTTTACCACTGAGCATCGAGGTTCGTCTCCGGGATCCACCCATGGGCCATGGGCCCCACGGGCAGTCGCAATCACTGGACTCACTGGACTCACGGGACATTGACACCTCGAAACAGAGGGGGTGCGATGATGCGTCCTATACGCTGTTCGGGATGACTCGTTCGGGCATGACCGGCTGTGGCATGACTACGTTGATTGTGGCTACCGCTCTATTTGTCTGTGGGGAGTCGGCGTGCCAGAACTGCGACAAGGTATCTTCATGGGGCCTGGATCCCTCGGAGTGGTCGGTGGAGCATCCGCCCTGCGATGCCACCGAGATCAGGCTACCACCCACGGGGACAACGTCGATCTGGACTGTTTCGAACATGCGTAATTTCGTTGTCTATGACGACAATAGAGAGCCTCTCAATGGCTCTAACATCTATCTCTACGACCTCAACACTTGTGTCGAATACGCCATCACAAACAGACCATGGGGGGATGTTTCGCCATGCATCTGGGAGCACTCCGTTGTTTTCGCGGGGACGGCCAATACTGCGGGTAAGTTGGAGCCAGTTCTCTTCGATATGGCGAATCTCAGCTTCACCAGGCCTATTTCGGGTTTGCCTGGTTACGGACCTCTCTTCAATGGCCGCTACCTCCTCTATAAGGCCCTGGATAAGACTACCGAGGAAGATTCCTGTCGATACGCGACGAGGCTCCACCTGAGGGACCTTTCAACCGGTGAGGAATTACTGCTCACTGAGCGGTGGCAAGAGGTGGAGGAGGAGGCCTCCTCCCTGTCCCCCACCCATGCGGCTTGGGTTGCCTGGAACGGGTCGGAAAGGAACGTGTTCTTCATGGACCTGGAGACCAAGGACATCAACCACATTCAGACCACTTCGGAACCTGACTTTTCGTACACAGCCACGTGGGGAGACTGGGTGCTGTGGGAAGATTGGCGGAACGAAAACGCCGAGATCTACGGCTGGCGCATCTCGACGAGCGAGGAAGCGCGCATCACCAACAACGGCGTCTGGAACGGTCGACCCACCCTGCGGGGCGGGATCGCCTGCTATCGTACGGGCTCGTTGTGGGATCCGACCGTGGGCTGGGACCTGATGGTGCGGGACATGGAGACAGGGGTCGAGCGGCAGGTGACGCAGGAGACTAACGTGGGTTACAAGTGCGGGAACGTGGACAGTGGCTGGCTGGTGTACCTGAAGCAGACGATGAGCAACTACACCTATGTGAACTCGATCCATGCTGTGAATCTCGTGGTCGCTGGCATTCTGGATCCCAGCGGAGAGCACGTGGTGCCGGAGTAGGCGGCACCCACCAACCTCGCTATGCACCCGGTGCCGAGCTGGCGCTCGACTGCACAATGCTCGCAGTTGCTTTGGGGGCATTGGAGAGGTCGCCCTACCAGATGCGCGCTTGCGTTGCCGTGCGGCCCGGGACAATCTCGGGGCAGGGCAGAACGAGCAGGGCAAGGCAGGGCGGGACGGGGCAGGGCAGAGCGGGCAGGGTTCGGCACGGTATGGCACGGCCCGAGCCGCCCGCCCGGAGCGGTCATGACGCTTCATCACCGATCCGCGCGTCCTGGTGCGGATCCTCGATCACATCGGGCTACCCTCCAGCCAGCCACCACTCGACCCGCCGAGGCTCCCCTCGGACCTCGAGCTCGACTTTGACCTCACCCACGACGACACCGTAGACTCATGGGATGCAGACGAACCTGAGCACCCCGAGCGCCCTTCGGACTGGGACGCCCGACCGCCACCCCGTCCGCCGCCGCAGACTGCCATGACAGAGGACAAGAGCGCTGCTGACGAGCTGATCGCGGCCCTGGAGCAGGAGGGCGCCCGCGATGGACCCGGGGAGTTCACCCTGGCCCCTGAGGCCGCCCGGACGAAGATGCAGCAGTTCCAGCTCCGCGAGCCGCTCCAGTTCGTGCTGCTGCTGGTTCAGGCTGCCTCGCTCCGGGGCTCGCGGCGCATTTCCTTCGAGTTCGACGCAGACGATCTGCGCATGGTCTTCGACGGCCAGGGGATCTCCTCCCGAGAGCTCGAGGGGCTGCACGGCACCCTCTTCGCGCCCTGCCCCGACTCCATGGCCGCCTCGCTCCAGGAGCTAGCCCTGGCCTGCAACGCGGCGGAGGCCCTGTCCCCAGCCTTCGTCCAGGTTCGCTCCACAACCGAGCAGGGCACCTTCGAGCTGGAGATCTGTCCAGGCCTCCCACTCACCTTCGGACCCGCAGGGCCACTCGACTGGCCGACGAGGATCCAGGTCCGCATGTGGGTCGGCCGCCTGCCTCACAAGGCCGTCCGGGAGCTGCTCATCGCCCGCTGCCGCTATGCCTCGCAGGAGATCTTCCTGGATCGCTCACGCATCTCCCGTGGGATGAAGCTCGAGGGCACGCTGCCCCAGGTGCCGATCAAGGGCCCGGACTCGAAAGGAGTGGCCGGGTGGAGCTCCAAGGGGGACATCCGCCGGGGCGAGCTCCGCATCGTCAAGAACGGGGCCTGGATAACCACCCTATCGCCCCCATTCCTGCTGCCAGGGGCCATCGTCGTGATCGAAGACAACCGCATTCGGAAGGCCCTCTCCCAGGACGCGGTGGTGCAGGACGCTGCCCTGGCCTCGGTGCTCGAGACCGCTAGGGCCGCGCAAGGCGACGCCCACAGGGCCCTCATCCAGTCCAAGACCGGCGAGCAGTACAACGATGACCCGCAGGTCCGGCACCGGACCAAGCTCCTCCTTCGCAGGTCGGGCCCGCTACCGCGCTCGAGGTAGAGCCGCTCACCGCCCGGGCTAGAGCCGCTCACCGCCCGGGCTAGAGCCGCTCACCGCCCGGGCTAGAGCCGCTCACCGCCCGAGCTAGAGCCGACCTCCGCCCGGGCTAGAGCCGCTCACCGCCCGAGGTCCAGCCGGTTCGTGACCGCGCCCTTGGAGCCCACCACCGACAGGGTGTCTCCCGACTCGTCGAGCACGTAGAGCCAGTCGAGCTCCAGGGCCCCGAGGGCGAGGTCCCTCGGCCGGCCCTGCACCGGGATCTCGCGGAGCAGCTCCCCACGCCGGGCAGAGCCGGGCCTGAGATCCATCACCGCCACCATGCCCCAGCCAGGCAGGGCAACGGCCACCGTGCCGTCCCCGAGGGGCAAAATGGCAGCAGGCCAGGCGAGGGACGCCTCCCGCGAGGTGTCGCTCGGCCTCGGGAGGGTGAAGGTCTCCACGGTGCCATCCTCGAGATCGATGGTGCAAAGACCCTCGTGGAGGATCAGGCCCCCATCCCCGGTTACTCCTGGATCCCCGGTGGTAATGAGCTCGGTGTAGCTCGCCACCGCCTTGCGGCCTCCCTCGAGCAGGGCGAGATCGTTCAGCCTGGAGGGGAGCCCCTCATAGCGGGCCCTCGGCCTGCCGTCGCCGTCCAGCCGCAGGAGAGCGCCCTCCCGGGCCGACCCCACGAGGACCATGCGCTCCTCGGAGCTCGGTCCTCCCACCCCGGTGTCCACCAGGGAGAGGCTCCAGTCTCCGGGGTTGGCGACGTAGGCCAGGCGATGCCCCGGTCCGAAGGCCACGGCCGAGGGAGTAGCGCCGAGGGGGATCCTCACCGAGGGCCCATCCGGGCCGAGGATCCAGAGATCTCCTCTTTGAGGATCGGTAACCAGCAGGGCGTCCCCCTCCTCCGCGCCGGTGATCCTTCCGGCCTGGGGCTCCAGCTTGCCGACGCGGCCCTTCTCCAGGGTCGCGAGGTCCACCCTCCACAGGCCGGACCCGGTGAGGGCGTAGAGACCCTGCCCCCCCTCGTCCAGCCAGATCCTGCCCGACCTGGAAACTGACAGGGCCGAGCCAGAGCCAGAGGCCACTGCCATGGGACCGGGCTCGAAGGGGAGGGGCACGCTGAGCACCTTCCTGGCTCCGCTCGGATCCACGATGGTGCTCTCGTTCGGGCAGGGCTCCCCAGCCCCACCCAGACACGCTCCCCCGGCGCCGAGCGCAAAGGAGGCGGTCAAAATTGTAATTACCAGGCGCCCAAGCCAGGCTCGGCGACCCATGATGCTGCTGCTCGTCCTCATCTTGCTGCTCCTTGATCCAAAAGCCATCGACCCATTCGCCGGTCCAGGGTGGCCGGCTTGACCGGGCGACCCGCTGGGCGGCCCGA
>JAVEWA010000223.1:0-9949 GCA_034004785.1 Polyangia bacterium
AAGGGGTATCCCCCCGGTGTGCGCGAAAACGGCGGGCAGTACACCCATGGCGCGGTGTGGGCCGCCATGGCCTTTGCCCTTGCAGATCGCTCAGAGCAGGCCGCAACACTGGTCTCGCTGCTCAACCCCATCAACCACGCTCTGAGCGCCGCCGCGGTGGAGCGCTACCAGGTAGAACCCTACGTGCTGGCGGCTGATATTTACAGCCAGGACCCGCACGCCGGTCGCGGGGGCTGGACCTGGTACACCGGCTCGGCTGCCTGGCTCTACCGGCTAGTGCACGAGATCATCTTCGGGATCGAGCGGAAAGGGTGCTCGATGCGCTTTCGGCCGCGGGCGCCGGCCTCCTGGACCCGGTTTGCGCTGCACTACCGCTACCTCCGCACCTTCTACCACCTGGCATTCACCCTGGCCCCGGACCACTCTGGTCCCGTCCGGCTAACCCTCGACGGTCACCCGCTCCCGGACGGGATCCTTCAGCTCGTGGACGACCGGGGCGATCATGCAGTCGAGGTGCTCTTTGGGCCCAACACCGTCGAGCATCAGTGGCCGCTCTCAGAGCCGGGCGCAAAGGCTTCCTTCAACGACACAGGCGATGGGAGCGCCCTATTTGCCGCTTCTAGCAACGCAGCGTCTGCGAAAGCACTCCTTTTGAAGTGACCGGTGCTTCATCATGATTGAATCTGGGAAGGGCACTGAGAAATCAGGAGCCCTCCATGTGTTGTCCTTCCTCGGTTCTCGTTCTTGGCACGAACAATGCTATCTCCGGCAATGGGCAGAACCCGCCAGGTAGCGTCGCCTTGACGCCGGTGGCAGCGTTCCGTGCGGCTCCTGGTACGCGAGCCGCGCCCTGAAGGGAGATGATGTGCAGAAGGCCAGTGGGCCCACCTTCCTCGGAATGCCGGAGGCGGGCCTCGTCGGAGACGCTGATCGCGTCGAGAAGCGGCGGCTGGAGACCGCTAGGCATTGATCACGCTGCGCAGAGACAGTGATCGTCGCCGTGTCCAACAAAGGAGACAGGAGATGTGTTTCTCCTTCGACTCGCAGGACCCGACGGATCCGCTGGCAAATGGCTTCGGCGTCATCGAGGCCCTCGACGAGATCCGCATCCCTCCAGGGGCGGGCGGCGCATCGCTTCCCCGTCGGGATGCCGATGTCCTCACCTACGTGCTCGAGGGCTCCCTCGCTCAGGAGGACACCTCCGGACGCTCGGGAGTCATCCATTCGGGGGAGTTTCAGCGCATGAACACCGGGCAGCGCATCCGCCACTGCGAGAGGAATGGATCGCACGCCGACTGGGCTCACGTCTTCCAGATCTGGCTGCGCGCCAAGACGTCACCGGGTCATCACCCCGTCGAGCTGATACGCTTCTCCACGGCGGTGCGCCGAGGTCTGCTCTGCCTGATCGCATCGCCGAACGGAGATGCGGGATCCCTGTCGATACGGCAGGACGCCCTGATCTACTCGTCCATTCTCGACCCCGGGCAGCACATGGTTCACGAGCTGGCCCCGGGACGGAGCGCCTGGGTTCATGTGGTGCGCGGCGAGATCTCCATCGACGATCTGGTACTGGCCAGGGGCGACGGAATCGGCGTGTCGGATGAGATCTCCGTATCCTTCACGGCAACGGACTACGGCGAGACCGAGATCCTGCTCATCGACCTCCCCAAGGCGCCGTTGCCACCCGCAGCCGAGGCTCTACATGACTAGCATGCCGCTACGCCATCTCCTGGCTTGGGATTCGGCCCTCCGATCCGTCGTGGCGAGGCTCGAGATCTGGATCGAACGCCTGTGGGGACCGAACCTCTTGGGCGCCGGCCATCCCGCTGGGGATCTCTTCGTCGCCTGGACGGACCTGACTGTCGGGCTGGGGCTGGCACGAGGTGCGGAGCCGGAGATGGGCCGATACTCGGTCCTAGGTCAGCTCGCCATGCGTGCGGCCGCGCTCACCAGCCGACTCTGGATTGACCTACACCCGCCTCCTGCGCTCGCGAGAGCGCCTGAATAGATGCCCAGGCGCGGCACATTCGCCTCGGATGTGTGCCCTAGGAGCCTCTTTCTCAACTCTACACCGTGCCATCCGCCACGCACTCGCGCGAGGCCGCTCTGCCTCCTGCCAGGGCTCATCGCGTCCTTGGGCGTCGGCGCTTCCCTTGCTGACCTCCCACCGTTTGCGGCACCCCGCTGGATTCTGGCGCAGCTCTCCTTCACACTCGGGCTCACCATCGCTTGCGTCGGGTTCGGCGTCATCCTGACCACCCGTGGCAGCCTCGCAGGGGCCGTCCCCTCAATCAGGCGCTGGATGCGTCGCCTGAGACGCACACCCTGGGCAGGCTCGACGGCGGATCGCCTGGGAGCATCGCGAATCGAGTCGGTGGCCCTGCTCGACGGCGGCGAGCAGGCCTATCCACGCATGCTCCTAGCCGTTGCACAGGCGCAACGCTCCGTCCACCTCGAGGTGTACTCCTTCGCGCCGACAGGCGTTGGCGCGCGCTTCATCGAGGCGCTGGGACAGGCCGCCGGGCGAGGCGTGGCGGTGCATGTTACCATCGACGGATGGGGCTCCCTGCGTGGAGGGAGCGCTGTGACCGCAGCTCTGCGCCTCGCTGGCTGCGAGGCTCGGATCTACCACCGCCTCCTGGCGGTGCTGATCGGCCGCTTCGGACGAAACCATCGGAAGATCCTCCTGGTGGATGACGAGGTCGCTTTCCTCGGTGGGATCAACATAGGCGATGAAAACCTGGGCGAGGGCGTGCGTGTGGGCTGGGCCGACCTGGCGGTCGAGATCCGGGGCCCGCAGTGCACTTGCTTGGGTCAGATGATCCGACGCGAGCCACGGAGGCAGATGGATAGCGCCATGCGCATCTACCTCTCGGGCCTCGGAGGCGGCTGGCGCCTGAGCAGACGGTACGTCAGGGCCTTCTCCGGCGCCACGCAGCGCATCGACGTGGCCCATGGTTACTTCCTTCCCGACCTGGGCGTCGTGCGCGCCCTCACCGCCGCGGCCCGGCGAGGTGTCCAGGTTCGCCTCCTGCTCGCCGGCCAAAGCGACGTCCCATTTGCCCGCACGGCCACGAGGAGCCTCTACCGCAGGCTGCTTTCAGCGGGTGTCACCATCCACGAGTGGGGCGGCTCGCTCCTGCACGCGAAGGTGGCCACCGTTGACGGGCAACGCCTGCTCGTTGGGAGCTTCAACCTGGATCCGTTCTCCCTCGCCAACCTGGAGGTGCTGCTGGAGGTCGATGACGTACGGGTCGTAGCCCAAGGTGAGGAGTGGATCCGGGATCACTTGGCGAACTCGCGGTCCATTACCTCAGTGGAGGCGAACTCGCGGCTGCATCGGTGGCTTCTCGAGCCGCTAGGCCGCCTCGCCGCGATGCTCGCCGCTATCCTCAGCCGCCTGATCGCCAGCCGTAGGCGCGGCCGTCGCAACGAACGGACGCAGTCTGGCAGGACCTGTTGACGGGACCCCTTTGGGCGGGCCATGCTGCGCGCCTAGGCGAAAGGAGCCCTCCCATGCACCCGACCCTCATGAGCCCCATCCACATCGGCAAGCTCGAGCTGCCAAACCGCATCCTCATGCCGGCGATGCACCTGAACCTCACCCCGGCCGGGGAGGTGACCCCTGAGCTCATCGCGTTCTACGTGGAGCGGGCAAAGGGCGGTGCGGGGCTCATGATCATCGGCGCCTGCACCGTGTGCCCGAGCGCCGGGGCTCCCTTCATGATCCGGGCGCAGACCGACGCCGACCTCGAGCACCTCGCGCCCCTCTCTAGGGCCATCAGGGAAGCCGGGGGCCGCGCCGGGCTGCAGATCTACCACGGCGGCGCCTATGTCCACTCCTTCCTGATCGGCGGCGAGCCCGCGGTGTCCGCCTCCGAGCATGTCTCGGGCCTCACGGGCGAGACCGCCAGGGCCCTGACCTCCGAAGAGGTAGGCGCCCTCGTGGGGGAGTTCGCCTCGGCTGCGGAGCGGACCAAGCGGGCGGGCTTCGACTGCGTGGAGATCTGCGGCTCGGCGGGCTACATAATCTCGCAGTTCCTCTCCGGGAGGACCAACAAGCGCGACGACGAGTGGGGCGGAGACGAGGAGCGGCGCATGCGCTTCGGCTTGGAGATCGTCCGGGCCACGAGGGCTAGGACGGGCCCCGACTTCCCCATCCTCTTCCGCCTGGCGGGGAACCCCTTCGTGGAGGACGGCGGAGGCAGCGGCCTCACGGCCAGATTCGCATCGGCGCTCGAGGAAGCAGGGGTGGACGCCTTCAACGTGACGGGCGGCTGGCACGAGACGAGGGTGCCCCAGCTCACGGGCGCCGTGCCGAGCGGGGGGCTCTCCTACCTCGCACGGGTGGTGCGGGAGAAAGTGTCCGTGCCGGTGGTGGCCTGCAACCGCATCACCACGCCGAGCCTCGCGGAGAAGGTACTCAAGTCCAGGCACGCAGACCTCATCGGCCTCGGCCGCGCCCTCATCGCGGACCCGGAGTTCCCCCGCAAGGTGGCCGAGGGCCGGAGCGCCGAGATCGTGCGCTGCATCGCCTGCAACCAGGGCTGCTTCGACGCCGTGTTCAACCTGGTGCCCTGCCGCTGCATGACCAACCCCGCGGTCGGCAAGGAGCTGGAGCTCGCCGCCGCCAGCCCCGCCAAGGTGCAGCGAAAGGTAGTGGTGGTGGGCGCGGGCCCGGCCGGCCTGGCCGCGGCCTGGACCGCAGCGAAGAGGGGCCACAAGGTCACGGTCCTCGAACGAGCCGCCTCCCCCGGAGGCCAGCTCCGGCTGGCCGGGGCCCGGGTGGACCGGCACGGCTTCTGGGAGCTCGCCGAGGATCTCACCGGGCGGGCGGTGCTGGCGGGGGCCGAGATCCGCTACGGAGTGGAGGCCACCCCCGAGCTCATCGCCTCCCTCGGGGCCGAGGTGGTGGTGCTCGCCACGGGGGCGCGTCCGACCAGGCCGCCCATCCCGGGCGTGGAGCTGCCCCATGTGCTCCAGAGCTGGGACGTCCTCGCAAACAAGGTAGACCCAGGAGATCGGGTGGTGGTGGTGGGCGGCGGCGCCACGGGCTGCGAGGTGGCCCTGCACCTGGCGGAGCGGGGCGTGATCGACCCCGAGACCGTGGCCTTCCTGCTCCTCAGCGGCGCAGAGGAGCCCCTCGAGATCGTACGGCTCGCCACGCAGGGCACGAGAGAGGTGACTCTCGTGGAGATGACCAAGAAGGTGGGCAAGGACATCGGCAGATCCACCCGCTGGGGCGTGCTCCAGGACCTCGGGCGCTTCGGGATCCGGCAGCTCACCGCCACCGAGGTGGTGCGGATCGAGCCAGGCCAGGTGGTGCTGCGCTCGGGCGAAAAGGAGCATACCCTTGGCTGCGATCACGTGGTGCTCGCCACGGGCGTTGCGAGCGAGTCGGCCCTGGCGGCCGCTCTCGAGGGCAAGGGGCTGCAGGTGGAGGTGGTGGGGGACGCCCGCACCCCGACCAAGGCCATCACCGCAGTGCACGATGGCTTCGACCTCGGAGCCTCCCTGTAGGTTTCATCGGATCCCGCCTGGGCCATGGAGCAGCGGTCCCATCTCCAGGCCCCTCGCAGGGGACGGCGCCCTTCCGAGGAGCAACCCCTTCTCCAGGCCCCCACCGCGGGGCAGCTCTCTTCCAAGGAAGGGCGTCGGCTCGGGCCCGAACCTGAAGGAATCTCCCGCTGCGGTCTGCACGGTGATCCCCCAAGGCGCGATGGTGACGCAGACGTCGCCCACGAGCCCGGTGACCAGGGGAACTATGCCCCTCGCCCGCAGCCGCCTCTGGAGAGCTGGCAGGGGGGAGGGCCTGCCTGGCCTCGGCGCCGAGGCGGTGATCACCACCACGGCTGGTGAGACCCGGTCGAGGAGCTCATCCGAGGTGGCGCTCCGGCTCCCGTGGTGGGCCGCCTTGAGCACCGCGGCTCCGAGGTGCGCGCCGCTCCCGAGGAGGGCCTCCTCCCCTGGGCGCTCGAGATCTCCGGTGAGGAGCACCGCGCCCGGGGCGTGCGCGAGGCGCAGCACTATGCTCAGATCGTTCTCACCGAGGGAGGGCGCGCCAGATCCTGCCCGAGAGCCCCGCACTAGCCGAGGAGGACCGAGCACCTCGAGGGAGACTTCGCCCCTTCGCGCGCTGCAAGCGGGCGCGACCGGGACCCCCGCGCGGCGAGCCTCCGCAAGGAGCGGCGCCCAGTCCTGCCCACCCACGCCAAAGCCTCTGTGAAGCAGGACCCCCACCGGCATGTGCCGCAGCACCGCTGGCAGCCCACCCACATGATCGGCGTGGCCGTGGGTGGCCACCACGAAGTCGAGCCGCCCTACCTTGCGGCGCCGGAGGGCCGCCACCAGCCTCCGCTCCGCGAAGCCCTCGGGGTCCCCAGCGCCGGGAGCGTCCACCAGGCCGCGGCTGCCATCCGGAAAGCTGATCAAGATGGCGTCGCCGTCCCCCACCGCCAGGAACTCCACGCGCATGGCCGCGCCGCCACCTGGGCCGAGGCTTCCCATCCCAAGGGAGCTAAGGGCCAGGATCGCCGCGCCGAGGCCGAAGAGGAGGGCGAGCCTCCGAGACCGCCTCAGGGCAATGGCCACGAGGAAACCATAGGCGGCGAGCACCTCGGCCAGGCTGGGCACGAGGGAGCAAGCCAGGAGCGGACCGAGGCTCCCCGCCAGGAGACCGAGGGCAGCGAGCAGGCCCTCCGCAAGGCCCGCGGCGAGGGCGAGCAGGGCCGCCCCCGCCCACGGCAGGAGCGCGCCAAGGACCAGGCCGAGCACTCCGAGGGGCACTACCAGACCGCACATGATCGGCACCGCGACGATGTTGGCAGCCAGGCCGAGGACAGTCACTTGACCGAAGTGGTAGGCGGCGATCGGCATGGTCGCGGCAGTCGCCACCGCGCTCGCGCGCAGAAGCTCCCAAGACCGCGAGAGCAGGCTGCGCCACCAGGGGCTCGCGGCGGAGGCTCCCTGCGCCTCGGCCAATGGGTCCCATACCGCTGCACCGCACCTGGCCTCGCGGCCCGCCCCGCGGCCCGCCCCGCGGCCCGCCCCGCGGCCCGCCCCGCGGCCCGCCCAGATGAGCCCCGCCACCGCGGCGAAGGAGAGCTGGCAGCCAGGGGTGAGCCACTGGGCCGGCTCCCACAGGGTCACCCCAATCAAGCCAAGAGCCAGGCTGGCCCAGGGATCGGGGCGCCGCCAGGCGAGCAGGCCGAGGAGCCAGGCCGTCACCATGAAGCCGGCGCGCATGGCCGAAGCGGGGGCGCCGCAGAGGAACACGAAGGCCCAGGTGCCGGCGAGGGAGAGGGCCGCGGCCAGCCGGGGCGCCGCGATCCTCTGGACGAGCCGGCCCCAGCAGGCGCCCGCCCGGCGAACTCCGAAGAAGAGCATGGCCGAGACGAGGCCCACGTGCATGCCGCTGATGGCCATTAGGTGCGCCGTGCCGGTGGTCCTCAAGGCCGAGCGATCCGCTGCATCGAGCCAGTCCCGCTGACCGAGCGCCACGGCGGCCACGACTGCCCGGCCAGGATCCCGCCAGGGCTGGATCCGGGAGAGGGCCGAGTCACGAAGACGGCGCATCGGCCCGAATGGGACGCCTTGTCGCCCCACCCGGGCCACGGACTCGGCCCGGGCCCGCAGCGGTCCGGCGCCCACGCCCGCGGTGGGCCCCGCACCCGCGCCCGGGCCCGCTCCCGGGCTCGCTCCAGGGCCCGCTCCCGGGCTCGCTCCAGGGCCCGCTCCCGGGCCGCCTACGCTCACGCCCCCAGAGCCGATTCCGGGCAGGGCGCCCCTCCACTGGATCTTCTCCCCTGGCGAGAGGGCGGGGCAGCGGCCCCTGAGGAGAAGCGGCCCCCTCGATGGGATCTCTCTCCAGCGGCCCAGGTGGAGGGCCGCGACCTGTCCCACCTCCACCCTGCAACCTCCCCCGATGGGCAGCGGAGCAGAGAGCACCAGGCCGGAGTGGGGCCGGACCCCACCAGCCACGAGGGGCTCACCGGGCTCGGCCCTGAGGCTCCCCACCAGAAGCCCAATGGCAAGCCAGGCCACGAGAGCCGGAAAGAGGCGGCCCGGCATGGCCAGGCAGAGACAGGTGGCCGGGAGCATGACTCCAAGGGCCAGGAGGGGCCCTGGGCCCGCGAGGAGGGAGAACAGGGCGCCCGCGCCGAAGACCATGGCGAGCGGAAGAAGCGGCGGCATGCCTCTGTTTTCGGCTCGAGGCTGGCCTGGTTGCGCATCATGGCGAAGAATTGGCGATTTTTCAGCTTGGCCCCATTGCCACCCGACCTGGGCCCTGGTAATGGACAGTCTTGGAAAACGCTGAAAGTTCGGTCCCGTGGACCGACCATACCCGGTTGACTTGGCCCCCCGGTGCCATAAAATGGGCCCGTCTCCCCGGACGTCCGGCCTCGAACCAAAAGCTGCTCCCACCAACTCGGGACGGTGCGGGCCCAGCGGGGAAATTGGAGGCACCGTGAGGACCAGGCTGCTCCTAGTTTTTGCGCTCTTGTTGCTGGTTGCGCCCGACGCCTCGGCCCGGAAGCGCCGTGGACCTCAGGGCACCGGGCAGATCACCGGACAGCTCCAGCTCACCTTTGCCAAGCCACAGGCCGAGCCCTCGCGCGCCTACTGGTCTTTTGGGGTGGATGACCTTCAGACCCGGCGTCCACCCCTGCCCTGGGGCGAGATCGTGGTGTTCCTCGACCTGTGGGAAGAGGAGGCCCTGCCCGACAGGGTGCCGTCCGAGCTGGTGCTCGAGGGCGCCGAGGTGGCGCCGCCGCTGCTCGTTTTGCCGCGCACGAGCGACGCCATAGTCGTGGCCTTCCGCAACGAGGATGGGCTCTCCTACCAGTTCAAGTCCCAGGATCACGCCGAGCTGCGCAGCCTCATCATCCCGCCCAAGGCCCGCGAGAACGTAAAGATGGAGGGCATCCCCCACCTCAGCTCGGGCAAGCCCTTCGAAAGATACAGGATCGAGACAGTGACCAAGCCGCAGCTCCGGGCGGAGATCCTGATGCTCCGCTCCACTGCCTTTGCAAAGCCGAGCGCCGAGGGCCAGTTCTCCCTGGCCAAGCTGTCGGCGGGAAAACGGGTCTTGAAGGTGTATCACCGCGGCGTGATCCTCCTCGAGAAGCCAGTGGAAGTCGGGCGAGGATCCCTGGACCTCGGAACCCTGAAGATCACCCTGGGCGAGTCCAAGTGATGACTGGACGACCCACGCCAAACGAGGCCTGAGATGTTTCTCACCAAGATCTGGTCGGTGCTCGTAACCCTGTGGGCAGTGGCCGTCACCGCCGCCTTCCTGCTCTCCACGGCGCCGGCGGAGTTCGAGCTCCGGGAGGCCTACGTCCGCTCCCTGGACGGCGCTCAGGGCCTGGTGGACAACCAGCTCCGGACCCGCTCCCGCCTGCGCCTCGACTTCTTCAGCGAGGTGGGCAAGGACTACAAGATCGTGAAGCTGCTCAAGCAGCTCAAGGGCAAAAATGAGGCGGACGGCCAGGCCGACTCCAAGGAGCTCACCGCCTACGCGCAGGGCAAGCTGGTGGGCGCGGGTGGCGAGGCCGCCTTCCGCAAGAACTTCGACATAGTGGCCTTCACCGACGCCGACGGCAGGGCCTGGGCTCGGCTCGGCGCCGACAAGGTCTGGGGGCGCCTCGGCGCCAGGGAGGGCAAGGTCGGGGACAAGATCCAGGGCTTCCCAGGCGTGAAGCGGGCCCTGACGGAGCGGGTCTGCGCCGACAACACCCTCGATCTCGGAGGCGTGCTCCACTTCGTGTGGGCCTGCCCAGTGCGGTACGTGAAGGAAGGAGCCCCGGTGGAGTTCGCCGGCGCGGTGATGGGCATCAAGGAGATCGACGACTCCTTCGCCCTGTCGATGCTCGCCGTCATCGGAGAGACGGACGCCGCCGCGGAAGAGCCTCCGGCAGACTCCAAGGACGCACAAGGAGCCAAGGAC
>JAVEWA010000224.1:0-9927 GCA_034004785.1 Polyangia bacterium
GGAAGCCGGTATACAACCTCGAGGTGTACCTCTGCTCCGAGGGCTTCCTCGCCTTGCAGGATCAGCCCGACAGCCGCGACCTCCTGCTCCGCATGGACGCGGGGATCTTCCACGAGTTCGTGCCAGTCGAGGCCCTTGGCTCCGAGCGGCCCCCTCGGCACTGGGCGGGCACGGTGGAGACAGGCGTGGACTACGCCATCGCCGTGACCACCGCGAGCGGGCTCTGGGGCTCCTTCATCGGCGACGCCGTGCGCTTCGTCTCCCTGCGGCCCCATAGGATCCGGTTCGCGGGCCGCACCGAGCAGTTCCTGAGCGCCTTCGGCGAGCACCTGCGCGCCCAGGACGTGGAGGCAGCGATGATCGCCGCCTGCGCCGCCTCGAAGGCTCGCATCGCCGAGTTCCACGTCGCCCCCATCTACCCGAGCGCCGGCTCCCTCCGGCGCGGCCACCAGTGGTTCGCGGAGTTCGATAGCGCACCATCGGACCCGGTCGCCTTCGTGCAAGCCCTCGACGAGGCGCTCCAGAGACGCAACGTGGACTACGAGGAGCACCGCAAGAACGACGCGGATCTGCCCCTCCCCGAGGTGCTGCCGGTGCCTGCCGGCACCTTCTACGCGGCCATGAAGCGCCTGGGGCGGGTGGGCGGCCAGTTCAAGGTCCCTCACCTGGAGAACGGCCGAGGCTTCGCCGGTGTGCTGGAGGAGGTCCTCGCCGCAACGCCGAGCCGCCCATCTGCTTCTGCCGAAACCCAAAGACAGCCAGGACATCTCGGAGCGGCAGCCGCCAAAAGGCTTCCCCAGGACTAGACAAACGTTCCGAGCTGTTCTACCTGCCCGTCAAGGTCCAGCGGGAGGTGGATTTCCTGGCACTGCGACACGGAGCCCCCTGGCTCCTCGTGGAAGCCAAGGCCTTGGGCAAACGAGCCATGAGCCCAGCGTTGTCCCACTTCAATCGTCAGACCGGCGCGGACCACGAATTCCATGTGGCGATGGTTCTCCCTTTCGTCGACTCCGACTGTTTCGACCTCGAGGAGCCGACAATCGTCCCGGCCGCGACCATCCTGTCACAGATGGTGTGACCCTGGACCTCCGGTACTCGGCCGGCGAGCAACGCTGGCGCAGGATCACAGCGCTGGTTCCCAGCGCTAGTTCCCAGCGCTGGTTCCCAAAGCGGTTTGACCTCCTCGCCGCGCTTTGCTACTAGGGACGGGTGTCTGTCTCGTCAAAGCCTCTGCTGCGCCAGATCATGGGTGCGGGAGGTGCGGCGGGGGTGGCGACAGGGTTGGTGCTGGGCGCCGCCGACGCCGCGTTCATCGTCGTCCGCCAAGGGACGTACCAGCGAGGTGCGGCGCTCCCCGCGGAGCTCTATCTGCATGTCGTGGCCCTCCATGTGGTCCCCTTCGCGCTGCTTGGCTTGCTCCTGGGGCTGCTCTGGCGGGCAGCGCCCTTCTCCCTCGCGCCGGGGCACGCGCTGCGAGGTCTCCTCGCCCTTTGGCGTCAACGAGGCGCCTCGGCGGGAAGATCCGCCGCCCGGACCTGGGCCGGGCTCGCGGTGGCCGTCCTCGCCGCGGCCGGCCAAGCGGCCCTTGGATACCATTTCTTCACGGCCTACAAGAACAAGCTGCTCTCGGCCCTCGCCCTGACGCTAGCGACCTTCTGCCTCGCGGCGGTGCTCTGGGGAACCTTCAGAACGCTCTCCCACCACCTGGAAGCCCCCTTCGCACGAGTGCTGGGACGCTGGCCGGGAGCCGTCTGGCTCATCGGGCCGCGCGGGCCCTGGCTCCTAGGGCTGTTGGGGCTTGTGGCAGCGGCGCTCCATTCCTCAATGAGCCTGCCCCCCGAGACCTGGGACGCCCTGACCCTGGAGCGCCCACTTTGGCTCCTCGTCGGGAGCGTAGCCCTCCTGGTAAGCACCGAGCTGCTGATGAAGCTTCGGGCCGCCCTGCGGGCCGCGGCGCTCCTTTTCGCCTGGCCAGGGCTCGTCGTCCTCGCTGGCCTCTCGGTGGCCACCTTTGGCGACGATCGTTCTGACCGGCGGGTGGCCCGCGCCATCCGTACGCACGGCGGGCTCTCGGCCTGGTCGCTGAAGCCCCTCTCGCGCCTCACCGATAGGGACCGGGATGGGTACTCGAGACATTTCGGGGGCGGCGACTGCAACGACCGCGATCCCCGGATCAACCCGGGCGCCAGGGAGATCCCCGACAACGGCATTGACGAGAACTGCATGGGGGGAGACCTTCGCCTCAACCCGGGCCTCCGGCAGGCCATCCGTCCCAGGCGCCCCGATTCACCGCCTCCGCCCCCCACCTCCGTTTCCCCGCTGCCCCTTCGCCGCAAGTGGAACATGGTCGTCATCCTGATCGACGCCCTGCGCGCCGATCGAGTGGGCTGGGCTGGATATCACCGGCCCCTGACGCCCGAGCTGGATCGCCTCGCCAAGGAGAGCTTTCGCTTTCACCGGGCCTACGCCCCGTCGAACAAGACCCCGAGCAGCCTGCCCGCCCTCCTGTCGGGGCGCTACAGCTCCGAGCTCCATCGCACCTATGGCCACTTCACCGTCATCTACCCAAGCAACGTGATGCTCGCCGAGCGCTTCTCGGAGGCGGGCTGGGAGACCCTGGGGAGCGTGTCTCACTTCTCCCTGAGGCCGGGCTATGGCCTGGCGCAGGGGTTTGCCCAATGGGACGTGACCGACGCGCCCAGCTCCGACAAGATGGAGCGCATGGCGACGTCCCCAGCCGTGACGGACCGCGCCCTTACGCGGCTAGAGGCCTGGCGGCTCGCCCATGGCCCTGGTTCCGCGGAGGATGCGCGGCGACCCTTCTTCCTCTTCGCGCACTACTTCGACCCGCACAGCCACTACCTGAAGCATCCAGGCGTCCCCTCCTTCGGCGACAGGCCCGAGGACCGATACGACGGCGAGATCCGCTTCACCGACGGCCACGTAGGGCGCCTGCTCGACCACCTGAAGGAGAAGGACCTGATGCGGGACACGGTGGTGGTGGTCACGGCGGATCACGGCGAGGCCTTTGGCGAGCACGGCTACGACTTCCACGGCGCCGATCTGCACGAGCATCAGGTCCGCGTCCCCCTGCTCCTGCATGTCCCTGGCATGGGAGGCCGCGATCTGGCGGCGCCCGTCTCGCTCATGGACCTAGGGCGCACGCTGATGGACCTATCGGGGTTGCCCCTGCCCGAGGAGCTCCAAGGGATCTCGCTCCTTCCCTGGCTCAGGAGGGATATCCCCATGCCCGATCGCGCGATCTACTTCGAGATGCCCCTGGGGCCCCTGAACCCGCTGCGCCGCGCCGTCGTCTTCGGCCGCCACAAGCTCATCCACGACCTGAGGAGCAACCTCCTTCGTATCTATGATCTCGCGGACGATCCAGGAGAACGCCGAAACCTCGCGAGGAAGGGCCCAGCCCTCCGCGAACGTCTCCGCAAGATCTACGAGGCCTTCGTGGCGCTGCGACTGCGGCTTCGCCGCCCCACTGGTATGAAGTGAGGACCTCCGCCGCCAGTCTGCCCCTCGTCCCGCCGCGCGCCAGGCCCTCAATCGCCTGCGGTTGTCTGGCATATGTACCGTCCGAATTGGTAGAGAGACCCACCAGAGCGCCCCTGCTGTCATTGTCCGGTCGTTGACGCTCTCCCAGCCCCCGCTATAATGCCTCCACTCGGGGCGCGCCCCAGCCATCCAGTGATCAGAGAAGCGGGCGGCGTGCGGCATCCAGGGTGAGCGCGGCCCCAGCGAAGCGAGCGGCCATGGCCAAGATCGACAGGGTACGGAACATCGGCATCGTGGCCCACATCGACGCCGGCAAGACCACGGTGACCGAGCGGTTCCTCTTCTACTCGGGCCGCACGCACAAGATCGGCGAGGTGCACGACGGCGAGGCGCAGATGGACTGGATGCCCCAGGAGCAGGAGCGGGGCATCACCATCACCGCGGCCGCAACCACCCTCGCCTGGCAGAACCACGACATCCACCTCATAGACACGCCCGGGCACGTGGACTTCACCATGGAGGTGGAGCGAAGCCTGCGGGTCCTCGACGGCGCGGTGGTGGTCTTCTGCGGCCGCGGCGGCGTGGAGCCCCAGTCCGAGACGGTCTGGACCCAGGCCGAGAAGTTCGGCGTGCCCCGCATCGCCTTCGTGAACAAGATGGACCGGGTGGGCGCGAGCTTCGAGCGCGTGGTCGGGGAGATCCGCGAGCGTCTCGGCGCGCGGCCGGTGCCCTTGCAGCTCCCGATTGGCGAGGAGGGCGACTTCAAGGGGGTGGTGGACCTCATCGAGCAGAAGGCCATCACCTTCACGGGCAAGGAGGAGGATCCTCCCCAGCTCGGCGAGATCCCGCCGGAGCTCGTGGAAGAGGCCGCGGTCAGGCGCGAGCTGCTCCTGGAGGCGGCGGCGGATCTGGACGACGCCCTCGCCGAGAAGTTCCTGGAGGGCGCCGAGATAGCTCCCGCCGAGATCCGGGCCGCCATCCGCACGGGGACCGTGCAGAGTCGGATCGTGCCGGTGCTCTGCGGCGCGGCCCTCAGGAACCGCGGGATACAGCCGCTCCTCGACGCGGTGGTGGCCTATCTGCCGAGCCCCGCCGAGGTCAAGCCCGTCACGGCGAGGGTCCCCGAGTCCGGCGAGAAGGTGGTACAGCTCGCAGAGGAGAAGGCGCCGCTCTGCGCCCTGGCCTTCAAGATCGCCATGGACCAGGGCCGCAAGATGGTCTACCTCCGCATCTACTCGGGCCGGCTCAAGCCAGGAGACGAGGTCTGGAACCCCCGCACCAAGACCTCGGAGAAGGTCTCCCGCCTCCTCAAGATGCACGCCAACAAGCGCGAGCGGGTGGACAAGGCCGTTGCGGGCGACATCGCCGTCGGCATGGGGCTCAAGTCCTTCGCCACGGGCGACACCATCTGCACGAGCGAGCGCCCCTTCCTGCTCGAGGCCATCGACTCCTACGAGACGGTCATCTCCGTCGCGGTGGAGCCCAAGAACCTGCCAGAGAAGGACAAGATGGACTTCGGCCTCGCCAAGCTGGTGGAGGAGGACCCCACCTTCACTGTGCGCGAGGACGCCGAGACGGGCCAGACTCTCATCTCGGGCATGGGCGAGCTCCACCTCGAGATAATCACTGACAGGCTGACTCGCGAGTACAACGTCACCGTGCGGGTGGGCAAGCCCCAGGTGGTGTACCGCGAGACCGTCAGGGCGGCGGCCACCGATGAGTACACCTTCGAGCGCCGGCAGGAGGAGGAGCGGGTCTTCGGCCACGCGAGGGTCACGGTGCGGCCGGCCCCGAGGGGCTCGGGCAACAGCGCCGTCGCCCGCCTCACCGCGGATCCGCCGTCAGCCCAGGCCCTGGTCGATGCGGCCCTGGAGGGATTGAGGGAGGCCTTCTCGAGCGGCCCAGAGGGCGGCTACCCGGTGAGGGACGTCGAGGCCATCCTCGAGGCGGTGAACGTGGTCGAGGGCGCGGTGAACGTGATCCCATACAAGATCGCCGCCCAGGAGGCCTTCCGGAAGGCCATGCGCACGGGAGGAGTGGACCTCCTCGAGCCCATCATGAAGGTGGAGGTGGTGACCCCTGAGGACACCATGGGGGAGGTCATCGGCGATCTGAGCCAGCGGAGCGGCCGCATCGAGCAGTCGCAGTTCAGCGGCCAAAAGACCGTGCTCGCGGCCAAGGTTCCCCTGCGTCAGATGTTCGGCTACTCCACCACCCTGCGCTCCCTCACCAAGGGGCGGGCCACCTTCACCATGAAGTTCTTCGAGTTCGATCGCCCCTCAGACTGACCCGGAGCCTCTCCCTACGCGACCGCCTCCCCGAGGGGGGGACAGGCGGCATCGACGCCTCGCGGCCAAGACGAAGAGGACAAAGAGAACGAGCAGGAGACCCAGGCCAGCCCGCGGATCCGCCGAGGCGCACCCGCAGGCTCGGCCCCCGTCCTTTGGAGGGAGGTTCCCTCCGTCCGCCAGGCCGGAGTCGGGATCGAAGGGCCCTGCGTCAGCGCCCGCGTCAACGCCCGTGCCCATCACGGTGATGGTCCAGGACCGCTCCGACCAGAGCAACCCGTCCGGGTCCTGCCTGACCCAGGGTGTGTCGTCCGAAACTCTGACCGACAGGCCGTAAGAGCCGTTCGGCAGGGCCGCAGCGTTGGGATCGAAGGCATACTCCGAACCGGCGCCGACCCCGGCGCCGTCGAGTGTCCAGACTACTGGCAGGGGCGATCCGGCGACTGGCTCCAGGACGCTCGCGGTGAAGATCGCCGGCAGCAGGTCAGTCCTTCCGCGATCCACCAAGACCTCCATGGTGGCGGGGCTGACCTCGTCGATTGGCTCCACCAGGGAGTAGAATCCGAGCACCATGGCCTGGCGGCAGACGTCGCAGAAGCGGTAGGCCAGGCTCTGCATCAGGCAGTGGGGCGCGGAGCGGAAGATCCCGGTGGCCTGGTAGCGCGCCCCCTCGTAGGCCCCGATGGGCGTGTAGTCGCCCGTTGCGCTCGCGAAGGGGGTCGGCAGCGGCGTGCCCAGCTCGATCCAGTCGGCCCACTTGATGAGCGCGAGGTCGCTGTCGAGATCCACGTTGGGCTCGGGATCTCCCGGCGGGTATCCAGGGTAGGGCTCGGTGTACTCGTCGGCCAAGTTGCCGGTGGAGTGTCCGAGCTCGTGCACCAGGATGAAGACCGCGTCCGGGTGCACGCTCGCCATGGCCACCGTACCTCCAGAGCCACCATAGGCCGGGTCGTTGATGAGGAGCACGATCTGGTCCGCCTCGGGCACGAGGCCCGCCACCACCGACAGGATCTTGCCCTCGTCGGCATAGGTCAGGCGCTCGATGTCGTAGTAGTCGAACTGGGCGTCGAAGTAGGTGTCCACGTACAGGCCGGTCGAGGGGTGATCAGCCCCGCTCTGGGCGGACTCGCTCACCACCCTGTAGATGTTGAAGAGCCCCCGATAGGCTTCCCAGGGCGTCTCGCCAAAGATCCCCTCCACCAGCTCCTCGGTGTGCTGCCTGAAGAGGTCGGCTTGGGAGGCGGTGTAGCCGTCGCCGAGGATCACTAGATCGATCCTGTTGTCAGGGGAACCGTTCGTCTCCATCTCCTCCAGGAGATCTGCACCCCGGGCAGCGCCCGGGAAGCCCAGGAGCGCAAGCAGCAGCGCGATGAGGCCCGGGCGAAGACGCCCTATGCCCCTCACAGCGCCACCTCGCCGATCTCGAGGCGCCTCGCGCGGTCCCAGAGACGCAGGCGCTCGGCGCCAGGGGGCGTCTCGAAGCGGAGCATCACCACCGGGCGCCCGAGGGGCGCCGAGCCCGGGGCCGCGGGCCCATCCACCTCGTCGAAGAGGGCGTGCACCCGCCTGGGGATCCGGAAGGAGCCCGAGGCCAGGCTGCGCCCGGTCCGGTCCAGCACCTCGTAGCGTCCGTCCCGCCCGGCGGGCCCGGGCCTAGGCCCACCGAGCGCCTCGGGCCCGAGGACCTCGGAGCGAAGCACCTCGGGCTGACCATGGCCCAGCCTGAGCACGAGCAGCCGGCGCGCCGGCCCCAAAGAGGCTGGACCAGCAGCTCTGCCAACAGAGGCAGAGCTGCATGTGCTGCATGTATTATTTTGACTTTCCGATACAGATGTGACCCGAGCCATCCCCTGGTCTGCCATGGCGGACTCGCCCTGGCATCCCTGCGCCAAAGCAGCGCCAACCACCATTACGCCACCGAAGAGAATCAAGACTAGCTGGCTCGAGACTCTGTTGAAGCTCACAAGCGGACTATAACCCAAGAGAGGCCAAAAGGCGGGAGAATCACCGAACCTACTGAATAAACTGCAAATCTTTCAAGATGCACCGGGTAGAAAAAAACAACAACATTCAGTGAGAGCGGATTATTTCAGTATCTGTAGTCTGGACTATAGATTTACTCCATCGAATTCCACTACTATATCGCCCCGTGCTGGTAGCGCCCAAAGAGCCCTGTGCGGATTTTTCGACCGAGAACGATCTCCAGGTGGGGGCCGAGCTCGGCGCCTTTCGGCTGACCGAGCTTGTGGGCAGGGGCTCCATGGCGAGCATCTTCCGAGCCGAGCACCGGTCCTACGGCCACCAGGTGGCCCTGAAAGTCCTTCACCACGAGTTCTGCTCCAAGGGCGACGCCGTGCGACGCTTCACCAGGGAGATCCAGGTCGTGCAGCGTGCGAGGCACCCAGGCGTCCTGGAGATCACGGATCTCGTGCTCGGCGAAGAGCAGCCCCCCTTCCTGGTGATGGAGCTCCTGCCAGGCGAAGACCTGGCTGCCTGCATGGCCAGGCGGGGCCCCCTTCCCCCCGCCATGGCTGTCTCCATCGCGGTTCAGGTCGCCGATGCCCTTGTTGCCATGCACGACCGGAGCGTGGTGCACCGGGACCTCAAGCCGGCGAACATTTTCCTAGTGGGAGGCGGGGGCGACGACGCCCCCATCGTGAAGGTGCTGGACTTCGGCCTGGCCAAGTTCCTCTACGAGGAGGATCCCTTCCTTCGAACCCGCACCGGCTGCGCCATCGGCACGCCGGACTACATGCCCCCCGAGCAGATCCGGGGCGACAAGGTGGATCACCGGATAGACATCTACGCAACCGCCGCCATCCTCTTCGAGATGATCGCGGGCAGGCCCCCCTTCCACGGCGGCAACGTCTTCGACCTGGTGCAGAAAGCCCTTTCAGAGCCCCCTCCCCCTCCACGCTCCCTGCTTTCCCCGGAGCAGGCCGCCCTGGTGCCCGAGCTCCTCGAGCAGGTCATCCTGCGATGCCTCTCCAAGTCTCCTGAGCATCGGCTTCAGACGGCCCAGGAGCTGAAGGACTACCTCGAGGCCTCGTTGATACCAGGAAGCGACAAGGCCCTCCCGCGCCTGCCTGGCACCAAGTCCCTGCGCTGGCCCTGGGTCGGCGGCGGCCTGGCCCTCGCCGCCGTGGGGGCGGTGATCTGGCTCTTCACGCATTAGGCCGAGCCCGCCCACTTTTCACAAGCCCCGCCCCAATTCTCGACGCCCTCGGAGCGGGGTTCTCGTCCTTGCGGGCTTGACCGGCCCGGGAGCTGCTTATCTTGTCCGGGCCGTCGCCGGAGGTGAAAAGATGGCAAAGACCCCTTCAACCATGCTCCCCCTCGGAACCAAGGCCCCCTACCTCGCCTTGCCCGACGCCGAAGGCAAGCTGGTGCGCCTGGAGGACTTCGAGGGCGCACCGGCCCTGGTGGTGGTGTTCATGTGCAACCACTGCCCCTTCGTGATCCACATTCGCGAGGCCCTCGCCTCCTTCGGGCGCGAGATGCGCGAGCTGGGCGTCGCCATGGTGGGCATCAACTCCAACGACGCCGAGGCCTACCCCGCGGACTCGCCCGAGAAGATGCGCGAGGAGGCCATGTTGCACGGCTACGTCTTCCCCTACCTCTTCGACGAAACCCAAGAAGTAGCCAAGACCTACCAGGCAGCCTGCACTCCAGACTTCTACCTCTTCGACGCAGAGCGCCGCCTGGTGTATCGAGGGCAGTTCGACGACAGCCGGCCAGGGAGCGGCGTGGCTTCGACTGGCGCCGATCTGCGGGCGGCGGTGCATGCCCTCCTCGGCGGGAGGCAGCCAGGCGCCGAGCAAAAAGCGTCCCTTGGGTGCAACATCAAGTGGCGCCCGGGGAACGCCCCGGAGTACTTCGGATAGCTTTCGTCCCCACAAAGGAAGTTTTGGACAAGACCATGTAACGAGGGGTACACTACCGGGGGATTGGGGAAGAGAAATTGCAGTCCCGGGAGTTGGCTCCGTGAGCGTAGCGGCCAGTAGCCCCCAGCCGATCCTGGTGGTCGGCGATGAGGAGGTGTTCGCCACCGTCCTCCAGTACTTCCCTGCTGCACGCTACCTCGTACTCTGCGCGGTCGGTCCCGCAGAGGCGATGTTCCTCTGCGAGTCTCTCT
>JAVEWA010000225.1:0-9884 GCA_034004785.1 Polyangia bacterium
GGGGGACCCCGACCGAGCGGCGGAGCGGCACGAGGCCCGCCACGACAGCGAGGTGAGCACCGGCCGCCCGAACGCCCCCACCATCGGCGAGGGTGGCTGGGCCATGCTGTGCAACGGCCCCTGCGACCTCACCGGCTGCGCCAACGTCCTCGACTTCGTCGCGCTCTCCGGCTCTACCGCCCCAGCTGGCGCTCCCGCCTGCGCGAGCTTCACCCCGGCGCCAATAGACGCAACCGCAGCCGTCGCCGGCGACAGCGTCACCCGCACTGGCATGAGCGCCGCCGGCGCCCAAGGCCAAGCAGGCGACTGGTCCCTCCTCCCCGAATCCCGCGACTGAGCGGCGCCGGCCTGTAGGAAGGACCATGTGGAATTTTGGTCTAATGGTCCCTTGGACACAGGATGCCCTGGATCTTGGCGGCCAGTGCGCCCTAGCTGCCGGTGCGCCCCGGCGCCTGCCTTAATGACATGACGCCTATCCATGACCCAGAGATCATGCTGAGACCATCGGTGGTCGGATGACGTGGGAAGAGGCTTTGCTCTCGAGGCTTCGCCCGCGAGGCTTCACCCGCGAGGCTAGCAGGCAAGTCGCTCCGCCGTGAGGGACCTTGGGCAGGGGGCAGGGATGCTCGTTGATGCGCGCCGTGGTTTGGGTAGGGCAAAGGCCAAGGTCTGAAGTCGCTCTCACGGCTTGGGCCCGCGTGGTGGCCTAGGACTTACCCGCCCTGCGTGGGTGATGGCGGTGGAGGGCGCGCGGCGAGACCAGCGGCTTCGTGAGGGTGAGAGCGAGCCCCCGCCCGATGTGGTCGAGCACTCGGCTACGACACATGGGTCCGTGATGAAGCTCATCTGCACGATTCCATGGAGGAAAGTGGCCTCAACGAATTTTGGCCCTACGGCGTGGTGTCAAGGAGTAGATCACTGATGTCGCGGTTCATGAATCCGCGCACGCAATGCGCTCCGTTCATGACGGCCTCAAAGAGCTGGAGGTCTACACGCGACAGGGGATTGAGAGCCTTGGCCGTGCGGTGGGGCGTCACGCGTTTGCGGCTCGTGATGCGTTCCAGCTCGCGTATCTTCACCGAATGGTCGGATACGACTGCCAGGCTGTCGACGTAGCGCGAGTTGGCGCTCAGTGACACGTCCGCTACGCCTGCTGTTCCCACACGGCGCAGCCGTGCTTGGTTGCGGCCACAGGCCGCGCCAGGCATTGTATGGAAGTAGCGGCCGCAGACGCCACTCGAGCCGGGGCCCGGACGGCTCAGCAGGCCGGGTCGCCGAGGCAGTCCGGATCCTGGCAGTCCAGCAGCCCGTCGCAGTCATCGTCCTGACCGTCATCGCAGTTGACCTCGACCGCCAGGCCGATGCAGCAGGACCCGGCGACGCAGGTGCCGCCGCCCGCGCAGTGCAGCCCGCCGCAGCCCGGGTCCTGGCAGTCCACCAGCCCGTCGCCATCCTCGTCCGCACCCCCGTGGCATAGCTCGAGCGGGGCGCAGTGCGGTTGGTTGCGGCAGTCGGGATCCTGGCAGTCCACCAACCCGTCGCCGTCCTCGTCCGCGCCCCCGGTGCAGACCTCGGCCGGCAGGTCGCTGCGGTAGGCGAGCTCGTAGGTGCCGGCCACGAGGGGCGTGCCGCCGAAGATCACGATCATTCGCCGCAGGGGGTCGAAGGCCAGCCCGGCGGAGTAACGGGCGCCCGCACCGAGCACGGGCTGCACCGGGAACCAGCGCTGGCCATCGAGCTCCCAGAGATCGTCGATCGGTCCGCCGGCCGTGGTGCCGCCCACTACCACCACGCGCTCTCGCACTGAGTCGTAGACCATGCCGTGCGCCGTCCGGGCCGAGGGGCCGTTTGCAGCCGCGACCAGGGTCCACGCGACCCCGTCGTAGGCCCAGAGGTCGTCGAGTTGGCTGCCGCCCGCGTCGGTCCCGCCCAGGAGCACCACGCGCGCACTGGCCGCGTCCCCGACCATGGCGGCGCTGTCCCGGGCAGGCGGGCCGGCCACCGGGACCTCGGTCCAGGTGCTCCCGTCCCACTCCCAGGTGTCGGCCATCCGGCCGGCGGATCCGGATCCGCCGAAGAGCACGACGACCTCGCGTGCCTGGTCATAGGCGATGGCGGGCACCAGCCGGGCGGAGGGAGCCGAGGCCGGCGCGCGCTGCTCCCAAGCGGCGCCGTCGAAGACCCAGGTGTCGGCCAGGAGCGTGTTGCCCCACGTGCGGCCGCCGAAGGCCACGAGCTCGCCGCGGGCGCGATCGTACACCAAGCCATGTCCGACGCGCTGGCCAGGGGTAGGGGCCGACACCTGGCGCCAGCCGATCCCGTCGAAGACCCAGGTGTCACCTAGGTACTGGCCCTGGTTCTCGCCGCCATAGAGCACGGTGACCTCGGCGGCCTCGTGGAAGGCCAGCCCGGGCCGCACGCGCTCGCCTGGCGCCGACCGCGGCGTGACCTCGGACCAGGCGCCATCGAAGGCCCAGGTGTCGGCCAGGTAAAGGCCATCCACGTCCATGCCACCGAACAGCAGGAGGCGGGAGCCTGCCTCGTCCGGGACCATCGCGTGGAGCGCTCGGGCCGACAGTGTGGACCCGCCGACCTCGGTCCAGACGTTCCCGTCGAGCTCCCAGGTGTCGCACTTTACCGTGGTCCCGAGCCGCCGGCCGCCGTGTAGGACCACGCGCTGCCGCCCGGCGTCGTAGGCTATGGCGGCGTTTCGGCGACCGTCCGGGGACGTCGGCGTGGACACCGGGCTCCAGGTCGTCCCGTCCCAGGCCCAGGTGTCGTTCAGGTAGGTGGGCGTGGCGTCCAGGCCGCCGAAGAGCAGCACCCGGCCGTGCGTCGCGTCGTAGGCCATTGCGTGCTCCTGCCGGGCGGGCGGCCGGGTGGACGGCGTGCGCTCGGTCCAGGTGATACCGTCCCACTCCCAGGTGTCGTCGAGCTTCGCACCTGAGACCCCGCCGAAGAGCACGACGCGCTGCCGGAGCGCGTCGTAGGCCATCGCGTGGCCGGTGCGAGCGGGCGGAGCGGTCGCCGGCGCGAGGGGCGCCCAGCCCGTGTCGTCATGGACCCACGTGTCGCCCAGGACGACCGCGGCGCCGGAGCCGCCGAAGAGCACGAAGCGCTGGCGGGCGGCATCCCACGCGAGGGCGGCGAGGCTTCGGGCGGGCGGGGCCAAGGCTCCCTCCAGGCGGGCCCACCTCCCCTCCTCGAGCCGCCAGGTTTCACCCAGCGTACCGCTGGGCCCGATGCCGCCGAACACGAGGACCCGCGTTCCGTCGCCCGCCATGGCGTGGCTGTAGCGTCCGGTTGAGAAAGGGTCCGTCCAGGGCAGCCACGACGCGAACTCGATGCGGCACGTGCTGCCGCACCCGTCACCGCTCCGCAGGTTGCCATCGTCGCACTGCTCGCCGAGGGCGTAGTCCACCTGGCCGTTGCCGCAGGTCTCGTCCGAGCGGCAGGTGGGCGAGCATCCGTCCCCGGGGAGGACGTTGCCGTCGTCGCAGGTCTCTCCTGGGTCGAGCGCGCCGTTGCCGCAGTACTCGACCTGGCAGGTGGGCGAGCAGGTGTCCCCGCGGTCGTGGTTGCCGTCGTCGCAACTCTCGCCGGACCGAACGTCCACCACGCCGTCGCCGCACCGCGGCAGGAAGCAGCCAGTGCGGCAGGCGTCGGGCACGGTGTCCGAGTTGCCGGGGCCGTCGTCGCACTCCTCCGCGGCGTCGACCACCCCGTCCCCGCAGAAGGCCAGGCGGCAGTCAGTGCGGCAGGCGTCGGGCACGGTGTCCGAGTTGCCGGGGCCGTCGTCGCACTCCTCGCTGGCATGGATCCGGCCGTCCCCGCAGAACGCGACCTGGGTGTTGTTCTGGTTGCCCGCGTCCGGCTCGGCACCGCCGTCGTCGCCGCAGGCGGCGATCAAAGCCAGCGCGACGACCGGGGCTATGAATCGCGTCATCTCATGCCTCCGGGCTCGATTTTGTCGATCGCGAATATACTAGGCAAAGGAGGCATTCTTGTCAGCACTACTCGCTGCCGCTAAAAGCACCGGGAGAACACGCGCGGCGTCTCACCAACTCAGCTAAAGCAGGTACCCAATAGTCACGCTTGAGAACCAACCGGTGAAGTCCAGACGGCGGTGGGAGGTACTGTCGTCACGCAGCAGGTGAAGATGTCGGACCAGCCAGCCGCCGTCCAATGCTACGTAGAATCCGCGCACCAGGAAAAACCGGGTCACTGCTCCTAGCGTGATGTATAGCGGCGCGACGGTGTCAGCGAGAGGCGCCAGGCTCCCCCCGTGAATGCCGAAGCGATCACCGATGAACTGTGCCCTCAGCCCCGCTTCGAACCACGGCGTTGGCGTGATCCATCCCGCGAACCGCTCTGGGAAATCGAACCGCAGTCGCCACGTCGGTCGTCGGTAACCCACCGAGAGCACCGGCAGTACGAGGTGGCCGAACACGCCGTTGTTGTACAAGGCTCCGAAACCGATTTCCAGGCGCTCGCGCACGGCGAATCGTGCCACTGCTCCGGCGGTGATCCGCACGTCTCGCGGCTCAAAGGCGGCGTAATCCGAGGAGACTCCTGGGCGGGCGAAGAGCGCCAGATTCCACCGGCGGCTGAGTCGCTGCATGACGGCGAGCCGCACCCACACGTGGTGCAGTTGGGTCCATAGGGTCGCCGCGCCCGGTGACCGCAGGCCGAGGTGCAGCTGATCGTAGCCGGCGGCGCCGGCGAGCACGGTCCCCGTCCCCCGAAAGTAGTGTCCGAACTGCCCTTGGATTCGCAGCAGGTGCGATTCCAGGTCCACATCCGGTGCCCCCCCGCGTCCTTCCAGAGTGAGGCAGTCCAGGTAGGAATAGGCCGAGAAGGCGACCCTGATGTCACGGCGCTCACACCGCGCAGGCCTGGGCTTGGCGATGACGACGACAACGACCGCCAGACCAAGGATCACGGATGGTCTCATGGTGCGTTGCGAAGCATATCACATACCCCCCGGGGTCGAGCAGAAGCTCGGCGGTGAGCCTGCCGTCGTGGGTGGGCAGGGCTTTCGAAGCGCGTAGCGGAGGCGTCCGTCCGGCAGGATGGAAATGCGGTTGGCGGCGAAGGGGGGACGGAACCCGTGCTTGCAGAGGCGCTCTGGGCCGTCTAAGGCTCATCAACGCGGTTCCATGGGTTGCAGCGTCCATCAAGTCGTGTCCTGCCACAGCTGTTTGTATCGCCCGACATGTCCCCCATTACCAGGCCGGACCCTGACCGGGGTAGGGGAGGCCATGGGAAACCGACGGCGGCAACGCCGCACGGCGCCCATGGCCTACCCTACCAAGTACTGTCGGGCCACTTGACACTCCGAGCTCTGCTTTGGGATAACCGCTCATCAGGGTTCAAACGCCGTAGGGGGCCGTATGCGTCCTTTACCCCTTGGTTGGATGATCGAAAGTCGGAAGCTGGAGCATCTCGCCATTATCCACCAGAAATCATTTTCACTTGGAGGACCCATGAAGGTATCGCGCACTCGTATCGCCTTGCTGCTACCCCTGTTGACGATGTCGGCCATGGTTTCATCGGTCCGCTGCTCCGACGACCGGGACGACCTGGACGAGGAGACCTGTTCCGATGGGATCCAGAACGGGGTGGAGACCGACGTGGACTGCGGCGGTGGCGACTGCGCCCCCTGCGCCGAGGGAGCCGGCTGCTTGGAGAATACGGACTGCCGATCCGGTTATTGCGCCGAAGGCGGTACGTGTCGCTGCCTGGCGGGCTATGCTCCCGACAGCCAAGGAGACTGCGCCGATATCGACGAGTGTGCGACGTTCACCGACAACTGCTCGGACGACGCCACCTGCCTGAACACCACGGGCGCATTCACCTGCACGTGCCACACCGGTTACCTCGGCGACGGGGTAGTCTGTACGCGGGATAGCGGCGTCAGCATCGCGAGGGATCAGATGAAGCCCTTGGTCGACGCCGCCTGCGACTGGATGTTCGGCTGCTGCTCCTCCGATGAGCTGGTTTACCAGCTCGGCGGCTTCACCACCGACGCCAGCAACTGCTCCGAGCGGCTCCTGGACGCCATTCTCTCCGGAATACCCCTGGACCTCGAGCAGTCGGGACTAGCCAGCGTTCCCGCGGAGGCTCTGCTGGTGCTCGCCTCATCGATCAACGAGGGCCGGGTAGAGGTCGATGGCGATGCCGTCACGGCGTGCGCCGACGAATCCTCCGGAATGGCCTGCAACGCGCCCCCGCTGAACGACCCGTCCGGACGCTGCACACCAGGTGACGCAGAGGTCGATGGGGATCCCTGCGCTCCCGGCGTGCTATTTCGCGGCCTGCAGACCCTCGGCGAGGAGTGCAGGGTCCCGTGGGAGTGCGCGGAAGGGCTTCGTTGCGTCGAGTTCGGCGATGTCAGCATCTGCGCCCGTTTCGCCGATCAGGGCGAGCACTGCTTCTCCGACGAAGAGTGCGCCGAGGATCTCCTATGCGAGTGGGCATCGGGCACCTGCCAGGAGGGCGCCCAGGCAGGCGAGGCCTGCGCTTTTGCCGACGAGGGCAACCCCATCCCAGGCACCGAGACCATCCGCTGTCTCCGAAATCTGAGCTGCGATCCGGTCACTCACACCTGTTCCACCGGTTACTGCCTCCAGGGCGCTCCCTGCTCAGACATCTTTAGCGACACGGACTGCCCGGTGACCACTTACTGTGTGGGTAACTTTGCGACGAGGGCATCCTGTCAGGTTCCCGGGGGCGTGGGGGCGCCGTGCAGCAAGGCGGCCGACTGCCAATCCGGCTTCTGCGATCCATTCGATGAGGAGTGCAAGAGCCTCCTGTCCATCGGAGAGCTGTGCTTCGACAACCTCGAGTGTGTGTCGGGCTTCTGCAACTCTTTTCTTGGGTATTGCGCTTCGAAAGTCGGGCCAGGCCAGCCATGTCCGAGCTTCAACAGCGACGAATGCTTCCAAGGCTACTGCGACACCAGCGTCCCGGCAATGCCGACTTGCAGATCGTACTCCACCGAGGGTGGCTCGTGCCCCACTGGCATCGAATGCGACCCCGAGGACGACCTTGCCTGCGTCGATGGGGTCTGTCGGCGGGCGCCGTACGAGCTCGGTATCTCGTGTGCCTATCACGAGCAGTGCCAATCCTTGAGCTGCTACCAGGGTGTTTGCACTGCAGGTGTGGCCGTCGGCGATTCGTGCAGTAAGAACGAGGAGAAATGTGTCGTCGGCGCCTACTGCCAGACCCCCACCCCAGACGCCCTCGAAGGCGTTTGCGTGGCGCTGCTGCGCTCAGGACAGCCTTGCACCCTGTCCGAGCAGTGTTGGGGCAACTGCGTCATCCGGTTCGGCCAGCAAATGTGTGACGCCGAGCCCGCCTCCCTGCTCGGAGAGGCCTGGTGCGACGGGCGCTGAGCGCGTCTCCTCGATCGTGGTCGCCAGGCCCCCGACTGTGCCCAGCGCGGTCACGGACCACTTCTCATATGGCAGCGAGCACTCCCTGGACCTTCTCGTCACCGAGTTCCTGATCGGGCTCTCCTGAACCACCCCCAATCGAGTAGCGACCCGCTCGAGGGTGCCGGACGGTCAGCGCATGTCCCGGACCGCCGGCAGGAAGACCGCGTCGGGGTTGCGGTAGTAGATGGCGGTCACGGAGTTCTCGTTGGTCACGAACCCGGTGCCCAGCCCCGGGAAGGGCAGGAAGGAATCGAACTCGCTGGGCTCGCCGTCCAATTTCACGGAAACCGCGAGATCAGAGCCGTCGATATAGACGATGCACGTCGTCATCGGCTCCCAAAGGGAGCGTACGAGCACGGCCTTGTGGATCTGGTCATGGTGGAATTGGCCGATGCACTCGCTCGGTTCCGCTCCGACACGCGAGCATCTGTAGTGCGGCATCGGGTAGAAGAGACCGTCGCGGAGCTGGAATACCCAGTCGCGCATCACGAGCTGCTCGAGCACCGGGTCGTAGTACATGACCAGGCCTTGGTTCGTCTCGAGCTGCTCGATGGACTGGAAGATGTCCGGCGGTGGGCAGCCCGGCGTCACCTCACAGGAATTGGGGCTGCAAGGTCCCACCCAATCGAACGCATCATCTAGGTACCGATTCGTGAATCCGAGGAAGTCTCCGGCCAAGTGATCCTCCACGACAACGGCGTCGGAATCGATGATAGCGATCCGATGCTCGGTGGGGGTCGCGTCGAGCTGGTACGATACGATGGCGCGCGTCTGATCAGGGAACTCCGCCACAGCGATCCCGTTGTGGAAGCGCGCCCCCAGGTCGAGATCGCGCACCAGCGCGCCCGTGTCGGCGTCCCTCACCCGCAGGGTCCCGCCCGGAAGGTCGAAGTAGAGGTGTCCGCTCTCCGCGTTGTAGCCGCCCAGGTGGCCTCCGTCGCACCACCAGGACTCGACCAGGGTCCGCGCTTCGAGGTCGAAGACGTCGGTCCAGCCCCGCTCGGCCCGGTAGAAGCGCCGGCCATCGGCGGTAGTCACAGACACCGGAAAGAGGGCGGCGGAGTAGAAGTCGTGCTGGGGAGGGGAACAGTGGGTGGCGTCAGCCGGCACGTCGATGACCGTGACGCGATCTGCGAGCGCGGCGGCGGTGTCCGGGTCGTCCAGGTCGAGGATCTCCGAGGCGTCCTCGTCCGCGAAGATGTCGAGATCGATCAGCACGTATTGGGTCGGGAAACTCAAGGCTGGGGGACGCGTCCTGGAGAGCAGGATCTGATCGGTGTCCTCGATGACGTGGAGCTCGTTGTGCATGCAGCCGGAGGTGAGGCCCTGGCTGAAGCCGCAATCGAACTCCAGCAGAAGGGAGCTCATCTTCAGTAGATCGACCGTGGCAGTGCGGGGGTTGTAGACGCCCACGCCGCGTCGGGGAGTGAAGTAGACAAGCAGGCCGCTGCGGTTGTGGGCGCCGAGCCTCACCTGGGGATTGCCCAGCTCTGGACGGTCCTCGGCGGTAGGGTCGTACCAAAGGGGGAGGTAGAGCCGGGTGACGAGCGGGAGCGAGAGCTGGATCGTGTCAGTCGGATACAGCCAGGTGATTTGGCCGCCCGCGACGTAGGAGACCAGCGGGTCGGGCTCCTGTTTGATACGGACCTCGAAATAACCCCACGGCTCCTCCGGAATCACGAATGCGAAGCTCCCGGTGGCATCGGGGGTGGTAGTGTCAACGACTCCTACCTCGGTCACAGGGTAGTCGGGCGGGGGACCGATGTCGTACTGGATCAGCTCCAGCGACAGGCCGTCGATCGAGGTCTCCTCGGAGTCGAGCACCGCCCGGGTGGTGGTCTCGAAGCCACCGCCGTTCTTCCGCGCTCCTTCCGTGCGCAGGGACCGGGCGGTATCTCCGCCCTTGTACCCCAGGAAGCCCTCGACGTGGGCCCGCGGCTCGCTGGCTGCGTCCGGGTGGTTGTCGTTCACTTGGGCATCGGGTTGGTCGTTTCCCGAGTCGCCGCAGGCAACGGTCAGCATTACAGAGAAAAGCAGCCCCCGGTGGCAGCCCCAGCGCACACCGTGCCATCTGACGAGAAACCACATAGTCGCACCTCCAAGATGGTCTTTAGGCAGTGCATTTGGTGAATTTGAAGAGATAATAGCAGATAATTGTGGTTTCAGTCACCCCCAGGCGAGCACCCAGCATTTCGTCAGGCATCCATCCAGGCGCCCCTTCTCTCGCCTGTATCCCTCGGCGCGCCCCGTCATCCTGGGCGCGGGGGGATCCCGCTCGAGCGGTTCCTCTCCACTGATCCTCGTGAGCTTTTGACCCGAGTCCTAGTGGAGCCAATAGGCATGGTACGGAAGCAGCGGTCGCAGACGGCACTCCCGGTTGTCGTCGGCGCTCCGGTCGCGGATCGGGACGGACAGTGCGCACGGTCGTCATCGCCATCTCCGCCG
>JAVEWA010000003.1:0-45595 GCA_034004785.1 Polyangia bacterium
ACCTGGCCGAGACGTAGTTGTAACCAGAGTTCTGGCAATAGTTATAACAGGAGCAGCCCTACCTGGCCGAGACGCAGCCGCAACCAGAGCCCTGGCAACAGCCACAACAGGAGCAGCCCTACCTGGCCGAGACGCAGCCGCAGCCAGAGCCCTGGCAACAGCCACAACAGGAGCAGCCCTACCTGGCCGAGACGCAGCCGCAGCCTCAGGCAGAGCCTTACCACGTGGAGCTGCAACCAGAAGCCTGGCAACAGCCCCAGCCTGGGCCCTACCAGCCTCAGCCAGAAAACTGGCAACAGCCAGAACCTGAACCGCAGCCAGAGGCCTGGCAACAGCCCCAGCCTGAGCCTTATCAGGCCGAAGCAGCTGGAACCTCTCCTCGAAGCATCCCCTTGGAGGACATGACCTTTGATCCCCGGCCCCTCGGTTTCGAGGAGGCGGTGGCGGCTTTGGCCGAAACCCAGGACAGGGACGAGATCTTCGCCATCCTCTTGAGGACTGTGGCCGCAGCTTTCGAGTATTCGGTGGTACTGACCCTTTACGGCGAACAAGCCGTGGGACGGATGGCCATTGACCGCGGCGTGGCCGACATGGAAAGGATCTCTCAGGTTTCCATCCCGCTCAGCCTGCCGTCCGTCTTCCGGACGGTAGTGGAGAGCAAGGGCTACTACTTCGGACCCATCTACGACGAGGGAATCAACTTCGGCCTGTTGGCAGAGCTCTCGCGCCCGGTCCCTGCCTCGGCTTTCATCATGCCCGTGCTCATACGCAATCGCGTCGTATGCCTCCTCTATGCAGACGACGGCCTGCGCCCGGTGGATCCTGCCTGGCCCGAATCGCTAGTTTTCATCAGCTTCCAGATCTCCCAGGCCTTCCAACGCCTGATCCTGAAGGCCAAGAGGGTCCAGTACTCCGCCGCCGGCCAAGAGGGCACTGAGTCGGGCAAGGTGGACGCGACAGTCCCTCTCACCAAGAAAAAGAGCGCCCCTGCCGACTCCTGGCAGGTGGCTTCAGCCGCTTCCGAGGCCGCCAGCACAAGAGCGTTGGTGGTCGATGGCGTGCTGAAGGAGAGCTTTCCCTCTCCCGGTCCTCCCCCGCCAGTGCAACCCGCCTTTCCCGAGCTGCCCCGCAAGGAGATCTCGTCCCCAATGACCGTGCCGGGGTCGCCTGGTCGAAAGGGAGACCAGCTCGATGGACGAGTACCTCCTTCCTCCTTCGACAAGGAGTCGCGCGCAATCACCTCCGTCGGCTTCTACAGCCTCACCGAGCCTCCTGTCTCGGACGACGTACGCGGGGAGGTCAAGGGAGCGGCCGTCTGGGGAGGATCCGCCGCTGGGGAGGTCATCAGCGGGCAGATTGGAGCTCCCTCGAAAAGCGTCGTAGAAGAGTCTCCAGTCAAGATTGAGAGCGATACCGAGGTCTCCGTCCCTGGCTCGCCCCGAACCGAGGACATCTGGTCGCTGATAGACGACCTGGAACGAGGAGGCCCCGAGGGAGATCTCGCCGCAGCGGCCCTGCAGCGCCTCGGCGACCCCGCTCTAAAGCTCGTGGCGTTTCGCTTCCCAGGACACCTCTACCAGGAGAGGATGGGCCAGCATGGGAAGCTGCCCCCTCCGTCGGCTCATGGCCCTCTTGTCCATTTCATGGTGAGAATGCGCGACAGAGGGGTTCCATACCTCTTGGATCTCCTGAAATCCGACAACCCCGAGGTACGCTACTACGCGACGTACATCTTTGCGGAGCTGAGATTCCCTTCCGTGCTGCCGCAGTTGATCGAGCGCGCCTTCGACCCTGCGCCGCCAGTGCGCAGAATCACCGTCGAGGTGTTCAAACAGTACCTGGTGGAGCCCGAGATTCGTCCCGTGCTCGAACACCTGAGGGCGGAGCTAGTCAGCCCTTCTCCCTTCCGCCGCCGTGCGAGTGCAGAGGTCCTCGGTACGCTGCGAGACGTCTCCGCGGTGCCACGTCTCATGGAGCTCGCTGCCGATCGAGACCCGGAGACCTCCGAGGCCGCCCAACGAGCACTCTTGCTCATAACCAAGCAGGCCTTTGGAGATTCAAGGAGCAAGTGGCACAAGTGGTGGGAGAAGAACCAGGGCAAGCACCGGGTGCAGTGGCTCATCGACGCCCTGTCCCACAAGGAGTCCGAATGCCGCTTCCTGGCCTCTCAGGAGCTCCACCAGATCACGGGAGAAACCCTGGGCTATCGCTTTGACCAGGAGAAGCGGGACCGGGAGGAGGCAGTGGCCCGGTGGGAGCGATGGTGGGAGTCTCGAGGACGCCCAAGGTTCGTGTCCATCTGAATCCGTTTCCTTCTTCTGAACGGAAGAGCTCAACTCGTGGTTCCGCGCCCCTTGGATATCATCTATAATCCCCTTGATCAGACCTCGAGCTCGAGGCCGGAGACGATCCTCGAGTCGATGTGTCCCCAAAGCTCTTCTCCTGAGGAACACCAATGAAAATAACAAGCTTCATCAACTCCTCGATCGTCAGTGCCGTAGCGATCCTTTCCTTCCCGGCTTGCATCACCGACTCGAACCTCAACAACAACCTCCCAGTGGACGCGGCCTGGGTCAACCCCGACTGCGACCTCGTGGGCGACGACGATGGAGACGGCATTCTGAATCACCACGAGGGATGCCAATTCCTGACCGACAACGACGGCGATACGATCCCAGACTATCTGGACCTGGACAGCGACAACGACGGCGTTCCCGATCGCATAGAGGCCGGAGACGAGCACCTCTCTACCCCTCCGAAGGACTACGATGGGGACGGCATCCCCGACTTCAGGGACACCGACTCGGACAACGATGGGGTCCTCGACGGAGACGAGGACCGGGACGGTAACGGCATCGTGGGCATCTGCGCAGTATATTGCCCAAACCTCGACCCAGACGAGTGTGGGGCCGGCCAGGCGTGCCTAGCCACGGGGCGCTGCCACCCGACCGTCACCTTCGAGTGCTCTCAGGGAGAGACCGACCGGTTGAACGCCGACACCGACGGAGATGGCATTCCCGACGGCCAGGAAGGCACCGTCGTCTGCAACGAAAGCAGCGAGTCGAATCCGAACGGCAGACGCCCTGTGCAGTTCTACAACACCCAGAAGTTCAAGATCGGAGTGGAGATCGACGCTCTCGTGACAGAGCAGATCATCGAGGCCCACGGGACAGAGACCTGCACTGGCGGCGTCGACGACGACGCAGACGGGTACGTGGACTGCGAAGACCCGGACTGCCACAACACCACGACCTGTGACGGAGTATCCGTCACCTTCGACCTGGAGGATCCCGCGGGAATGGCGGCGGGTTTCGCGGTCACCCGCGTCCCGAAAGCCTCCTCGGTGGAAGAAGAAAACACGCTGATCGTACAGGAGATCTCCGCTGCCTTCGGGGCCAGCAGCGTCACCATGCGAGCATCGGGCTCACCTCTCATGAGCCACGACGATCAGCCAACCATCGCCCGTGCGATGATAGACATCACGGGGATCTCTGCGAAGTACCTGAGCGAGCTCCGCAACACCGTGCTGACCACCCTGACAGGGCGGCGCTCCAACGAGTATTTGAACCTACCTGGCCCCGACGCCTTCGGCGGACAGAGCTCGAACTTCATCCTTTCCTACACCGTGCAGCGACGCACCCCCATGGCGGGCGGCATTCAGACCGGCGACCCCTACATCGTGATAATGGGAGCCATCGGCACGAGCGCGGACTACAGCGACACCATCCGCAGGACTGGCTTCGTGGTGGACGACGCGGCCAACGGCAGCAACCTGGCTGGCCCTGGCGACGCTGACGAGGGCGAGTGCGAGGTCTATCTAGTGGCCACCCAGCCCACGGCCGACATCATCTGGGTGATCGACGAGTCGGGCTCGATGTACGAGGAGCAGCAGTCGGTGTCCACCAACGCGGTCAACTTCTTCAACCGCGCCCTGTCCTATGGCCTGGACTTCCGTATGGGGATAGTGGGCGTGGGAATCGAGGGAAACGGGGTCTTCTGCACTGCGGACGGACAATCCAACGACCACTTCCTCACCTCGGGTAACCTGACCCAGTTCCAGGCCTGCATCCTCGAACCATGGGGATCCGGAACCTCGGAGGGAGGCACCGAGCACGGCATCACACAAGGCTACAACGCCATAGTCAACCACCTGCCGAGGGACAACCAGCCGAACCGTATCCGCCCCGACGCTCAGCTAGTCATTATCTACGTCTCCGACGAACGCGCCCAGGAGCTCAAGGACTCCTGCGGAGCAGGAGAGGGCAGCGGCTCGGCCACCATCGCCCCGGCATGCATGCAGCAGGTCATCGGCCCCACTGTCAACCTGCTCCTCGGCGTTTCCAATCCAGAGGGAGTCGGGCGGGCGCACGCCATCGTGGGGCCTCCCCCTTCGGGCTGCTCAACCGCGAGCCAGGTGGGACAAGGCTACGTGGAGATCGCCAACGCCACGGGCGGCCAGGTCGCCTCCATATGCCAAGCAGATCTCGGCTCCACGCTGCAAATCATCATCGAGGACATCGTGGCCTCTTCTTCGCCCGTTGTCTTGCACCATTACCCAATCTCGGTGAGCGTCGCCGTGGCAAAGGATGGAATTCCCCTCAGACGAAGCCGGCAGGATGGTTTCGACTACCGCTCCTCCGCCAACACCGTGGTCTTCGTCAACCAGCACTTCGACCCGCTGCACGAGTCCGAGGTGGTAGTCTCCTATCTGCGCTGGGTGAACGACGTGAACCCACCGGATTGATCCCCTCTGATCTCCGCCAGCGCACCCGAGACATTCTCCTCTCTGCTCCTTCACTTCGCCTTGCTGTGCCGCTGACTGTCACTGGCAGATCACTCGTCATCGCAGTCCATCTCCTGCTCGGGCAGACCTGCGGGCGGTGACAGTCGGTAGGCATCCGACGGGATCTCCACGTCGAGCTCCACCTTCTGATAGCGGATGATCACGTCCGATTTCCTGGATGGCTGCTCGAACTTGACCACCTCTGGCACCCACCTCCCTCCGTGCAGGCGATGACGCTCGAAGGAAAGGGACAGCAGGATCTTCCCCTTGGAATCCTTCACCTCGGAGCGATCCACCCGGAAGAGTCCTTCCTTTCGGCTCAACCATACTCGCTGAATCAGGCCCCCCTTGCCTTTGAGAATCACCTCCTCGGCTCCCTTGCACCTGTCCCAGCGACTCAAGGCCTCACTGTGTTCGATGAGGGGCGCGCCTCCCGACAAGGCTCGAGCCACCTCGCGCGGCTCGAGGGCCAGGCCGAAGACCCGTGCGATGTTGCAGGGCTTTGCCGGCCCCGTATAGAATACGTTGTTCTTGTGGTCGATCGAGGTGAAGCGTCCGCCGCTCGAGGCGAGGGTCAGAAGGGGAGTGTCGAAGGGAGAGACCGCTTCGAAGCGAAGTTGACCCTCTCCCGAGGCCAGGAGATACACCCGGACCTTGATTCTCCCTTTTGGGGTCCACTGGTCCACCTTGGCCCTTGCCCTCAGGGTCTTCGGAGGATCCATCTTGAGGCCTGCCACCAGGGAAGCGGTGCTTGGAGTCTGGTAGCTGCGCCGAAGGGTGCAACAGCCGGGGGCTGACAACAAGACAAGGATCATGAAACTCGAGAGTCCTGCTCGCGTCATTCGAATAACCTCGTACGGGCTCGGGGTACCCAGGGCTCGATGGTCTTTCTCATGTAACCGCTCAAGGCCCGAAGACGGCCAGACGCCACCGCCCGGGCGCTCTCCCCCGGGAAACAGGCCCGAGCCTCCTCCCACGCCGCCCGGGATGACTCGGTGGCCCCGGCCGCCAGCCTCGCCTCCCCAAGATGCGCCCATGCCTCACAGAGGCGGCGATCCAACAGAACGGAGCGCTCAAGAAAGGGCTGCGCCTCGCCCGGGCGGCCCTTCTTCACGAGCGCCCAGCCCAAGCTGTCCAGGAAGTATGGGTTGAGTGGATCCAAACGAAGCGCGGCCCTGAGCAGCCCAAGGGCGCGGTCCAGCTCGATTCCACGCTCGGCCAGGCCGTAGCCGAGCAGATTCAGAACCTGGGCGTCGTCTGGATCCCTGTCGAGCTGTGCATTTGCCAGTCGCTGCGCCCGTGGCCACTGACCTGCCTCCTCGAGGAGCAGAGCAAGAGAGTATCGGTGGCCCGGGTCGTCGGAGAGCAGGCCCCGGGCCAGCCTCGCCCGCTCCAGTGACTCCAGGCCACGTTGCAGGGATCCCGTGCGAGCCTGCAGGAAGGCCAGACTCTCGGCGGTCGCTCCATCGGCGCTCCCAGCCTCCAGGATCCCTCGCAGCACCTTTTCCGCCTCTACCCACTCGCCTGCAGCTTCGCGCTGGGCTGCCAGCTCCCGCCGGGCGAAAGCGAAGAGCACACTGCCGGGCGACTGATCCTCCAGCACACGGCGAGCAGCCGCGGTATTTCCCCTCCGGCTCCACAGCCGAGCCAGGTCCACCAGCGCGGGGCCAAAGGAGGGATCTTGCCTGAGGGCCGACTGAAGAGCCCCTTCGGCACCGGGGTCGTCCCCCAGCCGTTCCCTCAAGTTCGCCACCTGGGTCAGAGTGGCGGCTGTCTCGTGGCCCGACAGCAGGACCACTAGATCCCTGGCCCTCTCATGCCGACCCCGTGCCAACCATAGGCGAAAGAGCTCCTCGGCAAGGGAAGGATCATCTCCGGTTGCCTCCAGCCCGAGATACAGCCAGTGCGCGGCCCTGTCCCATTTGCCCACAAGGACCATTTTCCGCGCGAGCCTCAGCCAAGGATCGACCGCAAAGGGATGCGCGTTGCATGCCCGCCTGAGGACCTTCGACGCCTCGGCATCGAGCCCCAACCGGCCGAGAGCGAGAGCAAGACCGAGGAGTCCGTCCAGGTTGTCCGGGTCCTTTTCGAGCATCTTCTCGTAGACCGTGCGTTCAGCCTCGGCCCCCCCCTTGCGTCGCTCCAGCGGGGCGAGCAGAAGGTAGGCCTGCAGCTCACCAGGCCACAGCGACAGGACTTGGAGCAGCAGGGCCCGAGCCCGAGCCGGATCTCTCTCCGACAAGAGCCTCGCAGTGATCAGGTGGGCCCTCGGGTAGGCGGGATCCACTCCCAGGGCCTCCTCGGCCAACCGCAGCGCCTCCTCGTGAGACCCCTTCTGCATTGCGATCTCGGCGAGGCGCAGACGCAGCTCGGGGGAATCGGGATCTTCGGAGAGAGCCCGCCGGAAATGCCGTCCTCCCTCCTCCCTGTCTCCCATCCCCACGGCCAGCTCGGCAAGCAGGAACTCTTCATAGGCCCAAGGAGGCGGAGATCGCAGCTGCCGCGCCAAGGTGGGAGGGTCGGCGGTACGCTGATGGCCCGACTCCTTTACCGGCATCTTCGAGCCGGGGGTAACCGAACAGGACACGAGCAGTATGGCCACCGCCAAGAAAGAGGCTCTCTGCCAGGCAGGCTTCATCTTCTGGCACCCAGGCCGAGCTCTCCAAGAACGAGATCGTGAAGAGCTGGGCGAAACTCTCGGATCCCTACCCGAGCGACCGATGGGTGGACCCTGTTCGACAGGAATATCACCCACAACCCTGGTGACGGAGCAAGCCAGAGGGAGCAGCCCGTGAACCCGAGGTGTCCCACGGCCTCTGCCGGCATGTGGCGCCCAGCCGAGCTGTAGCCCTCTCGGCTGGGACCGTCCCAGCCCAGCCTGAAAGCGCTCCCAGGAACTGAACATGGAGTCCAGAAACGCCTGATCACCTCACAAGGGATGGGCTCCTTTTCTACCCCGCACCAGCTCCTCCAGAGCGATCCGAGGAGCGCGTGGAGGTCCCTGGCAGTGGAGAAGATCCCCGCCTGACCACAGATACCACCCATGGCCCAGGTGTTCAGATCATGTACCTCGCCCGAGATGATCCGGCCCCTTGTGGGGCACCTCTCGGTGGCAGCGAAGAGCTCCGGAGGCTGCCTCTCACTGGCGTCCAGATCCACGTAGCCCGTATCGGCGAGGGAGAGGGGTGAGAAAACTCTTTCCTCGAGCACCGCATCCAGGCGCTCCCCGAATATGGTCTCCAGCCACCACTCGAGCACCATGAAGCCGAGGTCGCTGTAGAGTGAAACCTCCCCTGGCCGATACTCGAGGGCCGTCGTTGCCACCCGGTTCCTCATCCAAGCCCGGCGCGACGCCCGGTCAGACGATGCCTCCCCCCGGAGAACCGCCCGATCCACCTCCTCGTAAAGAGGTGCCCATGCCGGCAGGCCACTCGAATGGGCGAGCAGGTGCCAGACAGGCTGCCGCGCCAAGGCCACGGGGAGGGGCAGCCGCTCGCCCAGAGGCTCTTCCAGACTCGCAAGGCCTTCGGCCACGGCGATCATGGCCGCGAGGCTGGTTCCAACAGCCTTGGTGAGGGAGGCCAGGTCGAATCGGATCCGCTCTGTCATGGCCCGGGGCTCTTCATGACACGCAGCCATCCCAAGGACATGCTCGAACACCAGCTCGCCGCCCTCGGCGACCAGCAGAGATGCGCCCGGGAAGATCCCTGATTCCTGAGCCTCTTGCAGGAAGGTTTTGATCCGCTCCGTGGACGACACGGCCGGGGCTCCGCTCTTCTTGGGAAGCCTACCATGACACGGAAGCAGGGTCCTGGCCCATCTTCGCCCGAGCCAGGCAGAAAGACAGGACACAGAAGGACAGGGCGCTTTCCCGGCCGCGGCCCCTTTGGTAGACTGCGCCTCCATGACGCCTGGCCTGCACAGAGGTGGCAAGGGGTGAATCGCCTGCTCCTGCGTCTGATCCTCGGCCTGCTCCTCGGCGTGGTGGTGTGGGTGGGCTTCGCCATCTACGCAGACATCCAGGCCCTCACGGAGCACCTGGGGAGCTTCGCCTGGTGGCGTATCGGCCCGGTGATCGGTCTCACCCTCCTCGCCTACGGGCTCAGGTTCATCAAGTGGCAATACCTCCTTGGCCAAGCCCAAGCCCGAGTGCCCATGGGCAGAAGCGCTCTCGTGTACCTCGCTGGGTTCTCAATGGCCATTACCCCCGGCAAGGTCGGCGAGCTGCTCAAGGCCTGGTTGCTAAAGAGCACGGACAACATCCCCATCACCCGCACGGCGCCCGTGGTGATTGCCGACCGCCTGACCGACTTGGTGGCCCTTGTCCTCCTCTGCCTCCTGGGGGCCTTCACCTATGTCGAAGATCCTAGGTTCGGCGCCCTGCTCATCTTCTGCGGATTGATCGTGCTCGGGATGACCTCCCTGTTCGCCTCGCCCCGGGCCTTCACCTGGGGCATCCATCTCGTAGCCCGACTTCCGCTCGGGCGACGGATCGCTCCCCGCCTCGCCGAGCTTGGAGAGCCCCTGCACCTCCTTCTGCGGCCAATTCCCCTCTTGGCCACCTCCTTGTTCTCAGCAGTGGCATGGCTCGGGGAATGTCTGGGATTCTACCTGGTGCTCGAGGGGCTCCCTGGTGTGGACTCCCCCCTTCCCCTAGCGATCTTCATCTACTCTGCCACGACTGTTCTTGGCGCTCTCAGCTTCCTCCCGGGCGGGCTCGGGGTCACCGAAGGGAGCATGACCCTGCTCCTTCTCCGTTCCGCTTCGGGCCTCGGTCGATCCGGAGCAGTGGCCGCGACGGTGCTCATCCGACTCTGCACTCTTTGGTTCGGCGTGGTTCTGGGATTCGCGGCCCTGGGAATCATCAGGCTCCGCTCTGGCGTTGGTCTTCCCCCCAAGAGCGCTCCCGACACAGACGATCAACAGTAGCTGGCGAAGAACGCGAGCAGCGCGAGAGTTCCTGCGAGGATCAGGTAGAACTTGGTTCTCAGCGACAGGCGGGGACGAGGAGAGTCCACGGCAATGTGACGAAGATCGTCGGCATCTTCCAACCCGACGGTCTCGGTGAGATAGCTCGCGACGCGGGCCATTCTGACCTCGATGCTCTCGAGGTCCCGCCTGGTCACTGCCCGACCGAGCTGCGGATCGTAAACCGACAGACCGCAGCTCTCGGCCAGACAAAATCCCGCTTCGAAAGCGGCCCTGGCCAGGGCGGGGTTGGCGCCTCCTGGAACGAGAAGATCCACTCCTCGGATATGCTCCTCCTCCTCACTCGACCTAGGGACGTAGTAAGAAATCTCGAAGCTGCCGGCCGAATGCGAGATCTGCAGACCATGGCCAGACTCCGATACAGCCGCATCGCCAGGCAGAGCATCCCTGATCTCCTGCACATCGAGCGCCGCTTCCCTGCGAAGGTAGAGCTCGTACCACATGGCAAGTCCAGGATAGCGCGCCTCGGCCCGCCATGTCACGCCTGGGCCTGCAGACCTTCCCGCCTCGCAGACGCATTGTTGGTGCCCCACATGGCCTTGCGAAGGTAGAGTGTCCCCATGGCGCGCGAAGACTTGGAGATAGGCGTGGACGAGGCGGGCAGGGGTGCCGTGCTCGGGCCCATGGTGATGGCAGCCTGTGGTCTGTCACCCGATTCCGCCAGGGCGCTCGAAGAGATCGGCGTGGCTGACTCGAAGAGTTTTGGCGCGCCTGAGCGGGCTCAGTCGAAGCGGGCCGCCCTGTCCGAGGAGATCCGCCTGAAGGCGGACTGGTGGTCCATCGAGGTCGTCTCCCCCACAGAGGTGGACGCCGCCGTGAGGGCCGGCGGGCTCAACTCTCTCGAGCGCAGGGTGGCAGAGGCTTTGCTTGCCGGAGCGCCTATCTGGGCTCGAGTCGTGCTCGACGGCGTGAAGCTGTTCGGACCTCTGGCGGCCCACCTGCCCCGGGCAGAGGCCCGTAACCATGCCGATGCGAGTTGTCTGCCCGTGGCGGCCGCGTCGATTCTTGCCAAGACAGAGCGAGACAGGATTTTCTCTTCAATCCGAGCAGCCTATGAGCCCCGCTTCGGCCCAATTCTGGGAGAGGGTTACCCGAACCCGGCCACCGAGCGCTTCCTGGAAGCATACTTCGACTCCGTGGGGGCGCTACCTCCTGAGACGCGCCTCTCCTGGGCCTGGAAGCCCGTTGCTTGTCGCACTGCAGGCGGCGGCTCGGGTGGATCGATGCCTTTTATTTTTGGTGATCGTAACCAGATAGACAAGGGCTGAACCCAGCTAGTGCTCCCCAAGCCTGATACGATTGGAGCGGGTGCTACCGCCGAGACGGAGACTTCTACTGGTAGGAGTTGGAGGTCGCGCGCCGCGGCGCAGCCTTGGCTGGCTTCGACTGCTGGTCGGCCTGGTGTCGGCGCTGGGCCTGCTGCGCCGCCTGCACTCGGCGCTGAGCCCGCAACACCGCCTGTTGCCGCTGCTTCTGAACCTCGGCAAGCCAGGTCTCCCCGCTCTTGCGCCAGCTTGGGTGCTCCTTGATGAGCTGCTGCAAGATGCCCTCGGCGCGGCCGAAGGCGCCTCTTGCCATCTCGCACCGAGCCCACCCGAGCAGAGCGTCGGCGCGGCGCGGGTTGTCGCGATGGGTGCGCACCAAGGCAGAGAAGAGCTCGCAGGCCTGACCGATGTCTCCCTTGGACAGGCTCGTGTTGGCGAGGTTGTAGAGCACCGGAGCACTCCGGGTCTCAGCCTGTTCTTGCCTGGGAGCCGGATCTTGCTTGCCTGAGTCCCCCCGCTGCTCCGCGGCCTTGTCTGCGTTGGACAGATCCTTCGTCTTCCTTGGCGCCGCTCCTTTTGCGCCCTCTTCCCCTGTCTTGCTCACCAGACCGAAACTCACGCCGCGACCAGGCTTTTGCACGCTAGGGGGAGAAGGGGGGGCTTGAGGTGACGCCAACGAGGTCTTGCCTTGCCCTGTGGCCACCTGATCCATGGGTTTCGCTCCTGCACTGCGGAAATCCATGGTGGAGAATTTTTCTTCCCTGCCAGCGCCAGTAAGACTCGAAGTCGTGGGAGTTGGTGCCTTTTCACTCTCCTTGAGCCCGGCTTGTCCTATCTTCTGGTTCTCCTCGTTGAGTTTCTCGTCTCGAGGCTCGTCATCCAGGGCGGCTTCCTTCTTCTCGCGTGTCTTCTCTCGACCTCCGATGGCGACGGCTCCTGTACTGTCAGCCTCAGCCACAGCCCCTCGCGGATCCCGAGCAGCAAGGATGTCACTGCCAGGCGGCCTCTTACCATCTGCCACCTCTGAGGGCCCGGCCGCGGGAGCTGAGGCGAGCTCCTTCGATTCGAGCCTCTGCGAGGAGCTGGCCGGACCATCGGCTCCAGTCCTCCCAGCGAAGAACGCGAACACCCCCACCCCGAGCACCAACACCGCCAAGGTCGCCAGAGCCATTCCTGGCTTGGCAGCCAAAGAGGGGATCCAACTCCAGAGGAGCCGGGCTGGCCAGGGGCGACTCTGCCTACGAGCCTCTTCCATGAGAAGCTCGGTGGACTCAGCGGACGGGGCAAGGTCTCCGTCCTCTTCCCGAACGAGCTTGAGCACGCCAGCATATGAAGCCGCCCTCGAGGCTAGCTCGGGGTCCGCGTCGAGGCGGGCCTGAAAGGACCTCCTCTCCTCGGACGAGAGCTCGTCGAAGAGATATTCGACGATCTGGTTTTCCTGCTCGGTGCTCATTCAGCTCGTTCCTAACCTCGCAATCGGTAGCATAACACAGCTTTCATCGCCAAGTGGCCCAAGCAAGGCTTGGGGCCACAGGCCATGCAACGCACCGGAGACGAAAGTGGTCTATGGGGAGACGCCCACCTAGGTGGCTAGTAGCCCTTTGGGGACGAGGCCCGGCCGCTCCACCACACGAGCAGAAGCACAGCCGCCAAGCTCCCCACTAGGACCCAGAAGTATCCATGATTCGAATCCCGAAAATAGTCCGAGAAGGCCAAGCCCAAGCCCAGGCCACCGAGTATGCCTGTGATTCCTCTTGTCAGATTGCTGCCCCGCACCTGGAAAAGACGTACCCTGGACCAATCCACAACTGCTGGTATTACTAATGAAAACGAGAAGAACCATCTCTCTGGGATTGGAGCCGGACCCAGGGACCCCTCAAGTCCAACCACCAGCAGCAGGGACGGATAGAGGGCCAGGCAGCGGGTACAGAAGGCCAGGGCTCCAAGCCGCAGGCAGTGGTGACCCTGTTCTTCCCGGTGGTGCGCGAGGAGCAGCCTCCAACCACCGAAGGGATCAGGCAAGGTTCTTCTCCGTGGACGGCCCGTGCTCTTCTGGGCACGCCCTTCTGGCCAGTCTGAGATAGGTGGGCACATCCAACTCCTCGGCTCTCTGAGCCTCCCGGATCCCTTCCTCGGCGAGCCACCTGGAGACTTGATCCCATGGCCAGGGTCCATTCTTGAGGTTGTTCCGGAGTGTCTTGCGACGGTGGGCAAAGCACTGCCGGCACAGCAGATCGTGGGCCTTCAGGCAGCACTCGGGCAGCGGTGTGGGGATGGGCGTGAGGCTGACCACGCCCGCCCAAACGCTGGGTGCTGGCCGGAAGGAACCGGGAGCCACCGCGAAGAGCCGCTCCACCCGGGCCCGCTGCTGCGTCACGACGCTGAGCAGGCCGTAGCCAGGGTGCCCAGGGCCTGCAACCAACCGATCGGCCACCTCTTTCTGGAACATGAGCACCAGCCTCCCAATGCACTCTGCCTGATGGAGGGCATTTCTCAGAATGGGCGCTGCGGCGTTGAAGGGGAGGTTGCCCACCACCAGAAGACTGCCGCCCGCTCTATGGGCTACCTGTTTGTAGTCGAACGAGGCAGCGTCCTGGCGATGCACCTCCAATACCTCTGGGCGAGCCACGCGTGAGGGAAGGCTCTCGGCCAGCCCAGGATCGATCTCCACGGCCACCACCCTTCCCGCCATCTGGGTGAGAGCCGAGGTCAACATTCCTGGGCCCGGTCCAACCTCCACGACCCAGTCCTTGGAGACAGGCTGAAGAGCCGCCAGAATCTTGTCCCGGACCCCGGCGTTCACGAGAAAACACTGGCCAAGCTCCTTGCGGGCCCGGGGCAATTTGCTGACCCGCTCGCCCTTCTTCATGGACTCGGCCTTTGCCAGTTCGCCGTGGCGTTCAGCCCCAGATCATCCGACTCGCCGCGACCGAGGCGGCGTAGACCTGCCATCGCCACCATGGCTGCATTGTCGGTACAGAACTCGAGGGCTGGAACGTAGAGCCGGAAGGAGGACCGCTCCGACGCCAGGACAAGGGCGCGTCTGAGACCACTGTTCGCCGCCACGCCGCCAGCAACCACGACCTCTCCAAGACCCGTATGCCTCACTGCCTGCTCTACCCGTTCGACCAGCACCTCCACCACTGCCTGCTGGAAGCTAGCGCAGAGATCTGCAAGACCCTCCGCGCTCGAGGGCAATCCCTGCCGCTCGAGGATCAGCCGAACCGCGGTTTTTAGCCCCGAGAAGCTGAAATCCCATGTGGCCCGGCCTCGCATTGCGCGAGGTAGCTTGAAGCTCTCGGGCCTACCTCGGCTGGCCAGCTCATCTATGATCTTTCCTCCGGGATAGCCAAGCCCGAGCATCTTGGCCACCTTGTCGTAGGCCTCACCGGCTGCGTCGTCCCTGGTGGCTCCGAGCAACTCGAGCCGCACCTCGTCCCGACGGATCCCGAGCAGGGTGTGGCCTCCCGAAACAAGCAGGATCACATGAGGAAAACGCGGGACTCTCACCGGTGGATCGGCAGGATTCCTAACGTAGACTGCTTCGAGGTGCGCATGGAGGTGATCCACTCCCACGAGCGGTCTGCCCGATGCCCAGGCAAGGGCTTTCCCAAACTGCAGCCCTACCAGCAACGCTCCCACGAGCCCAGGAGAAGACGTGATCGCGATGCCAGCGAGCTGACGTGGCACCAACTCTGCTCTGAGGAGCGCCTCTCTCACAACTGGAACAATGTTCAGTATGTGCTCACGCGATGCCAGCTCCGGTACCACGCCACCATACTCGTGATGGATGAAAATCTGAGAAGAGACGACGCTGGAAATGACCAGACCGCTCGCGTCAACCACAGCTGCGGCTGTCTCGTCGCAGGAGCTTTCGATTCCGAGAACGGGAGCTCCCACTGCTCCCCCTACTTGATGCTGCCCAGCGTCTGCTTGACCCAGCCGGTCCACTGGCAGCGAGGACAAAGCTCCAAGTATCTCTCGAGGGCAGGCTTGGCCTCGGCGGATCGCTTCAGAGCGTGTAGGCTGAACCCGAGGGCCATCCAGGCATCGGCATTATCTGGGACATGAAGCACTGCTCTTTTGCCGGTATCCACCGCTTCCTTGAAATTCTCTCGTTCCAGGGCAGCCTGGGCCTTGCGATGATAGTGACCGCCAAGAGCCTTACGCGCGGCTTCGTTCTTGGGATCGATGGCGAGAACTTTCTCTAGGAGCGCCACTCCTTCAGCCTCTTTTCTCTTGCGAAGGAGACTCACTGCCTGCTCGACTTGTTTGTTGACCTCCGTTGGGTCCATGGCCTGTGGGCTCATGGCCGCATCCGCGGCCGGTCTAATGGCTTGGGCGTCCCTGGACATGGCTACGGTTGCATCCACGCCAGGCCGAGGAGAGATTCGCTCGGGTGGGGCTCCCAGGCCGGCGTCAAGCCGAGCAGGGACGACTCTCCCAGCGTCCTGGGCCTTGGACAGGGCCAGCCGGCTCTCCTTGGGAGATCGAGCTACCTTGCGCTTTCCAGACCTGGCCAGCGCAAAAATAAGAACCCCAACTACCGCCAGGCCTACCAAGACAAGTGCAACCTTGTGCCAAAGGGGTCTCGGCAGTCGCAGCTCCATCGAGTCTGCCGGCTCTGGAGACTCTATTGGGCGCCTCTGCCTGACAATCGGAGCTGCATGGGCAGGCTCTGCTACTACCACTTTGCTCCCACCGGGACTGTCTGGAGCAGCCACGCCGCTGGCAGTCTTGTGACTCTCTCCAAGCTCGCTTATCGCGTGATCCTTGACCGGCGTCTGGGTCTCGATCGTCCCCGAGACCAGGTTGCCCGAGTCCCCAGGGCCCTCCACGGCAAAGGCCTCCTCGGAAAGACGAACCGTACCTCCTCTGGTCTCCATCTCCTGACCAAGGCCCCTTTGGGCAGAGACCACGATCTCCCCGGAGGTAGATGCCAGCTCTGGGGGACTGTTTTCTTCCTCCACGAAGCTCAGAATATCTTCCTCGAGGAATGGGACCTCCTCATCCTGGCTGGCTGATGAAGCGCTGAGCTGAGCTGGGAGAGGCGGCTCATGTGACCCGACTGAAACATGTTCCGGCTCCACCGACCCCGGCTTAGTTGACAGATCCCCTGTCACGGATGCTGTGCTGTCTCCAGCAACAGGGGGAGCGTCTGGCGCTGCCTTGGAAGAAGCAGGAGCCGAGGTTCCCGTCCTTGTGGGCATCGCCTTTCCAAGGCTCACCTTGGCTGGATCCTCGTCCGGGCTACGGGAAAGCCTGGAGAGGTCCCTGAGGATGGGGCGGAGCTCCATTGGAGCCACCGGAGGAAGGGGACGTGGGAGGGGCATCTGCGAAGGCAGCGGCCTGACTCCCAATCCACCCTTGGCCGGGCCAGGGATCCCTTGCTGGACTTGGCCTCCTGGCGAAGGAGGAGCAAGCTTGGCTGCCTGACCTGGCTTTGGCTCGGGAACGGCCGGAGGATCCCTTTTCGTCAATTCAAGGCGCCCGAGTGGCGCCTTGGGCGCGGCCAGACCCGGGGGCGGGAGTACCCTGGGCGATGGTACGAACGCGGCCTTGGGAAGGACCTTGTCAGTCGTGCCCTGGGAGCCGCCAGTAGGAGCGGGATCGAGTTGCCCCTTTCCTTCTTCTCTAACCGAAGATGGCCTGGAAGCTGACTCTCGGCTCTTTGCTGCCTTTTTCAAAGGCAGTGAGAACACAGCCAGCTCCTCCCTCGAAACCGGTTGGGGTGATGGCTTCAAACCGGCTGGGCTGGGCTGATCTGCTCCCAAGGCTGCGGGAACCAAGTCACTGGAAGTAGAGGATGGAGTCTCTGCCTCGCCCTCTTTGGAGACTCGGTGTGATGGAGAAGCCAAGCGTACTTCCGCAGCCTTGGCGCTGACAGGTGCCTGGGAAGAGTACTTGGACGTTGTCCTTTCATCTTGGGTCAGAGGCCGGAGAATAGATCCCCCACGTTCTTCAAGGGACGGATCTTCAACAAGCGGCGCGGACTCTGGTATCTTGGCCCTCGATGGCTCCTGGGCTGCCTCAGAAGAGACCGCTGGCGCCGACCCTACACTCGGTTCGGGCGAGTCGAAGGGGGAGAAATGGATCTCCTCGGCCTGCTTCATGTAGTCGCCGAGCCCACGTTCGGTGATCCGGCGGCGACGCTGACCTGAGTGTTCTGTTTGCTTCGCTTCCTTTTGTTCCTGGCGCTTGGCTGCCTTGGGAACGGCACCGGAAAATGCGGCGGCAGCAGCCAGTGGGTCGCGAAGCCAGCCCTCCAGTGATGGCGGCTGAAGCTCAGAAGGATCGGGATCCTCTTTTGCAGTCTCGAAGATGAGCCCCTCGAAGAAGAGCTTGCTGATAATGTTCAGGGTATCGAGATCTGGCAGAGCGCAGTCATCCACAACCTGCTGAAGGCTGCGGCGGCCATCGAACAGCCTGAGGACCTGATTCACCTCATCTGGGATCTCTGCGAGCCGGTCGGAGAGCTCTCTATAGTCCACCTCGAAGACCGAATCGAGGGGAGGCAGCTCTTCGAGCAGCCGCCCCCACTCGTCGAGCCGTCTGAGACCTTCCATGAGAATGGCCTGGTTGGACTGAGGTATCTCCTCTTCCCTGTGAATGGACTTGAACTCTACCTCAAACTGCCCCTCGGACCAGATGAGAAGGCGATAGATGGCTTCTTCGCGCTTGAGCCTGCCGAGCTCGGCGTCGATCACCTTGCCATCCCGGAAATAGACCGCTCCCTGGACTCCATTGGCGTTGGCGAAATGAATTACCCCAGATTTTCTACTGATCTCAATGGTCTGAATGAGATCCACCACGGCCATGTCAGCAAGTGAACCCTCAAACTTGGTCCTGCTGTCCCTCCGCTTCAGGCGCTCTCGCTGGGCCTTCTGGAGCAGGATACGGACCCTGGTGACGATCTCCTTGATATATATCGGCTTGGTCAGGTAGTCCTCGACTCCCAACTCCAAGCCCTTGATCTTGTCCTCGATGGATTTCTGACTGGTGAGGAAGATGAAAGGAATGGACTCCCACTGCGGATTGGCTTTTAGACGGCTGCAGAAATCGAACCCGTCCATGTCCTCCATGCGGGTGTCGGAGATGATCAGGTCGGGCTCCATCAGCTCGACCGTTTCGAGGGCATCCTTACCACTGGTGGAGGAGGTGACGGTGAAGCCTGCCTTCTTGAGACTTACCTCTAGAACCCGGAGACTGCGCTCGTCTCCATCCACCAGAAGTAGGTTCTGTTTAGCCACGGTGCCTCACCGGGGATCTGCGTGGGTTGTGATTTCGCAGGGAGGCATTCTACCCTATTATAGACCTCTGTCCATTGTCATCTGGAAGGAGCCGCATGCCGAGAGCCGCCTCAATGTCCCAAATGATACGACAGGAGGGGCAAAGGATGGGGGTCTCGCTGGCTGGAGCCCAGTGTAATCGCCTGGCGTCATTTCTCGAACTGGTAGCCCGCTGGAACCCGAGGGTAAGGCTGGTAGGCAGCGCCGAGCCTAGCTCTCTAGTCGGCGTTCATCTAGCGGACTCGCTTGCTTTGGCGAGGGCAATGACGCAGGCCGCTTCTGAATCAACCTGCATGGAGCTGCTGGACGTCGGCTCGGGTGCAGGTTTTCCTGGTTTTGCTCTGGCGTTGATCCTCACAGCATCCAAGATCTCGCTCTGCGAGATTTCGGAGAAGAAGCTCGCCTTCCTCTACGAGGCAGAGCGGAGGCTCGGTGCTGGGGTTCAAATCCTTCCCATAAGAGCCGAGGAGCTAGCAGAAAAGGGCAAGAGGTTCCCTCAGGTGACCTCGCGCGCTACTTTCTCCCCAATGGAGTGGAGAGCGATAGGGACCAGGCTGTGCGAGGCAGGAGGGCGCATATGGAGCTTTTGGAGCAGGGAACAGGAGGTCCCTTTCATGGAGGAATCGCTCGTTCGTTTCAGATACGAGCTAGCGGACGGAAGGTATCGGGTGATAGCTGGATTCCAGGTGCCAGATAAGTAGGGGCAGGTATCTTGACCCATCGAGGATTGGTCTCGCAGGTTGTTTCCGAGCGAACAGTGGATCACTCGGAGCAACTCTCCTGACGAGGCTTCCCCAGACTGTTCCACGTGAAACACCGGCCCGATGCCAATAGCCTGTTCCACGTGAAACAACCTTGGCACTCTAGTCGCCTTTCCTTCCCCAACCTCGCGCCATTCCTTGAACGAACAGAAATGTAAACCAACTCTGCATTCCAGTTGACATTCCGCTCTTCCAGACGATCCTGCTTTCGATGGAGCCTAAACACGATCGCCTCGTCCAACCGCCTGACTGGACGAAGGAAGAGCTCCGGCTCCTTTCGGAGAAGGGGCTCCTCAGGAAGAGCCTCACTGTCCTAGGCCGTGAGCCTGGTTGTATCCGCCTCCCTGGAAGCTCTCTTACGGACTTCACCTCCAACGACTATCTCGGTCTCTCCCAGCATCCTGCCTGCGTAGAGGGGGCCTGCCGCGCTTCACGTGAACATGGATGCAGTGCCGGATCATCACGGATCGTAACCGGCTGCAGCTCCCTCGTCTCCGACCTGGAGAGCGCTGTTTCAAGCTGGCTCGAGGTTCCCTCCGCGGTGCTATTCCCATCTGGCTACCAGGCCAACGTCGGAGTCATCTCCGCGCTGGTTGGCAAGGGAGATCTCGTCTTCTCCGACTCCCTTAACCACGCGAGCATCGTGGACGGCTGCAGGCTAAGTGGAGCCGACATTCGGATTTTCCAGCACCTGAACGCCTCGGGGCTCCAGGTCGATCTCGAGTCCGCGCCCAAGGCTCAGCGCAAGCTCGTCGTTACTGACAGCCTCTTCTCGATGGACGGGGCAAAGGCGCCCCTGCTGGATCTCCACGCTGCCTGCCAGCATGTCGGAGCATTGCTGGTCGTGGACGAGGCCCACGCGCTGGGCGTGCAAGGCCCGTGCGGACGTGGTCTCTGCTCAGAGCTGGGAGTTGAACCGACCCTCAGGATTGGGACCTTCAGCAAGGCCGTCGGCAGCCACGGCGCCTTCGCCGCAGGAGACCCGACCTGGATCCAGTACCTGCAAAACAAGGCCCGTGCGCTGATCTACACAACTGCCCTTCCTCCAGCTTGCCTTGGCGCCTCTCTGGCCGCCATCGGGGTGCTCGACTCATCAGAGGGAGATACCCTCCGCTCGATCCTGCGTCGGCGCTCGGACCAGACTCATTCCTTGATCAGGGACAGCGGTGCTCGGGTCTCGGGCGCTGAGTCTCCAATTGCCTGCATTGGCTTCGACGATCCCAACACGGCGACCCTGCTGCAGGAACACCTTTTTCGATCTGGATGCATGGCCTGGGCCTTTCGCCCACCCACGGTCCCGAGCGGAACTTCACTCCTGCGAGTCTCCCTGAGCGCCGCGCACAGCGAAGAGCAGGTGTCGCTCCTTGGTCGATCCATTATGCAGTTCCTGAAACCAAGGCAGTGAAGGTACGGGCAAGGCTCTCGTTGGAGGAACATCATGAACAGGCTCCTCGTGGTGGTAGGAACCGACACTGGAGTGGGCAAGACCGTGGTCTGCGCTGGTCTGCTTCATGGTCTCACTGCGAGGGGACTCAAGGTGGCAGGCTTCAAGCCCATAGAGACCGGCATCCCTCGGACCGGAGATGTAAGCCGCGAGCCCTGGCCAGACTGGCTGCGCCTAGAGCAAGCCTCGGGCCAAGCACCTGGATCCGCGCTTGGCTGTTCCTTCGCTCTTCCGGCAGCTCCACTGGCAGCTTCACTGGCCTCGGGTGCCCCCATCGATATCGAAACGCTGGAAGAGAAGCTCTCAAGCCTAATCAAAGAACATGATGTCGTCATCGTGGAGGGGGCAGGGGGTCTCCTTGTACCCATCTTGGATGGGATGCTCTGGGCCGATTACCTCCCGCGCCTCCAGCCGAGATGCCTGGTCGTTGGCCGACTTGGACTTGGGAGCATCAATCACACGTTGCTCACGCTCGAGGCACTCAGAAGCAGGGGAATCGATCCTTGTGGTGTTGTCCTGTGTGCTACCGAAAAACCAGGGCCTGAGTCAGAGTACACCCCGGCCTTGATATCCAAATTTGGCGATGTTGTAGTATTTGATACTATTTATTGGGGAGTAGTGGAACCGTACCTCGTGGCAAAGCAACTCGAAGAGATGGGGCTCCTGGATCTCTTCGACCCCAGATCAACTCGACCTCTCTCGCCAACTCCATAGGCTCGGCTTTCCTGGGATCACTTGCCGATACAGAACCTGGAGAAAATCGCGTCGAGAAGGGCTTCTCCTACCCCCTCGCCAAGCAGATTCCCCAGCGCTTCGAGCCCCCTCCTCAGCTCTAGGGCCACTACCTCGTGAGGAAGTCCCGCTTCCAGCACGAGCCTGGCCTCGCGGATTCTCTCCAAGGCTTGCCGAAGCGCGTTCACGTGTCGCGCCTCCGTAATTACGGGTATCTCCGCTCCCGCGTCCTTTCCAAGTCCGAGCCTCTGTAAAATCTCCAGGCCGAGAACGTCCACGCCCCCTCCTGTCGTCGCCGAGGTTACGACAGCCGCATCCCCGAGACGCCGCCTCGCCATCTCCTCGGCCTCGGCCCCCGCCCTGTCCCGCTGGTTCAATACCGCCACCCAGGAGCTATCTCCCAGGCTCTTGATAAGCAGGTCGTCCTCAGGAGTGATCCCCTCGGCCAGATTGAAGACGTAGAGCACCAGATCGGCTCCAGACATCTGCTCTTTGGCCAGCTCCACTCCCTTGGCTTCCTCGGGCAGCAGTGAAGGGCGCTGACCCGCAGTGTCAACCAGGGTAATGTTCACACCTCCAAGGACGAGCTCGTCTTCCAGGTAGTCCCTCGTGGTGCCCGGCGCCGAATGAACGATGGCCCTCTCACGGCCGAGGAGCGCGTTCATCAGGCTCGACTTACCTACATTGGGACGCCCAGCGATCACCACCCGCGCTCCTTCCCGCAGCCTCCTACCCAATGGGGCCTGTCCAAGGAGAGCGCCTATGTCCCTCTCGAGCTCTGAAAGACGCCGGGCTTGATCCTCTGGTCTGAAAACTCCAAGATCCTCCTCTGGAAAGTCCAGGGAGGCCTCCAGCTCCGCAAGCAGCTCTATTCCAGCGACCCTCAAGGGCTTCAAGGCAGCGGCCAGGCCCCCTCGTAGCTGGCGCAGGGCTGAGCGGGCGGCCTGGCTGGATCGTGCCTCCACGAGGGCGGCGACGGCCTCGGCCTCGGAGAGATCGATGCGGCCGTTTAGAAAGGCCCTGAGGGTGAACTCCCCGGGTCCAGCTGGCCTGAGCCCGATGGACCCGAGGGCTGCTAGGACCGACGCCACCACGGCGGGTCCACCGTGAAGGTGAAGCTCCACGACATCCTCGGCAGTGTATGAACCCGGCCCTGGCAGAAAGACTACAAGGCCACGATCCAGGAGCTCCCTCGTCCCTGGGTCCAAGATGTTGCAGAGCCGCAACCTGCGCTGGAGCCCAGATGAGGCCAAGGCAGGCACCAGGCGGCGAGCCATTGCAAGCGATGCTGGACCGCTAATTCGAAGCACCGCGACGCCCGCAGCTCCAGGAGCGCTAGCCAGGCCAAAAATAGTGTCCTTGGAATCCGAGTAGCTCATCCTCGTCTGGCCACGAACCTATCGCATGAGCCGCAGGGAACGCACTCAATGGGCCGCGTCTCGCACTCTATCACCCAGAGGAGCGCTCATTCCATCTCGAGCGTTCCAATCCTCCGTCCACAAGCGCTCAGTCCGCGTGGTTCATGTACCACTGATGGGCCATGCTGAGGAGCGTGTTGGTGAGAATGTAGAGGGTCAACCCCGAGGGGAGGAACAACATGAAGAAAGTGAACATGGCCGGCATCATGTACATCATCATCTTCTGCTGAGCGCTATCCACCGTGGTGGGAGTCATGCGCTGCTGAAGAAACATCGTGGCTCCCATGAGGAGGGGCAGGATCGGTATTCCAAAACCAAAAAGCTGAACTGAGTCCGGCTTTGTGAGGTCGTGTATCCAGCCAAAAAGCGGCGCGTTATACAGATCCACAGAAACCATCAGAGCCTGGTACCAGGCTATGTAGATCGGCATCTGGATGAGGAGAGGAAGGCAACCACCGAGCGGATTGATCTTGTGGGACTTGTAAAGCGCCATCATCTCCTGTTGAAAGCGCTGTTTGTCGTCGCCGTACTTCTCCTTGAGCTTGTCCATTTCGGGCTTCAGCTTGGCCATTCCCTTCATGGATCTCATCTGCTTGATGGTCAGCGGCAGGGTGAAGAGCTTGATGAGGAGCGTCAAGAGGATGATGGCGATGCCCCAGTTCGCCACGAGGACGTGAATCTTCTTCATGACGAAGATCATGGGCTGGCCGATGAACCAAAAGAACCCGTAGTCGATGGACTCCTCCAGCTTCGGGTTGCTGCCTGCCACACGGACGCGCTCAAGTTCTTCCGAGATCTTCGGCCCTGAATAAACTGTGAATTTGTGGCTGACAACCGAGTCCTTGTGGGCCAGCTCGCGAGCTGGAAGCACTACCCGCGAGACGAGCACCCCATTCTTCGGGGCAACGGGGTCCTTCCAACCAGACAGGGTACATGTGGAGTCCTCCTTCTCCGACATGGCCAGACCAAGGAGGAAGTACATCTCATCTACTCCCAGCCAGTGAACCTTGCCCGTGAAGCTCATGGAGCGGTCCTTGGAGCCTCCTGGCACCAGCTCTTCCTTGGCCACCTCTCCCTTGGCCGGCGTCCTGCGGCAGGCACAGGTAGAGGCGTCACAACCCATACAGCCACCCGTTCCATGGAAGAGAGTGGGCAAGGTCTGCATTTTCACCTTGTCGCCCACCATGCACACCGCCTCTTTCTTGAGGGAGATGGGATTGAAGAAGCTTCGGTCCTCTTCCAGCTTGTCATAGGATGGCACCCGGATCTCGAGCTGAACGAAGTGCTTCTGGATGGATCTACTCACCACCCTTATCTCCATGTCGAAGTGGTAGGCATTGTCCGGATCGATGGAGTAGAGACGTTCGACCACCACGGGTGGCGGATGCATCCCCTCGTACTCTACAGGCCATCGATAGCCGAAGAGGACCCTGGAACCCTCCTTGACCTGGTGCTCTCCTTCTCCCTCGACGGTTCGATAGGATTGGGTCTTGCGATCCCATCTGATCCGCTGCCAGTCCTGCGCCGCCTGCCAAGACGGTGCAGGGAAGCTCGGCTTCACAAAGGAAAGACGCAGCGGTAGCCACCATTCCGACCAGGTGCGGACCAGGTTTACCTGCCGATCGAGCTTCGCCTCTTTGATGGCCCGCAGCTCGGGCCCCTTCACGTCTCCACGCTCTCTATACTTCGGGTTCTTTAGAACGATGGCCTTCGGCACGCCGCCCGCCGAGGTAAAGATCATCCTCATCCGTTTTCCATCTATGACCGTAAGCTTCTCGGAAACCTTGGAAGGTCGGCGCGAGGCGAGCTCGTCCCTGGCCGCGGCCAGCTCCCGTTTTATGACCTGGCTCACCGGATCGATCTGCTCTGCCTCCTCCAACACCCGAATTGCCCCGAGGAGGTCTTCCTTTCTGAGCAAGCGAGCCAGATCCAGCCTGACCTGGATGTTTCCCTTGGCCATGGTCGCTGCCATCCTGAGAGCTCCCAAGGCCTTTGAAACATCTCCCTGGGCCTCATGGGAGCGCGCCATGCCGATCTTCGGCAGCGCTTCCTGCGGCTGGAGCTCCGAAGCCGCACCAAACAGAGCAAGCGCCGCCTTGTGCCTCCCCTGCACCGCCAGGGCCGCTGCTCCGTCGCAGAGAGTCATAGAGGCTTCCTTCACACTCCCCGAGGCTCTCTGCTGGCCAGCCAACGCCTCGACTGCAGCGCGCTGGGCGGGCTCCAGCTTCAGACTCCTGCTCAACAGCGCCGCGGCCTCGGGAGAGTTCGCTTGTTGACGCAAGGCCAGGAGCGCGCCGAAGAGCAGCGCACGATGGTCACCTCCCTTGGTGACGGCCTGTGCGCAGCTCGGAGCCTGCACGGTCTGATCGTTCTGCTTGAGCTCGAACACACACCGCCAAGTCGCGACCTTTCCTTTCTGAAGATCGGCGCGCGCAGCTTGCTCGGCCCTCATCCATGCCTGCGCCGCCTGAGCATGACTGCCGGCGATGATCGTCGCTGCAGCCGTTACGTACGATCTTTCGAAACCCCCCTGGCCAGGGCCAACCTGAACCCGTTTTGCTGCCAACTCCACCTCGGGAGCAAGTGCCTGGACGCTGCTACCTTTGCCCCACCATACATCCAGAGCCTCGTCGGCCAACGCAAGCAGCTCATCGTTTCCCTTCGCTACGGTCACTGCTTGTCTGAGAATGATCGCTGCCTGGGAGACCTTCTCCTGATCCATGGCTATCCGGAAGCGCCTGACAAGGAGCTTGAGATTGGTCACTCCAGCAGCGTCGAGGGGTTCGGCCTCCGTCGCTGTGGTCGCTGGCCCTATAACGGCCGTGGCGTCTCGAGAGTCGAGGCCCTGCCTCCTGGGAGCCTCTCTTGGAGTCTCCGGTGACTTTTCGGTGACCGTCTGACTGTTAGGCTGAGTCGTCTTTGGCTTCTCAGGGCCTTTGGACTCTCCCGTTGCCCAGCGATAGATGAAGATGCCCCCGAGCAGGAGCACACTCACCAGCATGACGACATAGAGTTGCTTCTTGTCCAAAAGCTCACCTCGTGGCCCCACAAAGCAGGGCCCTCAGCTCTAGGGAGGATCATGACCACCCGGGTGAAATGGATGGCACCTGAGCAGCCTCTTGAGACTTCGCCAGAGGCCCACCAATGGCCCGTGCTTCCTGATGCTCTCCATGGCATAGACGGAGCAGCTTGGAGTGAATCGGCAGGCGGGCGGTAAAAGCGGCGATACAAGCAGCCGGTAGAGCAAAATTGGGGCCAGCAGCAACCACTCGAGCGGCTTCCCGAGCTTCCTCAACGTCGAGGACTTATCCCTCTTCCCTGGCTCTGCCAAAAACTCGCTAGCTGCCCCTGTACCCTCTCGAAGGTTGCTCGCGTAGCTCCAACCCTGGCTATCACCACTATATCGATCACCGGTCTTGTTGATCGCTCTGGAAGGCGCCTGAAGGCTTCCCGTATCCATCGCTTCAAACGGTTCCTTCGCACCGCCTGCTTGGCCACCCGCTTGCTCACCGTGACTCCAAGTCGGGAGCATTGCTGACAGCCCTCCTGCCAGAGGATGATCAGGTCATGGGTTGGGAATCGACGACCGTGGAACTGAATGGCCTGGAACTCTGAACGACGTCGAAGCCTGGCTCGCGCTGGAAGAGTCTCTCTTTGACCTTCCATTGGGCTTTGTCTGCCCGGCACTGGAGCCCTTTACCCAGCCCTCGGTTACTTCTTCGGGGTGGTCACTGCTAGCCGCTTTCGACCTCTGGAACGACGCCTTGAAAGCACCAGCCTTCCGTTCTTCGACCTCATCCGGTACCTGAACCCGTGGCTGCGCTTCCTGCTCTTGTTGTGGGGCTGATATGGGCGCTTCACGTCCTTGGCTCCTCGTCTCGGACAAGCATGTCCAGGGCTCGGCTCAATACCAAGGCAATGCTCTACTGTCAAGTGCCTTGAGCCTAGTCCTAGCCATGGGCCGGCCTGTAGCACCAAAACCTCCCGGCATCTCCTACATCGATTCTCACCTCTCTTGGCAATTTCTTGTTTTCTCCACCTGATCTGCCAGAACGGATCTCTCTCCTTTTCTCACCTCGGATCCCAGAAAAAACTCTCTCCTGATCCAACCCCTCCTTTTCCTCCCATGTCTCTCAAAGCCTTGCCAACCGGGCATTCGACACCTTCCACGTTCGCAATCCAGCCTGGAAAAGGGCATCGAGTGCGTCTCCTCTCGACGAGCCTTGTTTAATCTGCCTCGGAAGGACTAGCCGAAGTTTTGCACTCTTTTTTAGCTTTCCTTTCAAACTGTTGCCAACTTCGGATCATCCATGGATAGCTAGCTTTCGACCCGTCTCAGAGGCTCGCAAGGAGAATTGTCCAGCAATTCACGCTCCCTTCCGATGAGGTGCTTTTTTGCCCTTGCAGGCCTTTGGGCGCGGTGGTACCAACGACGCTCTCTTGGCACACCGCCCGGTCCGCTGCGGCAGGCTTTGACTGCGGGGAGTATCTTCCCTCGGCACCGGATCTGAGGGGTGGATTCCAAGAGTGATCAAATTAAGATAACCATCTGTTTTTACTTGATTTTTTCTTGTCCACTCTTGTGGATAAGTTGTGGATATTTGTGCGCGATCGTGCCTGGACTGAATCAATGACCTCTCTTTGGGAAGCTGCACTTTCATCCCTTGGACAGCGGATGTCGAGCCGGAATTTCGAGCTCTGGATCCGCCCGCTGACCCTAGTGAGCCAAGCTGGGGATCTCGTAATTTTGGAGGCTCCCAACCCTTACCTCAAGGAGTGGTTCGAGGACAACTACCTCCAGACTGCCAGCTCGGTGCTGGAAGAGCTCTCCGGGAGAAAAATAGAGATCCAGATCCTGCTCAGGAATAGAAACCTGAATGACGATGGATCCAAAGACGGGATCTCTGGATCGACCGTTACCGCGCCAGCTCTGCCCTCTCCAGCCTCTTCAGCCAACAGAGATCTGAATGAACGATACCGCTTCGACAGCTTCGTCATTGGACCATCCAATCAGTTCGCTGCAGCCGCTTCACAGCTGGTAGCCCAAAGGCCCGGTGAGAAATACAACCCGCTTTTCATCTACGGTGGCACTGGTCTTGGAAAGACACACCTCCTACAGGCCATAGGCCACGCGATGTTGGACTCGAGACCCTCGTGCCAGGTGACCTACCTGACATCCGAGAGATTCGTCAACGAGTGCATCGCCAGCATGCGCCTGAGGAAGATGGAGGAGTTTCGAGAGAAATACAGGCAGCGCTCGGATGTGCTTCTGCTGGACGATGTGCAGTTTTTCGAAGGGAAGGACAGCAACGAGCAAGAATTTTTCCACACCTTCAACGCGCTGTACGAACGAGGCAGACAGATAGTCATCACGTCTGACAAGCCCGCAAACCAGATGCCCAGGTTGACTGAGAGACTAAAATCGCGCTTCCAGTGGGGTCTGATAGCGGACATAGTACCACCCGAACTGGACACCAGGATCTCCATCCTCAAGCAGAAGGCTCGCCACGACAACATTCAACTGCCAGACGATGTAGCCATCTTTCTGGCCACGTCCATTCAGTCGAACGTCCGAGAGTTGGAGGGTGCCCTGATTCGGCTAGCTGCGTTTTCCAGCCTTCAGGGACGCTCTATTTCTGTGGAGTTCGCCGAGCGTACTCTCGGAAACCTCATCGAACGGAATCGTGGGAAGATAAGCCCTGAGATCATTCAGCGCGAGGTAGCCGCTTTCTTCAACCTCAGGACCTCTGATCTCAAGAGCCAGCGCCGTCCTCGCGCCATCTCTTTTCCCAGACAAATCGCGATGCATCTTTGCCGCAAGCACACCACTGCGAGCCTTACCGAGGTAGGCCGTCTCTTCGGAGGCAAGGACCACACGACGGTGCTCTCTGCCGACAGGAAGATGCGCCGGCTCTCGGAGGAGGAGCAAGAGATCCAGGACACCATCTCGGCACTCGAGCAACGCCTAGGCCTCTAGGTGGTTGACCGGCCAGCCCACTGGCCGTATGAATGGAGCCATCAGGAGTCGGACTAGTCTTGCTCGTGATCAGGTTGTGGATTAGCTGTGGAAAGTGAAGGAAAAGTCAGTGAGAAAAAAATCACCTTTTCTGGAGAAGAAGAATTGCCTGTGTATTTCTCTCCGGAAAACAACTGTTTTTTATGTTAACTATGCTTTGTAATAATATACAGTTAGGTGTTTTTTACACAAAATCACCTAACCTACTACTCCTACTTTTTCTTTTCTTTATTTTAAGAATTTAACAGAAAGTAGATGTTCGTACCCAAACTGAGGGATGTGGCATAGAGGTCAAAATGAAGCTCACAATCCAGCAGAAGGAATACCTGAAGGGGCTTGGCCTTGCTCAAGGCATAGCTGAGAGACGAAGCACCATGCCGGTGCTGTCCCATACTCTCCTAGTGACTGAGGGTACGGAAACCCTTCTTTGTCGCGCGACCGATCTCTATACGACCGTCACCTGTCGTTTAGAAGCGCAGGTGAATGATGGAGGAGGTCTGGCGATATCAGCAAAGAATATTTTTGAAATAGTAAAGAATCTTCCACATGAGTCTATAAGTATTCAAAAATTGGATTCTAATCATCTTGAAATTAGATCTGGAGCTTCGAGGTTTCGCATAGTGGGGCTCCCAGCAAGTGATTATCCAGAGGTTCCAAAGGAGCCAGAGACTGGATTCAACAAAGTACCCATTGCCGTCATCACTACCTTGATTGGAAGAACTCTATTCAGCGTCTCCCAGGATGACACCCGGCAACATCTATCGGGTGTGCTCGTCGAGTCCAAGGGAGAGATGGTAAGAATGGTTTCCACCGACGGTCATAGGCTGTCGAAGGCGGAGGAGAAGTTCCAGGGTGGATGGCCCTTGGCAGAGTCGATCCTAATACCCAAGAAAGGGGTACAAGAGATAAAGAGGATGTTGGAAGGACTCGAGGGAGACTGTGAGCTGGCTATTCACGAAGGGGTACTTTTTGTCAGGAGTGGATCAATAACTCTATCGGTGCGCCTGATAGACTCCCGATTTCCTCCGTATGAAAAGGTCATTCCAGCCTCCGCCGAGAAGAAATTGGTAGTGGATAGAGTAAACCTGATGGACGCGCTGAAGCGTGTCTCCCTCATGTCCGAAGATAGAAATAAGGGGATTAGGCTGAAGCTGGAGTCTGACAAGCTATCCGTGGAGACGGACACGCCAGAGCTTGGTGATGCGCATGAAGACATCGAGGTGGACTTCGATTCCGGCTCGCTCTCCATCGGATTCAACGCTACCTACCTGGTGGATGCTCTTTCAAGAATAGAAGGTGATGAGGTGTTTCTGGAGTTCAACGAGGAGCTCGATCCATGCGTGATCAAGCCGGTTGACTCAGAGGACTTCCTGGCTGTTGTAATGCCGCTGCGTCTCTAGCGTTCCACTGAATGCGTTTTGTCGAGCTTTCGGCTCGTGGGTGGAGAAACCTGGAGCCTTTCAGTTTCGAACCGGGGCCTGGGGTGAATGTGGTTTTTGGTAAGAACGCTCAGGGTAAAACCAATCTTCTCGAAGCCATATACTATGTAGCGACCTTGAGGAGTTTCCGAACTGCTCGTCAGAGTCAGCTGATCGCATGGGATCGGGAGGGATCGAGCCTTGCAGCCAGAGCCGAGGTGGGTGGTATATCGACTCATCTGGCTGTGAGGCTTGGAAAGGAGGGAAGAGACCTCTTGGTGGATGGAGGCAGGGTGGAGGACACAGAAGACTACTTCGGTGGCTTCAACGTAATCGTATTCACACCTGAGCATCTTGGCCTGATAAAAAGCGAGCCGATGTTTAGGCGTCAGTTCATGGATCGAGCTCTTTTCTGCCTGGACAGATCACATTTAGGCCTGGTACGACGCTATAACCGCATCCTCAGGGAGAGAAACGCCTGCCTGAGAAGATACTCCGAGTCGCCGTCGAAAGCGGAAAAGATGTTAGACGCGATAGACCCTCAGCTATCGGAGGTTGGAGCCAGTATAGTAATCAGGAGAAAGAGATTGGTCGAAGAGCTGCAGGGTCATTTTAGGGAGATTCACTCTCGGATTTCCGGAGGTAAAAAGGAAGTTTCCATATCCTATAAACCACGTGGATTGGCTTTTCTATCTACAGGAGAAGAATGGCAGGTGAGATCCGATAAAACGTCGGTATTCGAGGAAACGAAACTGGCGGCTCAAAAGGAAAAAAGTGATGTTTCCTTGGACGGATGCGGAGCGCTCGAAAGTCAAAAGAGATTTTTGGAAGAAGCACTCTCGATCCGGAGAATGGATGACTTGAAGAGGGGTCATACGGGCGTAGGTCCGCATCATGATGACTTGGTAGTGAGGTTGGAGGGAAGATCTGCTCGCCTCACAGCCTCACAGGGTGAGGTCAGGACCCTGGTGATCGCGCTGAAGCTCTCCGAAGTGGAGCTAGTGAGAGAAACCCGCTCAGAGGTACCTGTACTGTTGCTCGACGACCTAGGGAGCGAGCTCGACGAAAATAGGCGCTCCGAGCTCTTCGATCTGGTGCTTGGAAACGGAGGTCAGACCTTCCTGACGACAGTGGTCCCCCAGGCAGTTCCAAGTGACGAAAATCATCAATATTTAATGATAGATAGTGGAAAACTGGGAAGGATGACCAAGGGTAGTTTTCCCCTCCCAAGTGATCGATGAATCGGCTATAGTCTCATTTGAATTGGCTGGCCCCAGGCGGGTAGCCATCTAGCTGCATGGGTATGGGGTCGACCTGTCAGGGTCATCTCAAGTAGGCATCTGCTGCTAGGAGGCTGACCAAGAGGGGCCATCGACAAGTAGAGGCGCAGCTCATGGATGATCAGAGACAACCAGAAGACCTCATCGAGCCGCTTGACTCGGAAGATGGCGAGCCAGGGCTGACGAGTGACTACACGGCCGAGGACATACAGGTTCTAAAGGGGCTGGAAGCGGTAAGGACTCGGCCGGGCATGTACATAGGGGACACGGATGACGGCAGCGGCCTGCATCACATGGTGTTCGAAGTGGTGGACAACTCCGTGGACGAGCACCTGGCCGGGTTCTGCGACCAGATCACCGTGACCCTGGGTTTTACCGGCATGGTGACCGTGGAGGACAACGGCAGAGGCATTCCAACTGGAATGCACGAGGAAGAGCAACGTCCCGCCGCAGAGGTAATCCTGACGGAGCTTCACTCTGGGGCAAAGTTCGACCATTCGAGATACAAGGTCTCTGGCGGTCTGCATGGAGTTGGAGTGTCGGTGGTGAACGCCTTGTCGTCCGAGCTCGAGCTGCTCGTGTATAGAGATGGGTACTCCTATCACCAGCGTTACGAACGGGGAGCGCCAGTTACACAGCTCACCACGACCGGCAGGAGTCGTAAGACCGGCACGACCATAAGCTTCAGGCCGGATCCGCAGATATTCAACAACCTAGAGTTCTCCTTCGACAGGCTCGCAAAAAGGCTGAGACAGCTCGCCTTCCTGAACCCAGGGCTGCGTATCACCATACTCGACCAGACAGCGAATCGTCGCCATGACTTCGAGTACGAGGGAGGCATAGGGTCCTTTGTAGAGCACCTGTCCAAGAACAAGGAGCCAATCCACGAGACGGTGGTCCACTTTTCGAAAGAGCGTGAAGGGACGATCGTGGAGGTCGCCCTGCAGTGGAACGACTCCTATCAGGAGAATCTTTACTGTTTCACGAACAACATTCACAACAAGGACGGAGGGACGCATCTCACGGGCTTCAGGAAGGCCCTCACGAGGACCTTGAACGCCTACGCCGAAGCCAACAAGCTTCTGAAAGACAGCAAGGCGAATCTCTCTGGCGACGATGTCCGAGAAGGGTTGACGGCGGTCGTGTCCGTCAAACACCCGGACCCGAAGTTCAACTCCCAGACCAAGGACAAGCTGGTCTCCAGCGAGGTGCTTGGAATCGTCGAGGCGGTGGTGAACGAGGAGTTCTCCGTCTTCCTGGAGGAGCACCCGAAGGAGGCCAAGGGAATCATCCAGAAAGCCATCACAGCTTCGAGGGCCAGGGAAGCCGCGCGAAAGGCCAGGGAGCTCGTACAGCGGAAGGGGGCGCTCGACTCCTTCTCACTCCCGGGTAAGCTCGCGGATTGCCAGGAGAGAGATCCCGTCCACGCAGAGATTTTCCTGGTGGAGGGAGACTCCGCAGGCGGTACCGCCAAGCAGGGTAGAGATCGTCGTCACCAGGCGATCCTGCCGCTGAGGGGAAAGATTCTGAACGTCGAAAAAGCCCGGTTCGACAAGATGCTCGCCTCGCAAGAGATTGCGACCTTGATAACCGCTCTTGGAACTGGAGTGGGAGAGGAGAGATTCGACCCGGACAAGCTCCGCTATCACTCAATCGTGGTGATGACGGACGCGGACGTGGATGGGAGCCACATACGAACGCTGCTGCTCACTTTCTTCTTCAGGCAGATGCACGAATTGGTAGAGCGAGGGCACCTGTACCTCGCGCAGCCGCCGCTCTACAAGGTGAGCAGGGGAAAACAAGTGCTCTACCTGAAGAACGATTCCGAGCTAGACGAGTACCTTCTCAAGCGAGGTGCGGAGGGCATGTGGATCGAACAGGGGGGCAAGAGTTTGCAGGGAGAGGAGATCGGACGTTTCGTCAAGGCACTCAAGACCTACAGTCGAATGCTGAGACAGCTTGTGCCGGAGGGGGACCCGGACGTAATCCACCGGCTAGTGCGAAAAGAGGGGATGAGACAAGAGATTTTTGCAAGCTGGGAGTCAGTCGAGGCCTTCGGAAGAGAGCTCCTCGAGGAGCTGTCGAAGGGAGGTCTCAAGAGCTTCCGGATTCGTAAAGAGGGCCCAGGAACAGCCGCTTACGAGTGCCTGTTGGAGACCAGCGTTGGAGGCTCCAGGAGGCGAACGGCGCTGAACTGGAAGCTCCTTTCCACTCCCGAGTTTCAAGAGCTCTGCCGTCTGTTCAGGTTGGCCACCGAAAAGGTCGATCTGCCGTTCGATGTCATCCGGGAGAACGAGAAGCTCTCATTCGACGCCTATCTGCCTTTTGTGGACTACGTGGAGCAAATTGGAAAGAAGGGGATCACCGTATCCCGCTTCAAGGGCCTGGGCGAGATGAATGCCGAGGAGCTCTGGGAAACCACCATGGACCCCAAGAGACGCACCTTGCTAAAAGTCCAGGTGGATGATCCGGTCGAGGCCGAGGAGATCTTTACCGTCTTGATGGGAGACGCCGTGGAGCCGCGGCGCGACTTCATCGCTCAGAACGCCCACAAGGTGAGAAACCTGGACGTTTGATCGGAGGGTTCAAACCTGGTCGTGTTGGGTATGGGCTATCTTGGCCATGATCGCGTCTTCGAAACCATCCAGCAGGTCGCATTCTCCAAGGTGAGCACGAGCCGCGGACAGGTAGTCCGAGGCCAGCAGAGGGGAACCGTCGGCCAGGTGACAGGTAGCCAGGCGGCAATAGAGCCCCAGCCTCCCAGGATCCAGGGCCAGCGCCCCTTCGAAAATGGTGATCGCCTCGGTGATTCTCCCGCCCGCGAGAAGTCTGTCTCCGAGCACGATGAGACAATCGAGCTGATCTTCTCTGAAACCGAGCAGATCCCCCAGTGATTTGAAGCCGAGCGTGAAGCCCTCCAGATCCGCGAGGAAATTACTCCCGTCTGCGATAGAGCCCGACCCAGGTGTTATCTCCGACATGTCTTCTGTGGTTCGAGGTTCGTTTTTCATCGGTCATGTCCTGTCACGATTGGAGGGTCTAGACGCGCATGTTGGAGATGACCCCTGATTTGGTCTTGTGATCGTCCTGCATCAGGGTGCTCACCATGCTGGTCATCCGGTTCAGCCGCTGCATGAGGAGTTGGATCTGCGTCTCGAGCTGCTTTCCCTTCATGTTCTTGTCGTCCTGGGAAAGGGCCTGACCTCCTCCGAGGAGCCCGGAGGCGAGTTGGGAGGCAACGAGTCCTCCGATGCCAGGCATCAGGAGATTGCCGCCGATGGAGATGAGCCCTTGCAGCGCCTGGCTCGAGCCGCTGCCCTGGGAGCCAGAGGTGAGCTTTGCCCATTCCTCCATCTTGGCCTCTATCTCGCTTTCCAGCTTGGCGGCCATCGTGGCGGAGAGCATCATGAGCTTCTCCTCCAGGCTGAGGCTCGGGTCGCGAAGGATCTTCTCGATGTCGGCTCCCGTGTCGGTCCCGCGCTGCTTCGAGGCGGGCTCGGGAAGACCACCCTGCTGGCTCATGCGGGACTTCAAGGCGTGAAGGATGCCAGTCAGGTCTCGTCTGAGAGAGGGGATTCGGTTTATCACCCCTTTAGGACCGGGGAGCTTCTTCAAGAGTTGCAGGAGGCCCTTGAACTTGGGATCGTTTATCGCCCTGAATGCCGAGTGGTGGAGCACGCGATTGAGATCCCAGAGCTCTGATCGCATCTGGCTGATGGAGTTGTAGAGGCTCGCCGCCTGATCCGGGCTCATGGATTGAAGGCTCGCGCCGGGGAGCAGGGAATCGATGGTGATGCTCATGGAAGGTCTCCTCTCGTTCCTGTGGTTTCGAAGGTCACCGTCTGGATGGACCTGTTCTCGGTGAACAAGCGCGCCTGTTGCGTTAATTTTCGAAAGGTGAGGATCTGGATAGGATCCCAGGTGAGAAGACGAGATCAAATACGATGTAAAAACAAACGGTTGAGGTTACTTTGTCAGAAACAGGGGATCAAGCAGGGGTCTTTTGAGCAAGTGCTCTCGAGGTAGAGGGGAGAGACAGGCTCTCGAGGTCACCCGCAAGGAAGCTGTCAATCTGCGTGGCTGGGTGCCAGGCCAGCCCACCGACGAGGACCCTGTGATCCCTCGGCTCGAGACCGAGGAGCCAGGCGCCTCCACTCTCCGTGACGGCGAGACTGCCGAGAAAGAGCACGGCGTCTTCGGAGTCCTTGCCAGAGAGCTTCCCATTCTTCAGGGCTCCCGAGAGCTCCACAAGGGCCTTCTGGGCGTCGAAAGAATCGCCCTGGAGCTCTTTGGGGAGGTGTTTTTTCCGGAAACGAACGCTCCTTTCGGAGATCTCCTTGAAAGTTGATCCGGAAGAAACCTCGCCGATTACCCGGCGCATGACAGAAGACTGTCCGAGGACGTTCTGGTCGTCGGAGAGGTCCACCTCGTCCAGGATGGAGAGGGCTGCACCCAGATTGCACTGGCGCACCTTGAGCACGGCCAGGTTGAGCTTCACCGAGGGACGATCCAGGCCGAGAGCCAGGGCAGCGTGAAGGTGGCGCTCCGCCTCTTCGAGCGAGCCTTTCTCCATCTGGAGCTTTCCAGAGACGAAGTGGAAAAGAGCGAAGTCATCGATCCAACGCCTTGGCCGGGTGAGGCGCAAGATCTCCTCGGCCTCGTCGATCCGTCCTGCGGCCAGCAATGAGGCGGCTTCGCCTATGCGCTCCAGGCGACGCACCCTGCCGTAGAAGAACAGCTTGACTAGCCACTTCACCTAGCGCCTCCGCCTCTTGGGTCCCTGGTTTCTCCCTGTGTGCTGGCTCCGGATTCCACGGTCTGGGAGGACCGATCCAGATCGAGCAGGAACCTCGTCAGCGTGGCGACCCCGAAACCAGTGGCGCCCTGTCCGAGCCCTCCACCTCCCTTGTCCCTGTATGCAGGTCCGGCGATGTCGAGATGAAGCCAGGGAGTGTCCTTCACGAAGCGCTTCAAGAAGAGGGCGGCGGTGATGGCCCCTCCCCATCTGCCGCCCGAGTTCTTGCAGTCTGCAACAGGGCTCTTGAGCTGCTCGTCCAGCTCGCTCGAAAGAGGCAGGCGGAAGAGAGATTCTCCGGTTTTGGTGGCCGACTCGAGCATTGTCCTGGCCAGGATGTCGTCGTTTCCAAATAGGCCGGCAGTATGCTCGCCCAGGGCGACCACGCAGGCCCCCGTGAGAGTAGCGACATCGATCAAGACCGTGCCTCCGAGGCGCCTGGCATAAGCCAGGCCGTCAGCCAGGACGAGCCTTCCCTCGGCGTCGGTGTTGACCACCTCCACAGAGGGGCCGTCCAGTCCACGGAGCACGTCTCCGAGCTTGTAGGACCGATCCGACGGCATGTTCTCGCAGGCGGGAACCAGGCCGTGGACCTCCAGTGAGAGGCCGAGGCTTGGAAGGAGGGACATGACCGCCAACACGGTGGCGCCTCCGGCCATGTCGCTCTTCATCTCCTTCATCCCCTCGGCGGTCTTCAGAGAGAGGCCTCCGGAGTCGAAGGTGATCCCCTTCCCCACGAGAACCACCTTGGGTCCGCGAGAATACGTGGGAAGACTGCTCAGATGGATGAACGCAGGTGGTTCTGCGCTGCCCCTGGCTACCGCGAGGAAGAGCCCCATGCCGAGCGCCTCGCAGGCCTCGCGGCCTAGAACCTTCGACTCGAGCCCTCGCTCCCTGGCCATTTTATCGGACTCTGCTGCGAGATAGGTTGGAGTGCAGCGGCTGGGGGGTTCGTTCACGAGATCACGGCACCAGGAGACGGCCTCATACATCTCCCGCACGAGGGAGAGGGAGGACTCCGAATCCGAGCGGGCAGCCTCTGGTACCCCGAGCAGCCGGATCGCCTCGAAACCGGAGTCTGGGGGATCTTCCTCGTCTGCCGATGCGTGTTTTCGAAAGCGATAGCGGGCTTCGAGGAGACCGCGCAGGAGTGGCTCGAGAAAGCGGGGATCCAAGCTCTCGCGGACCGCCTGCAATGCGACGGAGCTCCAGGTGGCTCTAGCCGCCTTGGACCCTATGGACCGTCCAAGGAGCAGCCAGTCGGCGGCGGAGGCGAGTTCCTTTCCAGTCCCGACGAGGCAGAGCTCCGTGCAGTCGAGTCTTCCGAGGGTGCAGAGAACGATCTCCTGCCCTTTCTTGCCCTTGAACCCTTTCCTTTGGACAAGCGCCGAGAGTCTTCCATCGAATGACTCGTCGAGCTTCGCGATGGCGCCTTCCTCGGGCAGGCCCTCTGCCTGAGAGCAAAGGAGCACGAAGGCGTCGGTGCCACCTGGAATATCGAGCTCGTTGTGAAAGGTGATCTCCATGAAAAGCTCTCCAGGATCCCGCGAGGGGAACTCATCGGTCAGGGACTAGGGCTCGTCCGAGGGCCGTTCTGGCTCGCCGAGCAGCCTCTTGAGCGCCAGAGCGTCTCGGAACGAATTGGGTGTGTGGAGCGCGAGCAGGCAGAAGGAGAGCTCTTCCATGGCCTCCATGAGCAGATGGAGCTCATCGGACGAGAGCCCGCGCCTGGTGCGGCTGCGGCCCACGGCGCGCAGGTAGGCCTCGTCTGCCGGGATAGTCCCATCGAGGAGAGGATCCAGCGTTTGCAAGAGGTCGAGGTCTCTGCAGATGGCGGCCTGGTCCTCGCGGGAGAAGAGCCCCTGGCTGTCCCAGGCGATGCGTATGGGCCGGGGAGCTCCTTCGAAAAAAGAGCTGAGTCTCTTTCTGTTGTCGGTGGTCGGTCTGAAACCGGCGCCTGTCTGGAGAAAGAGAGCGACGGCTCCTAGCTTCTCCGCGGAGCCGATCACCCAGCTCCACGCGGCCTGGCCGAGCTCACCAGCGTCGAAGGGATCCTCGGGCCAGGAGCCCACGGGGAGATAGGGCAGCGCAGGCCGCTTCGATCCAGGGGGGCAGCTGCGGGGATCGGACAGCACGACCGGAATTCGCATTACAAAGGAGAAAAGCTCGCCGGCTTCTCGTCTGAGCCTGCCGAGCAGCTTGTCTCCTGGCGCGCCGCGAAAGGAGTCTCCGAACTCTACCAGGTCCAACTTGGCGAAGGTGCGGGCCTTGGGTCCATCGAAGCCCACTGTGCCCACCGGGGTAGCCGGCGTCATGGTTTCGTCCTCTTCGAGGAGGCCTCGCCGGAAGCGATGAGCTCCGGCGGCCTCCCGGTCGCGGCCCAGAGGCGGCCGCAGAGTATTACTAGGTCTGAAACGGTCGCTTCCCCGGCAAGGCGGATGGGAGCCGAGGCCGACTCCGAGGAGAGCGCGCTGAAAGCGAGAGGTGTCCGGCTCGTGCCGTCCTTCAGGAAGGCGCCCTGCCTGCTCGGTTCGAGGTATCGACTCGGGCGAACACCAGGGGGACCGAGTCGGAGCGGCAGGCAACAGGGCACTCGAAACGGGCTGATCCTCTCCACCTTCAGGCATACTCTCGTGACACCCAGGCCCGCTGCGCGATCGAGGACACGGCCGAGGAGCCCGAGGTTGGTCATGAAGTGTGCGGCGATTATCAGCTGTGCAGATGAGGTCGTTCCCTTGGGCGCTTCGAGCAGGCGGCCCTCGAGCTGGCCCGCGAAGGACTCGAGCTCATCCGGGGAAATGCTCTCGACTCCCTTGGGAAGGGTGACCACAGGAAAGCCGTTCAAGAGAAGGCCGCCAGAGGTAATCGCCACCAGTGGGACGACGGGCTGTTCCAGGTCACAACGCTCTGCCGTGGGAAGGGCTAGGGCGGCTCTCCTCTCCTGGCGGTCCTTTTTCATGAAGCGAAGGGTCTCCAGCCTGCGCTTGAAGTCCTTCTCGAGCTCACTCAGGCGATGCTCGCCCACTCGATCCGGTCCTTTGGCGCGGCGATAGGCGACCGTGACCGACAGGAGGTCCTCGAGCAGGGCTTCCCTGAGCATGTCCATGCAGGTGAGCAGGCTCCAGGGAGGGCCGGCCTTTGGCAGGCGCGCTCGGCATAGGGTCTCGGTGAAGCCGAAGCGAGCCTCGGACGAAGGGGGAGGATCTGGACGGTGATAAAAAGTAGCCCAGGCGTGGACGAGGTGAGGGAGAAGGTCCTGCTCCTCCGCTCTGGCGTCGAACACGGTGTCGAAGCCCTCCACCGCCAGCCTGAGCTGAACCAGCTCCCCTAGGGTGACGGGCTCGAGGCCCGCCTTCGGCCTTGGCTTGACTCCACCCTCCGAAGAACCTTCACAGGAGGGCACGAGGACAATTAGGGGGAACAGGAAGAAGAAGGCCGCTTGGCCGAGCGCGACCCAAGCTAGCCGCTTCTCCCCAGACCTGGTGCGAAGGGATATGCGCCCCTGCCTGGCGTTACGGGCCTGGGCCTGCCGATCGGTCCTTGCCAAACCGGGTTCCAGGCTAGGATTCCACTGGCTCGTAGATGACGGAGAGGACCTTGGGTTTTTTGGGACCAAGGCCGATGATTCTGTGGGGGATCTCGCTGTTGAAGTAGATGGAGTCTCCAGTGGTGAGGCGGTGAGACTCTTCCTCTGAGCGCCACTCCACCTCCCCCTCGAGCACGTAGATAAACTCCTGCCCCTTGTGCTTTGCCGCCTCGAGCTGGGAGTGGTCCCCAGTGTCGATCTCGATGTGGAAGGGCCGCATCGCGGCTCCGGGGAAGTTCACCGTGAGGGCCTCGTAGTCGTAGTAGAGCCCCTCCGAGATGCCTTCCTTCCTCTCCTGGGCCACCTTGATGCGATCCGCAGCTCGGACGATCTCCACCGAGCGGCGCACCTCGGCGTCCTGGAAGAAGAACCCCACGTCCACCCCGAGCTCCCTCGCAATGCGGAGCAGCACCGAGATGGTGGGCATCGAGAAGCCCTGTTCCATGGCCATGAGACGCGCCTCGGAGAGGTCGCACCGCTTGGCCAGCTCGATGGTGGTGAGACCGCGCAGTTCCCGGCGCTGTCGCAGCTTTTCACCTATCTGCATCGCCTGGATCTCTTCGCTCATCCGTAGCCTCGCTTCGCAGGGGTTTCGTCCGCTCGACTATAGACAAGGGACCGGGGGGTTTCAATTGGAAAGGAGAGACCCCTCCAACTCCATGATCTTTTGTCCCCATGGCCTCCCGGCGAAGGAACATGAGGAGCCTTGAAGCTGGCCCCAAACTCCAGTTTCTTGCTATTGTGCCGGGGCGTCGATCCCGAGTGGTCACGTCGAGGCTGCGATGAACGCGTCTCGGCAATGAAATCTACCGGGCGATGGCCTCCCGGCACTCGATGCCCAGGGGGTCTGCCCGAGCATGGGAGACTTCATGATCTCCGACTCCAGAGCCCAATCCAGGCCGTCCTCACAATCCAGGTCGTACTGGGCCATCCGAGGCGTCCTTGCAGTGCTCACCGTTCTCTTTTCCCTGGCCTTGCCAGCCTGCCCCAAGATGAAGAAGCGGCAGGAGTACAACGCCATGCTCTGGACCATGGAGGTGAACGACAACGTCGAGCGCATCTACCAGGCCCTCGAGCGTCATCATCGGCTCGCCAAGGACAAGGAGAGCTATCGATTCCCATCGGCCCCGCCCACCCCGGCCCATGTGCCCTGCGGGAAGACTCCCCACTCTCCCGACGACAAGCTCTGGGCAGGCGGGTGGAAGGAGCTCGGCTTCTCCATCTCCGAGAGCTTCCGGTACCAGTACCAGATCATCTCCACTGGTCAGGGCCCCACGGCCGGGTTCACCATTCGTGCTCACGGAGATTTGGACTGCGATGGGGTCCACTCGAGCTATGAGCGTCGAGGCAACCTGGACGGCGCTGGCAAGCTCAAAGACGGGCTGCTCACCTGGGACAAGGCCACGGAGCTCGAGTGATTCCCAGCTCGCCCATGAGCTTCAAGGAGCGGAGCTAGAGATGCGCATCGCTGTTCTTGGCGGCGCCGGCGAGATCGGTCGCACCGTCGTTGAGCACCTGCTCGAGCGGAGCGACGCCTCGGTGATCATCGCTGACGCCAGGGAGGACGTGGGGCGGCGGCTCGCCTCCCGCCTGGGACCTCGAGTGAGCTTCGTGGACATGGACGCAGGGCGGGCCCGCACCGTCATGGGAGCGGTGGAGGGGAGCGCAGTGGCGGTGAACTGCATCGGCCCCGCCTACCGGTTCGCGCTCCCCATCGCCAGGGCGGTTCTGGACGCCGGTGTCTCCGGCGTGGACATCTGCGACGACTCGACGCCGGTGGAGGGCCTCCTGGCGCTCCATGACAAGGCCGCGAGGAGGGGCCTAACCTGGCTCACCGGGATGGGCTGGTCGCCGGGGATCACGAACCTCCTGGCGCTCAAGGGATCCCTCGAAATGGATCGAACGGAGCGCATCGATATCCGGTGGGTTGGCAGCGCGGCCGACGCCTCGGGCCACGCCGTGATTAAACACATACTTTACTGCGTTTCGGGAAGTGTCCCTACCTACAGGAATGGCAAGTGGATCCGTGTTCCAGCGTTCTCGGATCCAGAGGAGATCCGATTTCCCTATCCCCTGCCCACCTTGACCGTGGTTCACGCAGGGCACCCGGAGCAGCTCACGCTTCCGCGCCACATAGCCGTGGACGACGTGACCTGCAAGGGCACCCTCTATCCCCGCGCCGCCATGGAGGCCGTGCGTCTCGCGGTGCGCATGAACCTGACCCGTGACGATATTGCCATCGAGAAAGCGGCGAGGTTCATCTATCGCTCTGGCGCGCTCGTCTCCGCGGCCATGCGGCTGAGCAAGAAGGGCCCGAAGACCTCGGCCGCCAGGGTGGACATCTCCGGGGTGCGCCATGGGCAGCATCGGCGGGTGAGCTTCTCGCTTATCGATCGCATCTCTCGCATGACCGCCGTTCCTGCCGCCGTGGCCGCCCTGCGGATCGTGCAGGGCGCCATCTCCGGTAAGGGAGTGCTCCCCCCAGAGGCAGCGCTTGACCCCGAGCCCTTCCTCGCGGCCCTCGCAGAGCAGGGGATAGTGATCCACGAGGAGCGGCAAGTCTCGGACGAGTACATCCCCTAGCGTCTCCAGTCCCTCCGTTTGCGGTCGCCTTGAGGCGAAAGGATTTTCCTCCGTCCATTTATCCGCCAGGGCAACACCACTAGGACAGAAGAAGGCGGCGTGCTCGCCAGGAAAGAGGCAACGAAGTTGTCTATGACTTCAGTTTCTGTCAACTTAGTTGACGAATTGGCTCGGAACTCACGGAGCATCTCGCCTGTTCGGTTTAATTTGTCAATTATTTTGAGTAGTTATCTAAAAGGAGATTGAGGTGATCATGGATCGGTCGTTGCATAGGCCACTGTCAGGAGTCGAGCCTAGAGAGAGTTGGCGAGTTACTCTGCCCCTCGTCTCCTCTCCTGTCGGGAGCTCTAGGCCAAGGTTGCGTTCGAGCCAAAGAGCATGGGATCGGCTCGGGCTCATGGCGGCGCTAGGATCTCGAGGTTGTGCTAGGACCCGGATCTGATGTATAAACTCTGCCTTGAGAGGCAGACTTTTTAGGAGGAACCAATGAAGACCCAGTCCAAGGCCCAGTGGAGGCTGCTCGGGTTCGCCGCCACGTCGCTCGTCCTGGTGGTCACCCTGGCATGTATCGACCGCCCCATGAAGAACGCCAAGCCGGCGCCCAACATCGGCTCGGCCATCTCCATCCCCCAGAGCGCCGAGCGGGACGTGGACATGCTCTTCGTCATCGACAACTCGGGTTCAATGGCCGACGAGCAGGCCATGCTCCAAGCCCAGTTCTCTGCCCTCATGCAGGAGCTGCGGAACATCACGGGCGGCCTGCCCAACGTGCACCTCGGCGTGACATCGACCGACCTCGGCACGAGCCCCTTCCCCATCACCTTCTGTGAGCAGGCAGGCGGCGACAAGGGCAACCTCCTCACCGGGAGCTGCACCAACCCGACGGGCAAGCCCTACATCGTGGACGTGGAGCCAAGCTCCTGCGACATCACCAAGGAGGCGAACGGCAACTGCACGTTCAACAACTGCCTTGCGGCGAACTGCGGCCACGAGCCCTCCACCACGCTCGTGACAGACGCCGGCTCGGGCTGCCCCCGCTGCCGGAACTACTCGGGGCAGGAGCTCGAGGACGTGTTCACCTGCATCGCCGGGCTCGGAACCCAGGGCTGTGGCTTCGAGCAGCAGCTCGAGTCCATGTACAAGTCCCTCGACACGGCAAACAGCGCAAACGCGGGCTTTATCAGGGACAACGCCTTCCTCGCGGTGGTGTTCATCACCGACGAGGACGACTGCTCGGCCTCCAACCCGCAGCTCTACGACAACAGCCAGACCGACATCAACTCCCAGCTAGGGCCCCTGACGAGCTTCCGCTGCTTCGAGTTCGGCATCCAGTGCGACCAGACGGGCCGCACCTTGCAGGGTCTGCGGACCAACTGCCTGCCCCGCTCCGACGCTGGCGCGCTGCTCCACCCGACCAGCAGGTACATCAACTTCCTGCAGGCCGTGAAGGATCCCCAGATGCTGGTGGTCGCGGCCATCGCCGGCCCGGTGGTGAACCAGCAGGTCACGGTCGGCCTCGACGAGTACAGCCAGCCCGAGGTGAAGTTCTCCTGCTCCACCGAGCGCGGCGGCGCGGTGCCGGGCATCCGCATGAAGGCAGTGGTGGAGGCCTTCAACACGCCTGAGGACATGGTCTGGGCCTACACCTCCATCTGCTCGCCGACCTTCACCGACGCCCTCCAGGGAATCGGCCGGAAGATCAAGGACATCCTCGAGTTCCAGTGCCTGCCCTCTCCCCTGAAGGGCTGCGCGGACCCGGGCGCCGAGTTCGGGACTCCCAAGGACACCTACACCGGGAACGACCAGTGCCTCGCCACCTGCCGGGTGCAGGACATCTTCGAGCGCGGGCTCCCCAATGAGACCAAGTCCGCGGTGCCGCCCTGCCTCGAGGTCTGCGACACCGGGCCCTGCCCTGGCAACACCGACCGCAACCTGTCCTATGCCGACGGCCACCCGGCCGAGCGGGACGCCAACCTGCCGGTGAGCGCCTGCTGGCACATCCACTACCAGGAGAACTGCGCCCAGTCGAACTTCGCCGAGATCATCATCTCCCGCAAGACCGACCCGCCCCCCCGGTCCTTCTCCGAGGTGGCCTGCGTGCAGATCTCCCAGACCGAGCAGCTCTGCACCGACGGCGTGGACAACGACGAGGACGGCCAGACCGACTTGGCTGATGATGATTGTAACTAGTGCTATCGTATTCACTCTGCACTGAAACGAATTCTTTTAATTATACGTTTTCTTCTTTTTTTCCCTAGCGGTCAATTTTCGGAAACATGTGCCCCTCTCTTGCAACATAAACAATTAACTCCGTCGAGTCACTTCCTCCTCCGATGATTATTGTAGCTGGATGAAAAGGCTCAAAAAATTTGAGTCTTAAATCCATGTTCCTTTTCTTTTCATTAGTCACAAACGCAAGACGAACTCTGCAGAATGTGCTTCCAAATTTATGCTCTTGAATGTGAACGTCGCTAAATTCCGGATGCTCTAGCATCTTATCTAGAGACCTTCTCATTTCCAATTGATATTTCCAATCTTCATTTTGTAATTCTAAATGCCTTTCTAAATGGATAATAATATCTTGCGAGGTTATCTTATTGATATTTTCTCGATTTTTGTAGTTCTGTTGACTATTGAGGTTTTCCTCTGGTTTTCGTTTACTAGTTTCCGATGCGTCTATACTTCTTTGAAAGTTGATTTGAGAAATGGCGCCAATAATCTGCCCTAAATGATTCTCAAGACGCCCCAGCCGTTCTTTTACATGTTCTTCCTTTTTATTAGGAGATACAATTGGTGCGCACTTTGTATCGGTTTCCGTGCGTCGACTTGTTAAATAGACGCCAAGCAATATAAGTGTTAAAAGACAAACGGAAGAAAAAAATACTACTATATAGCCTTTCATGTTTCCTCTGACTTCGAATGGTTTTATTGAAGATGAGGTACGGTATCCTTCGAACTTTCGGATCGGGGCAGGAGAAGGAGGTGGTTCTCGATATGGCATGCTGGTTTCAAACAGCAAGGCACTAGAAAAATGAGGATGAGTAAAGAACGTACTACTAGATGAAAATAAATTATCTCTGTACTAGTTTTCATCTATCGTATATGACCAAACGCCGGAGTAGTACCCATTATATTTTGGTAGAACGGTACACGTAATGATACGTGTGCCGCCTGGATTTGTATAAAAAGAAGGGAGGTTAGAAAAACTATACTCCACTGGATTTCCACTAGCGCCG
>JAVEWA010000226.1:0-9833 GCA_034004785.1 Polyangia bacterium
CAGTTCGTCTCGGGTCAGGCAACGACGGGCATCGCATCGGATCTGCCCGGCGGGGATCCATCGTTCATCCTCCTGCCGCCCGTGGAGCAGTGGCGCTCGAACTACGTCTTCCTCACCCCGGACAAGTACGCCTTCGACTTCGTCGTGCTCATCTCGGAGGTGGATAACCCAGTGCTCCTCGACTACCAATCCCTCGGGGCGGAGTGTGTCACCTCCAGGGCCCAGTGTCCCCAGTATCCGGACGTCCAGACCAACTTACAGGTCCATCGCTGTCAGCTGGGCTTCCCGCTGATCCTGCCGGGCCTTCCACCGCCGGACAACGTGGATCCCAACGTCCAGAACGATGGCTACCACTTGGCCACGGCCAACTCCCCCTTCGGTCTCATAGTCTATGGGTTCGACAAGCACGTCTCCTACGGCTACGCGGGCGGGACGGACCTCAAGCGGATCAACGTGAAGTAAGAGACCTGAATGGGAGGGGACGGCCAGGCTATTGGAAGGAGGCGCCAGAAGCGCGGAGGCTCGCTACGTACTGTGGACCTTGGATCTTGTCTGGCTCGCCTCCGAAAAGACCGTGCTCCTTGGCGAGGTGCTTGGCGTGTGTCTCGGGAACTGTCTTGAGCTCGACGACGCCCTCGGCGGACGCCCGCGTGACGCCGTGCTTGACGTCCTTGGGCACGAGGAAGTCGGGGGCCGTCATGACTCGTAATGTATCCTTCGCCTTGGTATCCACCTTCAGTCCGAACCAGGCCAACTTGTGATGGCAGTGCGAGACCACCAGGCCCTGCACCCGCACTGTCTTGCCCTCGAAAGCCTTGGGCTCGGCCAGGATGCCGGCCAGAGGTGTGATCTCCTCCAAGGTGAAGGCCTTGCCGAGGTGTCCCTCATCCGGGCCTGCCTTGTTACCCGCCTCCATGCCGCCCTTGGCCCCAGACTCGCCCGTGGTTTCCTTGTCTTTGCGACAGGCGCCCAGCGCCACAGGCAATAGAAACAAAAATAAAATCAACAACCTGGTATCATTCACTAATTTATTTCTCATGACAGTCGAGTCTCCTGTGATCGTCACAACCATCGCTCCTGAGAAGTCGGCCAAGGCAGCTCAGCCAAGGCAGAAAAACTTCATAATCGGCCAAGCCAATCCAGGTCAAGTCATTCTTGCGCCCAAGTGCCCCTTGCATCCCAAATTTCAATCTGAGTGGATGGTTCTTGACTTTTTCAGTTATGAGGTCTTAAAGTGTGCCCTCAAAACGTAAGGACCGTGTCCGCCAGTCGGCATGCTGCCGAAGAGCAAACCGGAGCGGTCGAAACAAGCTGGTGGCACCAGCAATGGGTCAAGAAAGAAACCCAAACTGCACAGGGAGGATATTCTGAAATGAAGCGCGCAATGACTGTTCTTGCCGTGTTCGCCGCGATGGGCCTCGCTTTCGGCGGATGCAAGAAGAAGGCGGAAGAGAAGACTGACGAGGCCAAGACCGAGGCCATGGACGAGGCCATGGACGAGGCCATGGACGAGATGAAGGCCGAGGCTATGGACGAGATGAAGGCCGAAGCCATGGACGAGGCCATGGACGAGATGAAGGCCGAAGCCATGGACGAGATGGCTGCCGCCGGCGATGACAAGACTGGCATCGCCGAGTGCGACGCCTACATGGAGATGTACAAGTGCTACCTGGGCAAGCTGCCCGCCGCCGCCAAGGGCCCGGCCGAGGCCGCCTACGCCAAGATGGTGGAGGCCTGGAAGAAGAGCCTCGAGGCCGCCATGGGCGCCGGCCCCGCCAAGGAAGCCATTGCCAAGGGCTGCACCATGGCCCTCGACGCCTGGAAGAAGGCCATGGCCGAGAACCCAATGGCCAAGGACTGCATCAAGTAGCATTACTTCTCGGGCTCCCGTCTTCGACTTCCATTCCCTCCTGTCCTTCCATACATTGAATTGGCAATCCCGGTAAGCGCCGGCGAAAGCTCGCATGTTGATTGCGAGATCCTTCCGACGCCGTGCGAACCGGCCCACTCCCCTCGCCTGCTCTCCCCATGGGTTCTCAGACCATATCTATCCCAAACAGCCCGATGGCAAGTGGCTGAAAGTACCATCCATGACACAAAGTTCAGCGGATCAGAGCCGCCGGGTCGAGCTGCGCGATGCCCGCCGGATCCTCGTCGGTGATCACCTGTAGGCCAGCTCCGATCAACGCGGCCGCGAACATCCCATGACCGGGAATCACCCCGCTCCGGCTGCTGGTCTCGCCGACTCCGCAGGAGGGGCTCCTGGCCTTGAGGAGGGCCACCCTGCAACCAGCGGCCCGAGCCAGGTGGAGCCCATGGGCCACCGCCAACCGCAGCGCAGGGGTGCAGTCCCTACCCTCTGCATCGGCCAAAACAGCCCTGCCTGCCAGGGCCGCCTCCCCATCTCCTCCTACGAAGCCCATGGGAGATCGAGGGGTCCCGAGCCCAGCCAGAACCTCGGGGCAGAGCGGAATGGGAATGAGCCTCCCGAGCCGAACACCCAAGTCGCCCAGCCCCTTGCTAGCACCATCGTATCGGCAGGGTATCCCGGCCAGGCAGGCCGAGAGCACCACGGTGGGCCCCTCTATCGCGGCCCGCCGGACCGCTGCCTCTGCGTCTTCGGGGGGCAGCTCGTGCAGCCTCAGAAAGAGATCCGCGATGGGCCCCCTGAGTCCCTTGCCCGGATGCGAGAGGCTCACCTGAAGGTCACTCCCGGCTGTATTGAAGGGGTCTCCAGCACCTCCCCGATCTCGTACACGGTCTCGCCGCATGCCTCTGCCAGCTCTCGCGTCCGGCCGACGTCGGCAGGAGAAACCACCAAGAGCATGCCGATCCCTAGGTTGAAGGTCCGGCGCATTTCGTCCTTCTCGACGCCAGCCTGGGCGATGAGGCCGAAGATTGGTGGCTCGGGCCAGGCCCCGGTATCCAGCACGAATCCAAGACCGGAGGGGAGTATCCGAGGTGGATTCTCGAGGAGGCCACCCCCGGTGATGTGAGCCAAGCCCTTCAACTTCACTTCCGACCTGAGGCTCTTGACCGTTGCAGCGTAGATGCGCGTGGGTGTGAGCAGCTCCTCGGCGAGGGTCCTTGAGCCCAAGACGGACGGCCGATCGGTCAAAGCGAGGCCTTGAACCTCGAGGAGAGCCTTCCGAGCCAGGGAGTAGCCGTTGGAGTGAAGCCCTGAGGAAGCAAGGCCGAGGGCACGGTCTCCGGGTCTGATATCCCTTCCAGATATGATCTCGGAGCGCTCCACGACCCCGACCGCGAACCCAGCGAGATCGTACTCTCCATCAGGATAGAAGCCGGGGAGCTCGGCGGTTTCGCCACCAAGAAGAGCACAGCCAGCTTGGCGGCACCCCTCGGCGATGCCTCCGATGACTTCCTGCGCCTGGGTGGGAGCCAAAGCTCCCGTTGCAAAATAATCTAGGAAAAACAAGGGGGTGGCCCCACAGGTCAGGATGTCGTTCACGCACATGGCCACCAGGTCGATACCCACCGTGCCATGGACTCCCGTCGCGAAGGCCACTTTGAGCTTTGTGCCCACGCCGTCCGTGCCAGACACGAGCACGGGCTCTTTCATCCCTGCTGGCAGGGCAAAGAGGCCTCCAAAGCCCCCAAGGTCGGAGATCACCCCTTCGGTCCTGGTGGAGCCGACGATGCCCTTGATACGCTCGACGACTTCGTTTCCGGCGTCGATGTCTACCCCTGCTTCCTTGTAGGTCAATGGGTTACGCTTTTCCTGATCTGGCATGAACGCACCTTACGTCCCCCTCCGAACACGGGTCAAGGTCCCCAGAGCGCCGGGCTCTGGAGCGGGTAGTACACAAACCCACTTCTACCACCAGGATGCAAAACTTGCCCAACTAGTAACCTGATACGAAGCTCGTAGCATGAACATGTCATGCTGCGAGCTGGAGGAGCGCTGCTGCGTATGCGGTCAGATCCTGGATGGCTTCGGCCCACAGAAAGGACTCTGCGACGCCTGCATGCAGAAGTACCGGGAGGAAGGCCTGGCGCCGCAGGGGCACAAGTGCCCTTTGTGTGGTGAGCGAAGACGGCGAAACCTCGTCCTGCACGAAGCCTCGGGAGAGTACCTGTGCCAACCCTGCAGGGACGCCATCTCCACCCTGCCAGCTTGGAAGCAGGATCTGCGAGCGCTGAGAGGTCGTTTCAGCCGTCGTCTCGGCCCCAGCTAACGCTGAACCAGCGCAGTGGAAGGCACGAGGCGCCTCGCCTGGCAGAATCTGGAAGGGGAGCGCTCGATGCGAAGCGCATAGGGGGCGCTGCGAAGCGTGTTTTGGTTCTGAACGTCCACTGGCACACCGTCATTGGTCAGGGTCACTCCGCACACTGCCCGGGAAACCTGGCCCCCGGGCAGGGAGTCTCCCATACGCGACTCCCTGCCAACCTGCACCGTGAGTACGAGCCGATCCGATCTCTCACCGCCTTCCTCGAAGTCCAGGCCAACATCTACTCGTACGCCGGGAGGGCCAGACAGCAGATAGGACCGGCTGGCCTGCGGCATGAGGATGCTCTCCTGTTCATAGGGGCTTCGAAAGTCATCGTCGATCGAGATGCGACGACAGCCTCCGAACAGGAACGGAAGACCAAGGAACGCTATGATCTGCCAGTGTCGCCTCACGAGACCGGACTTTATCATGGTTTCCTTGCGAGGAAGAAGTTCCATGGTGGACAAGTGTCCTTCAGCGCCCTCAAAAAGCACGATTCGCAGCCTGGGGGTTGGCCTCCGATTTCTCACCTCAGCACCGCCACGCGATCCCCGAAAAGCCTCTCGGTCCTCAGGAGCAGCTCGTCCGTTGGGGCAACCCTCAACCCAGTCGGCAAGACGATAACCGTCTCCGAGTGATCCGGGATGACCATGTGGACATAGACCTGACACTCGCCTCGGGCACCTTCGATTAGCTGCCTGAGCCCGATGAGGCGCTCTCGATCCACCTGGGAAACCAGCAACTTGAGGTGCACCTCCCGGGTCTGCGCCACCCGGCGCTCGGCCAGAGACATGACAGACTTCATACGGAGCCCCGGAGTACGACCTTCGTCTTCACCCTCGAACCTGAGCCATCCACTGACGAGCACGGGCTCACCCGCCTGCAGCAGCTCCCGAACCTCCGACAAGAGCTTCGACCCGACCATGACCTCAACCTTCCCGTGAAGGTCCTCCAGACGAAAGAGCGCCAGGTGCCCCTCGCCGCTCCTCAGTGGACGTTCACGGTACTCCAGCACCACCCCACCTAGAGTGATCTCGCCGCGTTCACGAGTGTTGGCGAGGTCCCTGGTGGTGTGTGTCGTGAATTTCTTGAGGTCCTCGTGGTAGCGGTCCAGGGGGTGGCCCGAGATGTAGAAGCCGAGGGACTCCTTCTCATGCTCGAGGAGCTGCCTGGGAGTCCACGCCTCCACGACCGGATAGCATTCTCCTTCGTAGCCTTCATGACCTGGTTGCTGCTGGTTCACTCCTCCGAAGAGGTCCAGGAGGTTTGTCTGCCCTGAACGACGCTCCTTCTGGACCCGCTGTCCGCGCTCCACCGCCGCTGGCAGCGCGGCCAGAAGCCGGTTGCGATGAATGTCTGGGTGGCCCGCAACGGTCGAGTCGAAGGCGCTCGCCTTCACCAGGGCCTCGACCACCCCCTTGTTGACGCGCCTGAGGTCAACCCGCTCACAAAAGTCGAAGATCGAGCGATAGGCTCCTCCCTGGAGGCGCTCAGCGAGGGTAGCCTCGACTGCGCCCTCCCCTACCTTCTTCACCGCCCCGAGTCCGAACCGGATGACCTTTCGGCCACGTCCATCCCGAACCACCGAGAAATCCAGGTCGGACTCGTTGACGTCTGGTGGCAACACCGCGATCCCCATCTCACGGGCCACCGCCATGTACTTCACGATGTTGTCCGAGTTCTCCTTCTCGCAGGAGAGGAGCCCTGCCATGAACTCCACGGAGTAGTGGTGCTTCAGGTAGGCAGTCTGGTAGGTAATCAGACCGTAGGCGGCGCTGTGCGACTTGTTGAACCCGTACTCCGCGAACTTGAACATCAGCTCGAAGACGTCCTCGGCGATCTCCCGAGGGATGCCACGAGACTCGGCACCCGAGACGAACTTCTCCCTCTGAGCCTCCAGCTCCTTGACCTTCTTCTTACCCATTGCGCGGCGAAGGAGATCCGCGGCACCCAGGGTGAAGCCTCCCATGATCTGGGCGGCCTGCATCACCTGCTCCTGATAGACCATCACCCCGTAGGTTTCCTTCAGGATCGGCTCCAGCACCGCGTGAGGATAGACGACTTTCTGGCGTCCATGCTTGCAGTCGATGAACTGATCCACCATGCCGCCCTGCAGCGGGCCCGGTCTGTACAGCGCGACCGCCGCGACGATGTCTTCGAAACGGTCAGGCTTGAGCTTTCGCAGGAGCTTGGTGAACCCATCGGACTCCAGCTGAAATACTCCGGCCGTATCCCCACGGGAGATCATCTCGTAGACGCCTTCGTCGTCGAGGGGGATCTTATCGAGCTCGATAGGGGGCTCTCCCGCAGCCCGCCGCAGCGCGTTGATCCGCTTGACGCTCTCGTCGATAATCGTGAGCGTCTTCAGTCCCAGGAAATCGAACTTCACCAGGCCCGCCTGCTCCACCTCCTCCTTGGCGTACTGACTTACCACCTCTATGACCTGCCCCTCCTGTGCCCTCAGACAGGGTACGTACTCCCAAAGAGGCTTGCCGCTTATCACGACCCCGGCGGCGTGCATCCCGGCATGTCGGTGCAGTCCCTCCATTCCGCGGGCTATGTCGTAAAGGCGCCGGACCTTGGTGTCTTGCTCGTAGAGCTCCTTCAACTTGGGCTCTTCATCCAGCGCGGACGAGAGCGTGACCTTCGGCCCCTCGGGCACGAGCTTCGCCACGGCGTCCCCCTCGGAGTATTCCCATCCGAGAACCCTGGCCACATCCCGCACGAGGCCTCTCGCCTTGAAAGTCGAGAATGTAACGATCTGCCCCACGTTGTCCTTGCCGTAGCGCTCCTTCACGTAGCGAAGGACCTCATCGCGGCGGTTCATGCAGAAGTCTACGTCGAAGTCGGGCATGGACACGCGCTCGGGGTTGAGGAAACGCTCGAAGAGGAGCCCGTAGGGGAGCGGATCGAGATCCGTGATTCGCAACGCATAGGCCACTAGAGAGCCCGCGCCCGAGCCCCGTCCAGGCCCCACGGGAACCCCGATGCGCTTGGCGGCGCCAATGAAGTCCTGCACGATGAGGAAGTAGCCCGCAAAACCCATCAGGGCGATGGTCCCGAGCTCGCTCTCCAACCGAGCCTCGTAAACGCCGCGGTCCAAGACCTCTCCGCGAGCGCGAGCCTCCCCAAGCCTCTCCTCGAGCCCCTTGCGCGCGAGCTCCCCGACATATTCCTCCTGGGACAAGCCCCCTGGCGGACTGAAGTCCGGCAGGTAGGTCTTGCCCAACTCCAGCTCGACGCTGCAGAGCTCCGCGATTCTCGCGGCGTTCTCGAGGCTCTCTGGAAGGTCGGCAAAGTGGGCCTCCATCTCCGCTGCGGTCTTCAGGTAGTACTCCTCCGACTCGTGCTTGATGCGTTTATCGTCCTGCAGGGTGCGACCCTGCTGGACCGCCATGAGGACCTCCTGCACCAGAGCGTCCTCTCGGTCCATGTAGTGGCAGTCGTTCGTGGCAACCAGCGGAATGCCCAGGGCAGGCCCCATTCGCCTGAGCTCCTCGTTGACACGCAGCTGATCCGCCATTCCATTTGGCTGAACCTCGAGGAAGAACATTCCCGGCTCGAAGATCCGCTGGTATTCCCGAGCCACATCTTCGGCGGCCTTTGCGCCGTGATCCAGGATGGAGCGGGCCACCTGCCCCCCCAAGCACGCCGAGAGGCCGATGAGCCCCTCGGCGTGGTCTGCCAGGATCTTCCTGTCGATCCTAGGCACATAGTAGAAGCCCTCGAGGTATCCCATGGACACGAGGTAGCGAAGGTTCCGAAAGCCGATTGCGTTGCGGGCGAGTAGCACGAGGTGGAAGGCCGAGCGCTTCGACCGATCTGTCCGGTCGCTCTCGGCAACATATACCTCGCAGCCGAAGATGGGTTTCACTCCATGCCGCTTTGCGACCTTGAAAAAATGCACCGCACCGAACATGTTTCCATGGTCCGTGACAGCGACCGACTGCATTCCGCGAGCGAGTACGGCCTCGGGGAGACGATCCATGTGGATCGCACCGTCGAGGAGGCTATACTGGGAATGCAGGTGCAGATGTGCGAAGCTCGACATGGCTCATGGAATACGCTGGGCACGCAGTCATGTCAATGCGGACCGCAGCATCACATTAATGCAACCACTTGTTATATAAGAGTATTTGCTGTGGACTGCCTTCCGAAACAAAGACTGGCGCCACTTCGCGGCCCCAGGGCCAACACCCTGGTTACATACGAGGCGTGTCTGTATACTAGCTTGGCAGGCGTCAGCCTCGCCGAGAGAACCTCAGATGCCTAGAGCCCGATGGGCGACCATCTCCCTGCTTCTTCTCTTTCTACCCCTCTCCTGTGGGGACGACGACTCGGGCAACCATCAGGACGGCGGCCAACCTGGAGTCCATGCGCTTGTCATCCTGACCCCACCTGGCCCTTCCATCGGCCTGGCTCCCGGCGAAAGCGTTGTCCTGCGAGTCTCCTACCTGGACCCCCAGGACCGGCCGGTACCCAACGTCCAGGTGGGATTCGCCATTCAGGGTTCTGCCCAGGGGGCCACCCTCGGAGGATTTCACGGCTACACGGATGCCTCGGGCACCGCGGAGATGCTGCTCACGGCGGCTAGCGTCCCCGCACGGTTCACAGTGAACGTGACCGCTCCACAGGCCCTGCCCGTGTTCTTCGAGGTGGCAGTCAGCACGGCGGGCTTCACCAGCTTGGAAGTGCAGCCGTCCTACAGGGGATCTCACAGCCTGTCCGACTTTGGTTCGCTCATGGCTGAGGTCCGCTTCGACCTGAGCTGCACCGACGTGCATCCTCTCGGGGATTTTCCGGCAGATCGTGAGCGAGTTATCGATGGATTCAACGGCCTGGCGCTGTTCCAGAACCTCCCCGTGGATTTGAGCTATGCCGTGGCAGTAAGAGCCCTGGGAGTTGATGGCCGTACGCTGGCATGGTCCTGCTCCGACCTGATATCCGGACAGCTCCTACGGGAGGCCACGATGCGGCTCCACCTCCTCTTGGAAGATCTCGAGACCTCGGCCTCGGGCAGATATTCCCTGCTTACCAGGCTGGAGTTGCCCGCTGGAAGCCAGAGCGAGCTTCGCGCCTACTTCTCGGCATTTCTCCCGGCGGCCGACTGCTCCCACGCCCTGGAGCAGCTCCTCCTCGACTGCATCCTGGACGCGGCCTTTCCCGATGGCGCCGCTGATTGCTCAATCAACAGCACCGACCCCTCGGTAGTGGACATCGAGGCGCTCAGAGGCGTCAAGGACGCCCAGGGCTGCAGGGGGACCGATACCGTTGGCGGACAGCCCTCGCTCGAACTGGAGCTGAGGGAGAGCATGGATGCCACCGGAGCCGAGCGAGTAGCTGCTCTCCTTACGTTCCTCTCCACCCCAAGTGCAGACATTTCCGGGCTGCAGATCAGATCCGAGCTGTCCATTGCAGAGAATCCCGCGACGAAGGACATCTATTCCTGGCATGCCCTGAAGTCAGTCTGCCTGCCAGGAATCAATCCCGACCTTTGGTTCCCGCTGGCAGACCTGGGAGCCGTTCCGCTCTCCGTCGCATCACTGCCGAGCAGCCGCTCCGAAGGGACGCCGACCTTCGTGACCATCCCGCCCCATGGCTTGT
>JAVEWA010000227.1:0-9822 GCA_034004785.1 Polyangia bacterium
AACTTGTTCGCGGCGAATTCTACTCGCCCGAGCCAGTAATGACCAGGGCAAAATCGTGGCTCCGCAAACACCGCTTGTTTGAGGTTTTTCAAAGCCTTGTGGTTTTCGCCTCTTTCTAATTGGGCCCTGCCGATGTTGCTCCTCGCCAGGTGGGGGGTCCCATAGGCGATATCTCCCAAAGCCTTCCTGGCGAAGCGCTCGGTTGCCTGGTAGTCCTTGAAGTAGAGGCTGACCGTCGAGAGGTTGAGGGCCACGCGGGAGTCCTTCTCCTCCTTCAGGCTGTAGGCCCTCTGAAGATGCACAAGGCTCCTTCGCATGAGGGCATCGGTCTCCTTGCGATACTCCTCGCCCTCTTTACCCTGGAGGCATTGAGCCACCTCTGTTTCTTCAATTGCCTTCTGAGCTTTCCACAGATAAAGCAGCGATATCAATGAATGAGCTTCCTGGTTCTCTGGGTCGGCCTTCAACGACTTCCGGAGCTCCACCAGGGCAACGTTGGCATAGCGCAGCCGCTCGTCGTCGCTCTTGGCTTTCAAGGCCCTGGCGAAGTAGTCATTTCCCAGCTTGTACTGGGCGGCGGAGACTCGCGGGTCTCTGGGTGGGGTTGATGGACAGGCGCCGAGAAAGAGCAGAGCGCCAAGGACGGGCGCCAGGGCCAGGCGGCAGAGCCCCCGCTCCGCCCTGCCGCGACCGAGGTGGGCAATCCATGACCGTAGGCGCAGGCGGCCTGCGAGGCTCACGGAATGCTCGCTGGAAGAGAAGAAGCGCGGTTCACTCGTAATCACTGAGTCATTCAAGGTGGCACCCTGTCTGATATTCCGGCCAGGCGAGGCTCATGGGTCCCTCCCCAGGGGTGGCCGCGGCCCAGGGGCAGATGCACGACCTCCAGGCCTCTGATTACCTAAGAATCACTACGTGCTTCTCGGTGTGAGTCGCTTGAGACTCGGCCGCGGTCCTTCGGGTCTCGAGGAGCGACTGTTTAAGCACGATCTGCCCCTTGGATTCGAAGCCAGAGCCCACCACGACCCTGAAGTAGTCCATCTCGGATTCGCTGACTCTTCCGGTTCCAGCTAGATTCTTGCGGGCCACGAAGATGATCTCGTTCCGCTGCCCCCGCTTGACGTGGCGGGTGATCTCCATGGCCACCTGGTCGGAGCGGGCCCTGATCCGCCGGATCATCTGCCCGTTTATGAAGACCTCTATGTCGTACTGCGTGGCGCCCTTCTTGTTGAAGAAGCTCACCAGGTAGTATCTTCCGTCCGCATCGCCCACGGTCTTGATGTTGGAGTCGGAGGGCGGGGGGCGGTCTGGTGCGGGTCTGGCGTCCGGGTTTCCCTTGTCGTCCACCTGGATCTTGTAGCCCCGCGCCGTGATGTGGATGTTGCCCTTGGCGTCCACGTGCACGTCGCAGCCCTTGAGTGTGATCTCGGGCAGATCGACGGCGGAGAGGTTTACGCCGTTCAGGAACACCTGGCGCGCCGAAGCGAGGGGGGCGGAGCTCGAGAGACCCATGAAGAGGGATATCGTCACTAGAAATGCTCTAACCATGAAAGACCTCCTGTCCGGCCTCTGGCAGGGCGGAATCTCACTTGGCTCTCCGCGCATCTTCTGCCACGGCTTCGCTGAGTTGGGCGGCGCCAATGGCGGCAGCGCACGAGCCCGTCTGGCTCCCGGCACACCAGCCAGCTCACGCTGGCTTCGCTGCGGGTGTGCATCGATTGGACGAAACGAACATAGCCTGAATTCTCTCCCTTTTCAACGCACCCTCCGCCTGGCCCGATGTCTTGCCCTGGTTGACGATGCCCGCCAAGCGGCCTATACAATGGATCGACTTGCCGTGCGGGTATCCCCAGGGCATTGTAGAAGTGGCGAGCGCCAGGGAGCAGTCGTTTTGCACGAGGACAAGTTCTGGGAGTCGTTCGAGAAGGGAGCGGAGATCTGGTCCCTCGTGGTCATCGTCCTCGTGGTTTCGCTCATCCTGTTCGTCGCGCTCCGGCTCTCCACCAAGGCCATGGCCGATCGTCGCACCAGGAAGATATTGCTCGAAGGAATGAAGGAAGACGACGGCGAGGCGGCGCAGGGCGAGCGGGATCCGACCGCTAGGAAGAAGTAGCGGACAGTCAATCCGGATCCAGGGCTCCATGGAGCGAAAATGTGCAAGCTCTTCGGCTGCCTGATCAACGAAGCGCAGCTCGTGGCCCATGGGCTCTACCCCTTCCGGCACCTGCTGGGCGTCTCGGAGGCCGAGAGCCCCTTTAGCTGGGGGATTGCACACCACCACCTGAGCGACGTGCTGATCAAGCGCCGTCCTCGCTTCATGGGAGCGCTGGACTTCTACAGGCGCGTGAGCGAGCTCCACGCCACCGCGATCGTGGGCGACGTCCACAAGCTCGGCAACGGTCCCACTGTCCCGGAGAACACCCAACCCTTCCGCTTCAGGAACTGGACCTGCGCCCACCGGGGCGAGGTGCCTCGCTTCGAGCAGATACGCCCGTGGATCCTCAACTCCATCCCGCACTTTCTTCGCAGGAACATCGTCGGCGCCACGGACTCGGAGCACCTGTTCCATCTCTTTCTGGCGTTCCTCTACGACGACGGTCTGCTGGACGCCCGCGACGTATCCGAGGATGCCCTCACCCGTGCCATTCGGAACACCTTCCGCACGGTCGAGCGTTTCCTGGCCGACGCGGGGGGCGGCGAAGCGGATCTGAACGTCCTCGTCACCAACGGCAGGGTCATGGCCTTGGCCGCCCACGGCCAAGTGGCCTACCACGTGGCGCTAGATGGTCTCAAGGACTGCGACATATGTCGCCAGCCGCCCGAGGGCTGGAACCAGGAGCCCAGGCGTCGGGATCACGACCACCTGAAGCTCGCCCTCCTGCTGATGGATCCCCCGAGCGGCGTGAGCCACGTAGGGCTTCAGCGCACCGATCCCAAGTCGATCATCTTCGTGGACCAGCAGTATCGGATGAGCGTCACTCCCCTCGTGGGGTGACCTTCCCGGGCGAGGCGGCGAACCTTGTCGAAGCGTTCCCGCAGGGCAAGAGGCAAACCTGGACGGCCTGGAGACCCCAAGATCGAAGGCGCCCGCGAGGCATCGTCTTCCCCCGCGAGTCCGGCCTCCGGCCGAGGACCAGCTGCCCCTCCCCGTCCCTCTGGCTCTCCTCGTCCTTCTGCCTCTCCCCGTCCCACGGCCGAGGCTCGCCGCGCGCCCCGCTGGCCTCTCTGGCTCGTCGCCGCGGCCCTGGCCATTGCCTTCCTCGGCCTCCTCGGTGCGCGCCACCTCCCTGGCAAGCAGTTCCTCTACGGTCTCCTCGTTACCGGCGCGGGCCTCGGTCTGGCCGCCGCCGCTCTCGTGGCCGTCTTTCTGGGCAACCGGCTCTTTGCCACTGGCGTAACGGGCCCTGTCTCGGCCCTGCTGGCTGGCATCTCGGCGGTCCTGCGCCTGCTCCTGGTGGCCTCCAGGCCGAACCCTGCCGAAGGCCCCGTCCAGGTGCTCATGTGGAGGGAGATCCTGCTCGGCGCGCCTCTGGTCCTGGCCACGGTCGCCCTCTTCCTAGGCGCCTACGCGGTGCATCGCACCATCGCCCTGCCCCCCGGAGGCCTCGCCCCCAGGCCGGTGAAGCTGGACCTGGGCGCCGCCATCCTCGGTCTCGCGGGGGCTCTTTTCACCCTGGGCCCGCTCTTCAGGAGCCTGGGGGTTCCCCTGAACCACTGGACCTTCCTCGGCCTCGTCGCCCTGGGGTTCGCCGCCTTCCTGGTGGTGACCCTGCTCGAGCGCATCTTCGGCCGCGGCAAGGCCAAGAAGCCCTCCTGAAGCGATAGGAGAAGCGATAGGAGAGGCGATAGGAGAGGCGATAGGAGAGGCGATAGGAGAGGCGATAGGAGAGGCGAAGCGTGAGCGAGGGCGAGAAGGTGGTGTCGCTGAACCGGAGTGTTTTCGTCACCTGCACGAGCCCAACTTGGCTACCGGGTGCTTCTTGCACCTATGCGGACACCACCATATCCCGGCCCAGTCACGTTTGGTCCTGACGCATCGATGCCTGCAGCAGGCAACCGCGCCATGGGGCCCGACGGGCAGCCCATATCCCTTGCAGTCTGCTCCGACCCTGCACGGCCTGCCCAGATCGGCGCCTTTCTTTGTTTGACCCAAGGTTATGACCTTCCCCACGTCCTTCAGAAAGTGCTTTGCCAACTCCGGGATGGCATCCACATATTGAGTGATGACCTCGCCGCCCTCGACCTCCACTCCTGCCCCGGTCCCCAGTCCAAAGACGATCCCCTCGAAGCCTTTTTTATTGAAGAGGACCGAGACATCTCCTCCCACGACATCATGCGCTCCGAGCGTGGCGATCTTGAGCTTTCCGGCCAGGCCGTCGACGGTCGCCTCCCAGAAGCCTACCTGCAGGCTGAAATCAGCGCTGACGTTGGCGCCGGAAACAGGACCGATCGACCAGCCCGCGGAGACTATCCAGCGCGGCTTCGAGCAGTCAAGCACACCCATCGCGATCCCAGGCGACACATTCCCACCAACCAGCACCGACAGATCGCCAACCAGGCTGATGGTCATCGACCGGAAACCGCACTGATCGGCTGCCTTCCGCAGATCAGCATCAGAGAGCGCTCTGAGCCTCTTCCCTTTGCGGAATTGACGGGTCCACCTCGCGAGGGCCTTCACGGCCAGAGCTTGGAGATTGGCGCACCCTCTGACTCGGTCGAGGGCCCGGCGAACGGGGTTGGAAGCGACGGCTGTACAGGTCTTGTCCGCATGCTCGAACTCGCCTCGCATGATGTTGCAGATGGGCCTGCACAGCTTGGCCCTGAGGGATGCTGCGTCGATGGTCAAGGGCGTCCTTTGGCAGATGTCGCGGCTGGCTGCACCTGCAGGGGCGTTCTCGAGGTTTGCCATGAGAAGCCGATACCCCGTACGCACGCAGGGTCCTCGCTGGATTGTCCCCCACTGCGGCGTCGCGCAAGAGATGGTGTGCAGAGCCGCTTGGAGCAGGAGGAAGCGGGTCGTGAGCTTGATTCTCATGACGATATTGAGAGCCTCTGGCAGGGAAAGATCAATCGCCTGGCCGCGCGTAATACACATCGCCCGATTTCGTGGCCGTTCTCGCTGGCCGCGAGCTGAGCTGGCCGCGAGCTGAGCTGACCGCGAGCTGAGCTGACCGCGGGCTGAGCTGGCCGCGGGCTGAGCTGGCCGCGGGCTGAGCTGACCGCGAGCTGAGCTGACCGCGGGCTGAGCTGACCGCGGGCTGAGCTGACCGCGGGCTGAGCTGACCGACCGAAGGGGACCTAGGACAAGACGCTTCTCAAGGCGCGCGGCAGGCGCCGGAGGATCTCCGCATCGGGGAGCGTGCGTCCGAGGGTCCTCGAGTGGAAGGTGTTCCAGAAGAGCACCCGGCCCCAGCCGGGCCTCCGGTCCCTCACCAGGGCGCAGAGCCCTGCCAGGGCCTTGCCCGTGTAGGTGGTCTCCAGGCGGATCCCGTCCTCGGCCGCCAGGCTCACCGCCTCCTCGGCCTCCCGGGTGACGTGGCCGTAGCCAGCGCCCACCTGGTCCTCCACCACCCTCATGTCATCGCGAGCGAAGCCGCCCGGCGCCGGCACCCCGAGCCTCCGCAAGAGCGCAGCCGTGTCCGTCGCGAGCCCTGCCAGGCGTCCCCTCGTTCCGAGGGCCTTTAGCACCACCCGGACCGCGTACACCGGCACGTCCAGGCCCGCGAGCCGCAGCCCCACCAGGAGCCCCGCGGCGGTGCCTGCGCTGCCGTAGGCGGTGACGATGGCCCCTGGCATTGGGCAGGCTCCCTCGCGGATCTGCTCCGCCAGCTCGAGGGCCGCCGAAACGTAGCCCAGGGCGCCCGTCGGGCTGGAGCTCCCCGGCGGGATCGGGAAGGCGCCTCCGATGAACCTCCCGCGCTGCTTCAGCTTCAAAGGCCCTCCCTCTTTCCCTCCCCTTCCCCAGCTCCCTGCCCCTCCCCTTCCTCCTCCCCCGCGCTCACCCAGCTCCCATCCCCACCCTCGCCTGGCCATGAGCCTCGCCGAAGCCGCGGGCACGGTGAACATGTGGGCCGCTGGAACCAGTTCGCAGCCCGCCTCCACGATGGCCGAGAGCACCTCTCGTACATGGGGCGTGACAGGCTGCGGAAACACCACCGCGGCGCAGCCGAGCCCCAGCTCCCTCGCGTAGAGCGCCGTTGCCAGGACCTGGTGTGAGCCGGTCCCTCCCATGGTCCAGACCCGCCTCGCCCCCGACTCGATGGCCTCTGCCAGCACCAGCTCCAGCTTGCGGACCTTGTTCCCGCCGTAGATCGCGCCGGAGAGGTCGTCCCGCTTAACCCAGACCTCGCTGCCCAGACGCTTGGACAGGCGCCCCATTCGCTCGACCGGCGTTGGGAAGGTCCCAAGGGGCACCCAGGGCAGCTCTCCCACGAGCTGCGGATAGCGCTCGAAGAGGGCCAGGTCGTGAGCCGGAGTTCCGTTCTTGGAACCACCCTCAGCCCTGCCCTCGGAGCAGCTCTCGAAACCACTCTCAGCCCGGCCCTCAGCCCTGCCCTCGGAGCAGCTCTTGCGGCCATGCTTGCCATCCCCAGCCACTCGTCACCTCTCCTTAGAGCAGCCCGTACTCCGCCAGGGTCTGACGGAGCTTCTCCCTGTTCGGAGCGCTCATCTCGCAGAGCGGTAGGCGGAACTCCTCCCGAACCCGTCCCATGAGGGCCAGGGCCGTCTTCACTGGCAGCGGGTTGGTCTCCACGAAGAGCATCTTGATGAGCCTGTGGTATCTGTGGTGCAGCCTTCGGGCCTCTGCCAGGTCCCCTGCCTCGAGCGCCCCGAAGAGCGCCGCAGACTCCCTGGGCGCGACGTTCCCGAGCACGGAGATGGCCCCGGTCCCTCCAGCGCACCACACGAAGAGGTTCATGCCGTCGTCGCCCGAAAGCACCGCCACCCGATCTCCCACCTTGCCGATCAGCTCGGTGATCTGGTCCATGGACCCGGAGGCCTCCTTCACCCCCACGATCCCTGGCCTGTCCGCCAGGCGGGCGACCGTGTCCGGAAGGAGGTTGCACCCGGTGCGCCCGGGCACGTTGTAGAGCACCAGGGGCATCCCGGGCGCCCCTCCTAGCACGGCCTCGTAGTGCCGCACCAGGCCCTCCTGGGTGGGCTTGTTGTAGTAGGGCGTGACCACCAGGGCCGCGTCCGCGCCCAGGGCCTGGGCCCGCCGCGTCCTTTCCACCGTGGCGGCGGTGTTGTTCCCACCCGTGCCAGCCACCACGGGGATCCGTCTGCCCGCGCCGCCAGCTCCGCCTACTCCGCCTCCCACTGCTCCACCCGCTCCACCCGCTCCACGCGCTCCGCCTCCCACTGCTCCACCCGCTCCGCCTCCTGCTGCTCCACCCGCGCCGCCTCTGCGCACCTCCTCCACGGTCACGGCCACGACCCTCTCCCACTCGGCCGTGGAGAGAGTCGCCGCCTCCCCGGTGGTGCCGCAGGCAACGAGCCCGTCGGTGCCTGCGGCCAGGTGCCACCGCACGAGGGCTCTGAGGGCCTCTTCGTCCACCTTCCCATCCTCAAAGGGCGTGACGAGCGCCACCAGCGAGCCCCTCAGCCAGGGAGTTTTGGGGCGCGTGATAGGGAGCGTATTGTCTTGCCTGATGTCCAGTCTGCCCTGGGAACCCGTCATGCCCTGTGTTCCCGCGGTGCCCCGGGTTCCCGACGCGCCCAGGTTGCCCAGGTTGCCCAGGTTGCCCTGGTTGCCCTGGTTGCCCTGGTTGCCCTGGTTGCCCAGGTTGTCCAGGTTGCCCGTCGTGCTCGTCGTCTTTGAGCTCATCGTTTCTCCGTCCTGTCGTCTTGCGCTCTAGGCGCAGGTCAGGTTGCCCCTTCTACGCCATGGGATCTAGTATTTTCTCCCGCTCGACCGGCTCGGAACGTTCGGAACGCTCGGAACGCTTGCCACCAGGAAATATCAACATATTCGCCCTGGCCTTCCCATTTCTGGCGACTGGATTCGAATCCCGCACAACAACCGTTCGGAGTCCAAACCGCTCACCCCACCCACCCAACTACCCACCCAACCACCCACCCAACTACCCACCCAACCACCCACCCAACTACCCACCCAACCACCCACCCAACTCCACAGCTATCGCGCCTTTCCTTCCTCTTCCTCCCTCTTAGGCGACTACCTGACTGCGCTCATCCAATGCGATGCTCCCTGCCTCTTCGAGGTCGGCAAAATCACTTGACATACCACCCTGACTCTACTAACTAGAGGCCCCGCGTCGCCCTGGAGATATATGCTGGAACGACGCTTATTCCGGCTTAGCTCAGTCGGTAGAGCAAGCGGCTGTTAACCGCTGGGTCGGGGGTTCAAGTCCCTCAGCCGGAGCCAACACACCACGTATGTGGGAGAAAAACGCGGCGCGTTCAACGCCGCGTTTTCTTTTTGGATTCACGCCATCATTCGGTACGCCTCCTTCGGAACGACGGTGATCCGATTCTCGTCGACCGCGATTTGCTTGACCAGGTGGTGCAGGTAGTTGCGGGCGACGGTGGGATCGCTGCGGATCATCGTCGACCAGGCTTCCTGGACGCTGTCGAAAACCTCGTCGGTGATCGCTTCGGACGTCCCACCGTTATGAGGGGCGAGCAGCGCGGCACAACGGTCACCGGTACAGACGACGCCGACGATGAACTCCAACACGGCGCTGTCGAGCTTTGTCGCAGGAACCCTCTCCCCGAGACACGCCTCTTTGCCGACGCGGCAGGCCGTCCGGCAGTTGTAGTAGCGGTACTGGTAGACCTCGCCGTTCACTTTCTTGCCCGACGACTCCAGCGTGTAGCTCGCCCCGCACTTGCCGCAGCGGACGAGGCCGCGCAGCAGCATCTCCGGTGACGGCGCTCGTCCTGGATTCTTCGTCGGCTCGCGTTGGCGTCGCAGTCGTCTCGCGAGCTCGAAGAGCGCGGGCTCCACGATGGCCTCGACCTTCACCGGCAGCCACTCGGAGCGGTCCTTCTTGCGCCTTGTCTTGGAGTCGTGTTTTCCCCACCAGTAGGTACCCGCGACCGCAGACTCCTCCAGCACCTTCAGTACCAGGTCCTTGCTCCACGGCTTGCCCTTCCGATACCAGCGTTCTCTGCGGTTGAGCTCGCGGGCGACGCCTTTGGACCCGTTGTTGGCGACGTAGAGCCGGAACAGCTCTCGGACAACGGTGGCCTCGTGCTCGTCCACGGCCAGTATCGACCGCATCAGCCCTGGTCGCACCTCGACCTTGTCGGACTTGAACCCGTATGGCGGCGTCGATCCCGGGAAGAAACCCTGGCGCACGGCCTCTCGCATGGCGGCGATGGTCCGCATGCCGTTGACCTCGGACTCGTACTGGTCGATGCACTCGAAGATGCCCTCGATGAGCTGGCCGATCGGGTCGTCGTTCAGCTCCTGGCAGACGGACACCACCTTGACGCCCTGCTTGCGAAGCTGCTCCTTGACCACCCGGGCCTGGGTAGCGTTGCGCGTGAACCGCGACGTGTGGTGCACCACGATGGTGCCGATGTCGCTGCCTGGCTTGAGCACGTCCTCGAGCATCAGCCGGAATGCCTTGCGGTTGATGTCCGTGCCCGAGCAGCCCGATTCGAGGTACTCCCGCGCGATCACCTGGCCGTTCCGACGCGCGTACTCCTCGGCGGCCTCGCGCTGCCTTCACCGCCGGTGGGCCCTCGGAGCGGATCGTCGGTGGGCCCCCGGCGGCCCGGTGGCATGACCTCCCGACCTAGGTGGTGTTGATGGGAATGGATGGGCTGGCCTAGCTATGGGCCATGAGTCGA
>JAVEWA010000228.1:0-9759 GCA_034004785.1 Polyangia bacterium
CCTTTGGGAAGCTCACCGGGCGGCGCCAGCCGAGCTCCTCCTCGGGTGTGCAGGTGCGGTCAGACCTGAAGGCGCCCTGCCACTTGCAGCCCCAGCGCACCCGGATGAGCTCGAGGACCGCACTCTGTGCGACTCTTCGGCCCTCGAGAGCCAGCGCCGTCGCCTTGATCTCGAAGGGCCTGCCCTTCTTGCGGACGTAGTCCCCGGTGCTGATACCCAGGTAACGGTCCGTGAAGTGCCTGGTGGTGACGACGCTGCGCGAGACGCTCTGGTCCGCGGCGTCGGTCACCGTAATCGATGCGACGTAGTCCTCTGGTCCCTGGGTACTTGGTTTGCGGGAGTGGGCGCCAGCGGGCGCGCCCGGGGGTCCTTTGTCGCCGCCCGCCGCCCCTTGTGCCGTCGTCTCCGCGCGCCCCGAGGCGATCAGCAGCGAGCCGCGGCCCTGGGCGTCCAGTATGGCCTGGCCGTCGGTCACGTGCTCCGTGTGGCCGCCGGCATCGCGCTGCTCCCATGGGTCGTGGCCAGGACCGGCCCGATCGTCGAAGCGGAAGTCTGCAAAGCCCGGGAAGCCGAGGACGTGGGCTCTCCTTCGAACGGTCCAAGAGACGCGGCCCCCGGAAACCGGGGCCCCGAAGAGATACTTGGCGCCAAGGGCCACGCGCAGAGGTTCTCCTGGGGTTTGCCGACCGGTCTCTGGCCTCGCCTCGATCTCGAAGGTCACCTTGCGGAAGGCCTCTACCTGGAACCGCTCCCGAAAGGCCTGGTTTTCGACTGTGGCCGTCACGTAGTAGTCGCCGGTCCTGGCCTCATTGGAGAGCGGAAGCTCGAAGGCGAAGCCACCGAAGGCGGAGACGGCCACCTCCCGCTCCATGACGAGCTGTCCCTTGGGATCTCGCACCGAGACATGAACGGCTCTGGAGGTGGGAAGATCGGGCAGGGCACCGGGGCGTACCCGCCTGAGCAGGCCCTTGAAGTTCACCTGCTCCCCCGGCCGGTAGACGCCCCTGTCGGACTGGATAAAGCCTCTCAGCCTCGATGCCTGGGGGCTGCGATCCACGTTCACGCCAAAGCTCCACAGGTGGACGCCCTTCGACCAGGTGCCGTCGACAACGGCGAAATCCGCCGGGGTCTTCACGAACACGAAGACGCGATTGCGCCCATCTTCCGAGCCAGCCTCCGGCCCTGCGCTTCCCGTCTTGCCACGCAGCGCCTCCGAGCCCGGCAAGGGCAGGCGGCCCTGAAAATCGGTCACTCCGCGGTGGAGCTCTGCTCCGAGGGCGCTCCTCACGCTGACCTTTGCGCCTGCCACGGGCTTGCCCGTGACCAGGCTGGTCACCCAGACGAGGCCCGAGGACGGTCCGATCTTGGCTAGCACACCCAGGTCGGTCCGGTTCACCAGCACGCGCTGCGCCGGCTGGAATCTCCAGGGGTGATCCGGGTGCGGTCGGAGCTCTTCCGAGCGAAGCTCCGCGAGGTAGAGCCCCTTGTGCCCGCCGCTGGGCCGGCCCCGGCCCTCAATCGAGGCGCTGGACGGGCTCGCACAGAGCTTTGGCAGGTCGAGCTCGTGCAGCTTCCAGGAACCTGCTCCCTCGCCAGAGATGGACAGGCGCTCCTTGCGCGCCTGGAGCCCGAGCTCTGCCCACCGGATCTCCGGAACGAGGCCGTCACGAGGCGAGGGTTCGTATTCCACGTTGGACGAGAGGACCTTGGCGACGCTTTCCTCGGACACCATTGCACAGCTCACGGTCAGCTCGGTGAGGTGGCGTGTCCAGATGGGGTAGCCCCGGGCCGAGGTCTCGAGGGCGAAGATCCCGCTGGAGGTTTTGAGCTGGGCGAGGTGCCGCCCCGTGGTGAAGAGGTGGATGGCGTCCTTGCCGAGCCTCTGACCCAGCTCGTCAGTGAGGGCGGCATCCACGACCACCTTGTAGCTGGTGTTCGGTTGCAGATTCAGGGTGGTCAGGTACCGGGTGCCGCCCCATGCCACGTAACCCTCGGAGAAGCCGTTGACAGGGGGTTCGATTCGAATCCGGCGACGCGCCTCTTCCTGGGATACGGGCGTGGAGAAGCGCACTTCTACCCGGGCCTCGTCGGGGGGGTGGCCGGCCTTCCATGGAGCGAACACTGTCACGGCGAAGGGACCGTGAGTGCGCATGACCCTTCGGTGGGTGATGGTCAGGGGCGCTCCCCCCTTTTCCGCAGTCAGACCAGCGCAGCGCAGCAAGAACTGCCGCTCGGGCGCTAGGGCCTCCGCCGTGGTCAACCCGAGGATCTTGCCCACAGCCGAGGGTTCCTTGGCCACCAGCCGGATGGGCCACAACGAGGCCCGCTCCGTGAGGTAGCAAGCGCGCGCGGCCTCGGTCGCCCGGACATCCTGATCGAACATAAGGATGAGATGGGGGCGAGGCGCGAGATACTCCAGGCTATGGGGCTTCTCGCCCGAGAGCGAGAGCAGGCGGAGCTGCCTGTTGACGAACTCGAACCGGATCTTCCTCGTGCGGGCAGCGAGCTCGCCCGTCAGCACCACGTCGTAGCTCGCGCCAGTCTCGAGGGGGCGCTCTGGAACCAGCACCAGGGTCTGACGGTCGGACCAGTGGGCCCTGACCGCCACGGCGGGGAGCAATGCGGCGGGCGCCGACGGGAGCGGGCGACCCACCTCCTTGTCCGCCACCGCGGGCGCGCTGAACCTCAGCCTGAGGAAGGGGCGGCTCCCATCGCCTGCGTCGATGGCCTGAAAGGAGGTGACCTCGAGGGAGGCAGGCGCGCTGGGCGCTCTGGGGGCGCAGGTTACCAGCCAAGGGAGGTTCACCGCCACCAGGAGGAGGCTGCCGAGGACGAGGTTCAGACGGGCTCTCCGGACAAGGGGCGCAAGGCTCTCCTGCCGGGATTCGAATTCGAGGGGGTCCAAGTTGGCTCTGGGCATCGGTCACCTCCGTCGCGGCTTTCAAGTACAAATGCCGTGCCATCAACTAATAACTCGTATATTCCATAGGTTGCGAACAGGGGGTGGCTGGCTTGACACAGGCCTGTGGCTCCTCGGCAGAGCCCGCCCTAGGCAATAGACAGGGGGGTGCCTGGCATCCCCGGCGCCAAAGCGCCTGCGCCCGAGAGCTACTCGGGAAACACTCAGGGGCCAACCAGGGCCGTCACCCAGTCGTTCAGGGCGCGCCTGTTCCTGCTCTCACCGAGGTCCATGGAGATGAGGTTTGCCTGGTACCTGACCAGGCCATCCCGGTCCAGCAGGAAGAGGTCGTCAACCGAGGCTCCCCAGGCGGCGAAGACACCATCAGGTCCTGAGCTCGAGTCCGCCAGCAGGGGGCTGACCGCGCCTTGGGCAAACTGGCTGGCGTAGAACCCCTGGCCCGCCCATCCGATCGCCCAGATCTGGAGGTCTGCCTCGCCGAGGCCCTCCGAGCGCCAGCCCGACAAGAGGTCCTGGAGCGCCCCGAACTGGGCGCTGCAGTAGCTTCACGTATAGGAAGCGAAGTAGAGCAGCAAGACTCCTCCCCTGGCTGTCTCGGGGCTCAGGGTCTGAAGGTAGCTCGCGCTGTCCGGGTTGAGATCCTGGAGCGCGAAGCCTGGTGGCTCGTAGGGCTCGACCTCTCCCCCTGGGATTGTCTCGTCACAGGCACTCGCAATGGCGCAGGCGAGGAGCAGCGGCGCCAGGGTGCCAAGACAGGTGAGATCGAGTCTTTTAATCATGTTCACAAGTTACATGCAAAATCAGAGGGTTCCAAAATTCATGCCGCAATCTCCAGGCGCTTCCACGCTCTCGAGCGCTGGGAGAAGACCGCGCCTCGCAGTCATAGGCACACGCCCTGGGACTTGCCTCCCGCCTGGATCATCTCGCACTTAGGCTTGCCGCCCGGCCCGGGCGCGCAGTCCTTGGCCGCCGCGCAGGTCTTGCGACAGCGACCGGCGTGACAGATCGCGCCCTGAGTGCACATGAGGCCGCGGATCTCCTGGCAGGGCGCGCCGAGCGGGGCGTGCTGGATCTTGCGGCACTTCGCTCCAAGGCAGAAGAGCCCCCGGGCGCAGCTCTTGTCCTTGCGGAGGTTGCAGTGTGAGTCCTCGCCTCCTGCAGCGCGGCAGTAGAGCAGGTCCGGCGGGTCGCCGCGATCAGCGCGCTCCCTGGCCTGCCCCCCGGTGTACAGGCTGCCATCGCAGATCTGTCCCGGCGCACAAGCCGTGTCCTTGTTGCATACGCGGAGGCAGCGGCTCTCGTGACAGACGTGCCCCCTCGAGCAGAAGGGCCCAGCGGGGTCGCAAGCCTCCCCCTGCTTTCGCAGGGCCTCAAGGCACACGCTGTACTGCACGGTCGCGGGCTCTCCTGGGGTCGGGGAGTCGACGACCTGCAGGCAGCGGGTCTTTGCATCGCGGCAGTCGGCGTCGGCCGAGCACTGCTTGTGGCACCTGTTTCTGAAGCACCGGAGGCCCTTTCTGCATCCTGGCAACACCCCAGAGCAGTCTCCTCCCTCAGAAACCGTGGGCCTGCGGCAGAACCGCCCTGGGGTCCCCGACAGGACGTAGCGCCCAGTGCACAGGAGGGAGCCAGGGCAATCCCTGTCCGAGCTGCACGGGCGGACGCAGGTTCCCTCCGACTCGCCGCGGCTCTCTCCGAGACAGAGGTTCGGCTTCAGGCAGGGGCGCTGCCGGCTGCAGCGGGCGGCCTCCAGGGCCTCCTCCTTGGGGCTCTTGCATGCCGTGATGGCAAGCGCGAAACCCAAGATGGCGAGCGCCCGGGAGCCGGCAGTCGAGGCTACCAAGGCTACCACCTCGGGTTGCGAACCAGCAGCTCCTCGGCTTGCTGGCTGCCGAGCGGAGGAGAGAAGAGGAATCCCTGGGCGAACTCGCAGCGGAGCTGGCGCAACTGGGCGAGCTGCCCATCGGTCTCCACGCCCTCGGCCACCACGTGAAGGCCGAGGTTGCGGCCGAGGGTGATGATCGTGTCCACGACGTCGGGATGCTCCCCCGCGAGCCCCATGCGATGGATGAAGCTCCTGTCTATCTTCAGGCTGCTGATTGGGAAGAGCTCCAGGTGGCTGAAGGAGGAGTAGCCCGTTCCAAAGTCGTCAATACTGAGCTGAACCTTCAGAGACTTCAGCTCCCTGAGGAGCTTCATGGCGCTGGTCCGGTCCTCCATCAGGACGCTCTCGGTGATCTCGAGCCTCAGGCTGTGAGCGGGGATCTGAGTCTCCTCCAATATCTTCGACACGCTGCCAACCAGCTGACGATCGTTCAGTTGCCTGGCCGAGAGGTTCACGTTCACCGTGAGATCTCGGTGCGAGGGCAGCTCGGTCTGCCAGCGCTTCAGTTGCCTTGCCGCGTTCAGCAGGACCCACTGGCCCATGGGTATGATCAGGCCGGTCTCTTCCGCCACGTGGACGAACTTGGACGGTGAAACCAGCCCGAGCTCCGGGTGCCTCCATCGGATGAGCGCCTCGAACCCGCTGATCTGCCCCGTCTCCAGCGAGACTATCGGCTGGTAGTAGAGCAGGAGCTGATCGCGCTCCAGCGCGTGGCGCAGGTGGCCCTCGATCTGCAGCCAGGCAACCGCCCGCTCCCTCATGGCCGGAGCGAAGACCGCGCACCTCTCCCTCCCCATGGTCTTGGCCCGGTACATGGCGACCTCGGCGTCCCGGACCAGGTCTCCCGCTCGCTCGTACTCGGGTGTGCAGGGCGCGATGCCCACGCTAGCGGTGACGAAGATCTCGTTTCCTTGGTGTTGGAACGGGCGCGTGAGATGCTCCTGGACGCGGTCCACGAGCTTGCGAGCCTCTCCGGGCTCCCTCAGGCCCTCCAGGAGGATAGCGAACTCGTCTCCGCCAACCCTGGAAAGAGTGTCTCCTGGCTTTACGATCTCCTTCAAGCGAGTCCCCACCTCCTTGATGATCCGCTCGCCCACCTCGTGCCCGAGGCTCTCGTTTACCATCTTGAAACGGTCCAGATCCAGAAGGACCACCGCCATGTCATAGCCCGGGCTGTGGCGTGCCTGCGCGAGCGCGCGCCGCAGGCGGTCCATGAACAGCGCGCGGTTCGGCAGCCCGGTGAGGCGGTCGTGCAGGGCGTGGTGGAGGAGCTGCTCCTCGGTCTGGCGGCGCTCGGTGATGTCGACGGTGGATCCTGCCATCCGGACGGGGGTGCTGCCAGGCTCCCGCACCGCCAGCCCACGCGTCAGCATCCAGCGATAAGAGCCGTCGGCGTGCAGGACACGGTACTCCCGCTCGAAGTGGGCCGAGACGCCGTCGAGGTGGGCCTGGATCTCGGCCCTGAGGAGGGTCAGGTCCTCGGGGTGGACCCTCTCGAACCACAGCTCCACCATGCTGTTGGGCCCCGTCCCGTCGAGCCCATGTATATCGAGCCAGCGCGGAGAAACATAGAGCTGACCGCTCTCAAGATCCCACTCCCAGAGCCCGTCGTGAGCCCCGCTGGCAGCCAGCGCGAAGCGCTCTTCGCTCTTCTGAAGGGCCTCCTCTGCGCGTCGCTGCTCGGAGATGTCTTCCGCCGTTCCGGTGTAGTAGAGCACCGCGCCGGAGGCGTCTCTCACGACGCGCGCGTTCTCCCGCACGAAGAGGGCCTTGCCATCCCTTCGAATCCAGACGGCCTCGTAACCCTGTATCTGACCCTCGTTCTCGATCTGCTCCTTGAATCTGGCTCTGGGGTACGAGGGCCAGAATCCGCTCTCCTCGAGGTTGTTGGCGGCCAGCTCCTCGAAGGACTCGTAGCCCAGCATGCGGGCCATGTGCGGGTTGGCCATGAGCATCCGGCCGTCCGGAGTGGTCTGGTAGATGCCTATCGGGGCGTTTTCGAAAAGATCCCGGGAGCGCTCCTCGCTCTCGCGGAGAGCGACCTCCACCCACTTTCGCTCCATCTCGGAGTGTACGAAGCGCTCCATGAAGATCAGGCGGGCTTCGAGGCGAACCACGCACAGCGGAAGGTGGATGCAGTCCACTACTCCCGCCTCCAGCATCATTGGAACCTCCGAGAGCCGCTCCGGCTCCACAAGCGCGTACTGGAGCGCATGCTCGGCCTGCGGGAGCTGGCGGAGCCTCCTGCACCTGTCGGCCGCAGCCGGCCCCTCCCACCCAACGAGCGCCAGATGGAACCGCTCGTCCGGGAGAGTGCTCTCCCCGCCTGGCCGTCCATCCCAGTGGTGGCTCCGGTGGCCGCGATCGTTCAAGACGGCCTCCACGAGCCCCGACGTGTCATCGGACAGGCCGAGCAGAAGGATGTGGAGGCGCTGGTCGTTCCTCATCTCACACGCGACTCCGCCACCGGTCCGGCAGGGTCCTGAAACCCCGTGCAAGGATGCCGACGAATGCCCGTCGCTGGCTCCAGCGCGGGAGGTGGCGGCTGACCCGGGGGAGATTAGCAGAATATGCCTTCGGGAAGAAGCGCGAAGGGACACTTGCATGTGGCGCCGGCGGCGCTCTCTGGCCCGGGGCCTTCGGGTGAAGCACCACGACACCAATTGGGCATCCAGGGCTTGATCGCGACGGGGTGGAGACACTAGGATACCCGCCATGCAAGACAGCACCACAAGTCCATACCAGGCGAAGCACCACATCAGGATCGTGACCGCGGCGTCGCTCTTCGACGGGCACGACGCGGCCATCAACATAATGCGCCGGATCATCCAGTCTTCGGGCGCGGAGGTGATCCACCTCGGGCACAACCGCTCGGTCGCCGAGATCGTGCGCTGCGCCGTGGAGGAGGACGCTCAGGCAATAGCCGCCACCTCCTACCAGGGCGGGCACGTCGAGTACTTCAAGTACATGCACGATCTCCTGCGCGAGAGAGGCGCCGACATCAAGATCTTCGGCGGGGGAGGCGGGACCATCCTCCCGGACGAGGCTGCCGAGCTGCACGCTTATGGCATCACGAGGATCTACTCCCCGGACGACGGACGCTCAATGGGGCTCCAGGGCATGATCGACGATCTGATGCGCCGGAGCGACTTCCCCACGGCGGAGCCGCCGATCGCGCCCTGGCTCGCCAGGCTGGAGGCTAAGGATCACCTCGCCTTGGCCAAGCTCATCACCATCGCCGAGAACCACCCCGAGGCCTTCGCCGAGGTGCGCCCCGAGGTGCATCGGCGATTCGCCGGGCGGACCATCCCGGTGCTCGGCATAACGGGTACGGGAGGGTCGGGCAAGAGCTCGCTCGTGGACGAGCTCGTGAGGCGCTTCCTTCTGGACTTCCCTGAGCGCACCGTGGCCATCGTCAGCGTGGACCCGTCGAAGAGGAAGACGGGAGGAGCCCTGCTTGGCGACCGGATCCGGATGAACGCCATCGAGAACGACCGGGTCTTCATGCGCTCCCTGGCCACCCGGCAGTCGAACCTCGCGCTCTCCAGACATGTGCAGGACGCCATAGATCTCTGCAAGGCGGCGGGCTTCGACCTCGTGATGGTGGAGACCTCGGGCATCGGCCAATCGGACACGGAGATCACGGACCACTCGGACGTGGCTCTCTATGTCATGACAGCAGACTACGGCGCGGCGACGCAGCTCGAGAAGATCGACATGCTCGACTTCGCCGACCTGATCGCCATAAACAAGTTCGACCATCGCGGTGCTCTGGACGCGCTCCGTGACGTGCGCAAGCAGTACCGGCGAAACCACAAGCTCTTCGACGCTCGCGACGAGGAGCTGCCGATCTACGGGACTATCGCCTCGCAGTTCAACGACCCTGGGACCAACACACTCTACCGGAAGCTCACCGCGCTCGTCGAAGCCAAGACGGGCGCAGGTTTCGCTTCCACCCTGAGCCTGCCGACCGAGCGGACCGACTCGAGCTCGGTCATCCCCCCGGGGCGAGTGCGATACCTGGCCGAGATAGTGGAATCCAGCGAGGCCTACGGCAGGAAGCTGGAGGAGCAGGCGGAGATCGCCAGGCGGCTCTACCAGCTGGCGGGCACGATAGACATGCTCCGCGCCAACATCGGGAAGCCGACCCTCGAGATCCTGGAAGAGGGATGCCAGGACGTGGTGCGCGTCATCCAAACCATCACGGAGGAGCCCCCCTACCTGCAGGATCTGGTCCGCGGCTACCAGGAGCTGGAGGAGCGCCTCGATCCGGAGTGGCGAAGGAGGCTCGGAGACTGGCCCGCCATGGTGAAACGCTACCGGGCGAGCCACTACTCCTTTCAGGTACGTGACAAGGTCATCGAGCAGGACCTTTACCACGAGTCTCTGTCCCACACGAAGGTCGCCAAGGTCGCGCTGCCTCGCTATCGGGACTGGGGGGATCTCCTGCTCTGGCTGGGGCAGGAGAGCCCGCCGGGGCACTTCCCATTCACCGCGGGGGTGTTCCCCTTGAAGCGCGTCGGCGAGGATCCGGCGCGGATGTTCGCTGGAGAGGGCGGGCCCGAGAAGACCAATCTGCGTTTTCACCTGCTGGCCGGCGGGATAGGCGTGAGCCGGCTCTCCACGGCCTTCGACTCGGTGACCCTGTACGGCAACGATCCGGACCACCGCCCAGACATCTACGGGAAGATAGGCAACTCGGGCGTCTCCGTGGCGAGCCTGGACGACGCCAAGAAGCTCTACTCGGGCTTCGATCTCGCGGATCCGAAGACCTCTGTTTCCATGACGATCAACGGGCCGGCGCCCATGATGCTCGGCTTCTTCATGAACGCGGCCATCGATCAGCAGTGCGAGCGTCACATTAAGAGCGCCGGCCTCTCCGATGAGGTAGAGAGGAAGATCGCGGAGATCTACTCCGCCAAGGGCGCCCAGCGGCCCGGGTATCGAGGTGAGC
>JAVEWA010000229.1:0-9753 GCA_034004785.1 Polyangia bacterium
TGGGGTGATTCCTAACTGAAGTCGCAAGGTTCCGTTCGAGCCGACGAGGTCACAAAGATGGTCAGGGCCAGCACGGGAATCAGGCAGCGGCCTCTCGCAGAGCCCCAGGAGCTCGCTACTGGACAATCAAGGCGCGCCGGATGACAACCTAGTCGGGAACGTCCTTGCCCTCGGCGAGCCGATCATCCCTGTAAATCTCGATCTTCCTCAGGAACACCTCGACCATTTCACGATCGAACTGGGTGCCCGAGCAAGCTGCGAGCTCGTCCAGCGCGGCCTGGTGTGGCAAGGCGCGTCGGTAGGCCCGGTCGGAGGTCATCGCGTCGTAAGTGTCGGCCACCGCGATCATGCGGCCAAGCAGAGGGATGTCCAGGGCCCTCAGGCCCTGTGGGTAACCGCTACCGTCCCAGTGCTCGTGATGGCAGTAGGTGCCAGGGATAAGATCCCGCATGAAGGGGATGGGATCCAGGATCTTCTTTCCCTTCACCGGGTGCAGCCTGAACATGTCGATCTCTTCCTTGGTCAGCTTTCCCGGCTTGTTGAGCTTCTCGTAGTGGATGCCGATCTTGCCGATGTCGTGCAGGAGCCCAGCCTGCACCGCAAGCTCCACATCCTCCTCGGATTGGCCGAGGCCCGAGGCTATGAGCTGAGTGTACACCGCCACCCGCTCCGAGTGTCCGCGAGTGTACCTGTCGTTCTCCTCCAGGGCGGACACGAAGCCCTGAATGGTCTGAAGGAAGTTCTCCTGCAGCTCCTTGTTGGCGTTGACCAGGTTCTCGTTCGCCCTGCGGAGGTTTCTCAGAAGGCGCGCGTTGTCGATGGAGATGGCGGCGCGGGCACCCAGCACGGACAAGAGCTTGCGGGTCCCTTCGTTGAAGCGCTTGCCCTGTGAAAAGCTGTAGGTGTTGAGGGATCCAATAATTCGATCCCGGACGCGCAACGGAATGGCGGCAAAGGAGCCGAGGCGCCCGGACTCTGGATAACGAGCAAAAACCGTTCTGAGCTTGGTGCCGTGGAGCAGCAGAGGGCGCTGCCCCTCGAAGAAGCGCATGACCTCGTCGAGGGACAGCTCGCCGACATCCTCTTGAGCCGCCTCCGCGTTGAGATCCGCACGCATGTGCTGGACGAACCGGGTCCCACCCTCCGGATCGAGATGGAGGGTGGCCACGTCCGCCCCCGACTCCTTCAGGGTCACCTCCATTATCATGTCCAGGATGTCGTCGAGATCCAGGCTGGAGCCCACCGCCTCCGACAGACGATAGAGGCCGAGCAGCTCCTTGAGCTGGCTGTTCTCGTGCTCCAGCCGCTGCCTGGCCAGGCCCCGTTCAACTATGTGGATGACCTCCTCGACCTTGAAGGGCTTCAGGATGTAGTCGTAGGCGCCCTTCTTCATCGCGGAGATGGCGGTCTCCACGGTGCCGAAACCGGTCATTATGACGGTCAGCGCGTCTATGTTCCGCCTCCGCACCTCCTCGAGCAGCTCCAGCCCACCCATGTTGGGCATCTTGAGATCGGTGATGATGAGATTGTAAGAGCGACGCTGGAGCTCCTTGATGGCCTGGAGACCATCCTCGACGCTCCTGACGAGGTAACCCTCCATGGAGAGGAAATCGCTGAGGATGTCCCGGATCACCTTCTCATCGTCCACGATCAGGATCTGAGCCGACTCCTCCATGGAGTCCTCTCCCGGGATGACCGGTTCCACCTGACCTGGAGCCTGTGTTCTGGAGCCTGTCTCCATGCGAGCTCGTCCTCGGATAGTTGCCTACTCCACTGTCTCCTTGGGGAACCAGCCGAAGAAGACGTGGAGCTTCTCCTTGCGCTCTGGTACGAGGTAGTCGAAGTTCTCTCCCCTGTCCACAATCTCCCAGAAGTCCTTGGAGTCTATGGCCAGCAGCTCCGCTCGGATGGAGCGGAGCCTGTCTGGCCGCTCGTCCCTCATGTCCTCGAATATCTGCCTCGCGAGCGCCTCCTCTCCCTCCTGCAGGAAGTAGGTCGCGAGCTTGATCTGCGCCTTGCGAACTCCTCTCAGGGAGGTCTCCTGCACCTCGGCCTCGGCCTCCTTGTCCACCTCCAGGAGTATCTTCAAAAGCCGCGGCAGGGCGCCCGATCCGAGCTTGTGGGCGAGCTCGTTGAGCGCGCCGAGATCGTAGGCCACACACTCGGTCACGAAAGTGACCTTCATGCCGAAGGCAACCTGTCCGTAGTACTTGAAGTAGTTTCCGACGTCCTCCGCCACGTCGTTGAGGCCTGCCTTGATGACCTCCTCGGCCAGGATCCGGTACTGGTTCAGCACGTTGTAGGCAGTTCGGATGTCCCTGGCGTTCAGGGTCGCCCGGATGTAGGTGTTGAAGAACTTGATCGCGAGCTGCAGCACCTCGCGATCACCGGACCGGATGGCGGCCTCTCCGACGTACCTGGTGTCGATGGCCACCAGGTAGTTGATGTCCCGCATCCGGTTCAGGGCCTCCGCGTAGAGCATCTGATACTGGCGGAGAACCTTGTACTCCAGCCAGGTGCGCTGCCGCGTGAGGTCCGAGCGGCGCTCCTCGGTGACCGCCACGAAGTCTGGGTTCTGAGCGATCTTGCCACCGATGCTGAACCACGTCTCGGGGAGCTCCTTCTTGCGGCCGAGGTACTCCACGCAAAGCTCGCGCAGGGCGTCCACCGACCTGGAAGCTATGATCATGTCCTTGTTCTGGATGGTGTTCAGCGCCACGTCCGCAAGCTGCTCGACTCCTTCCAGGACGACCTCCTGCTGCGCGCGGATATTGCCTTGCCGCCTCGGCACGTCCTCGACGTGCGACACGGTCTGCTCACGGATCCGGCGCACGACGTTCTCCGGCGAGAGGAAGCGGAAGACGTAGGCGAAGTACGGAGCCATCAGGAGCAGCGCGCCCGTCATGAAGAGAGAGTTCAGGAGCACGCCGGCCACCGGGACGAAGTGCTTCGCTCCATCCTCGCCGCCGGCCCGGATGGAATAGGTGATCCACAAGCAGTAGATGGCCGCGATGATGTAGTAGGAGATGACCGAGAGGTTGATCCGGTCCCTGAAGAACATGTCGGTGATGCGCGGCGTGTACCGGGTAGCGGCCAACTGGACGATGATGGAGGCCACGGTGACGATGATGCCCAACACCGCCGCGAGCACCTCGGCCATGCCTCCGACCACGTTCGCCGAGTCCCCAGGGGAGAGCTTCACGAAGTTCTGCCAGAAACCCAGATCCTTCGAGCGGTGAGCGATCACGAAGAAGTCGATGGTGTAGAGCAAGAAGTAGAGCGCCGCTGCGATGGAGAGCAGGAAGGCGATTGAGACCAGCCAGGTCCGCAGGCTGCTCTGCTCTTGCTGGGTATCGGTGGGGCTCGGCACGGGGTCCAGCCTAGACGGTGTGACGCGCGAAATCAACCTCCGGAAAGTCTCTCGCACGCCCAAAAGTCATGATAGGAAAGGCGAGGAGGAACTCCGCCATGCCCGACCCATTCCGCATCCTCGCCATCAACCCCGGCGCCACCTCCACGAAGCTCGGCCTCTTCGAGGACGAGCGGGAGCTTCGCCGAACGATCCTCTCCCACCCGGACGCCGAGCTCGCTGCCTGGCCGCGGGCGGCCGATCAGGTGCAGCTCAGGAAAGCCGCCCTAGCTGCCTTCCTCCGGGACAGCGGCGCGCACGCGGTTGGGCTGGACGCCGTGGTTGGCCGCGGAGGGCTTCTGAGGCCCCTCGCGAGCGGAACCTACCGGGTGGACTCGGTCATGCTCTCGGAGCTCAGGGCCGCCGAGCGGGGGGATCACGCCTCCAACCTCGGCGCGCTCCTCGCACACGAGGTGGGAGAGGAGTTGGGCGCTCCAGCCTTCATAGTGGACCCGGTCTGCGTGGATGAGCTTGCTCCCGTGGCCCGCGTGAGCGGCCTCGCGGGAATCGAACGGGAGAGCATCTCCCACGCCCTGAACACCAAGGCCGTGGCCCGTCGCTTCGCCAAGGAGCGGGGGCGACCCTACCCTGACCTGCGCCTGGTGGTCGCCCACCTGGGGACGGGAGTGTCGGTCTCGGCCCACCGCGATGGCCGGATGATCGACGTGAACAACCCCCGGGACGAGGGCCCCCTGTCTCCGGATCGCCCGGGAACCCTGCCCACCCGGGCCCTTGTGGATCGCTGCTTCAGGAGCGGCGCCCAGCCCGAGGAGGTGTATCGGGAGCTCTTCGGGAGCGGCGGGATCTTCTCCTACCTCGGCACCCGCGACCTCAGGGAGGCTAGAGCGAGGGCCCAGGCAGGGGATGGCCTCGCCGCCCTCGTGCTGGAGGCCATGACCTACCAGATAGCCAAGGCCGTCGGGGAGATGGCCACCGTGCTCCTGGGCCGGGTGGACGCGATTATCCTGACTGGAGGAATGGCCAATGATCCCATCTTGATAAAAGAGCTGAAGAGCAGAGTCGGCTTCCTGGCCGAGGTGGTGGTCTACGAAGGGGAGGACGAGCTCGCCGCCCTCGCACAGGGCGCCCTCAGGGTGCTGAGGGGGGAGGAGCCGGCCCACCGCTACGGCCGAGCTGGTGAAGACGACGGAATGCTCCTCTGAGCCCTCCTGCCTGCCCCGCTCCTACTGAAGCACAGAGTGACGAGAATCCGGCCGCGCCTCGCTGCTTGACAGCCCCGGCTCCTCGAGCCTACGATCACGGCTACCAACAACGATGGACCATCCATAGAGGTAACCAATGAAGATCCATAGCATCATCGCCCTCATGTCCTGTGCGGTCCTCCTGGGCGGCTCTTTTGCCGCCTGCGACAAGAACAAGGGGATCGGCACCAACGAGAACATCTGCGACGACGGCATCGACAACGATGGCGACGGGCTCACCGACTGCGCCGACCCGGACTGCGCCGAGAGCGACGACTGCCAGATCCTGACCGAGGTGAACTGCGCCGACGCCACGGACAACGACGGCGACGGGCTCACCGACTGCGACGACCCGGACTGCTTCGAGGATCCCGACTGCGCCACGGACATCGAGAGGAACTGCGCGGACAACCTGGACAACGACGAAGACGGGCTCATCGACTGCCTGGACCCGGACTGCTCGGACGCCACGAACTGCCAGGGGGTGGAGCAGAACTGCAACGACGGACAGGACAACGACGAGGACGGGCTCATCGACTGCCTGGACCCGGACTGCGCGAACGCCCCCAACTGCCAGGCGACCGGGGAGACCTGCGCCGACGTGCTCGAGTGCTCCTACGGCTGCGGCTCCGTCGAGAACTACAACTGCCTGCAGGCCTGCGGCCAGGAGGGCTGCGATTCGGCACAGACCCTCATCCAGGACGTGCTCTACTGCGCGGCGATGTCCTGCTACCAGGAGTGCCAGACCGACCTCCAGGACGCCGGTTGCCAAAGTTGCATTGGTGCGAGCTGCTCGGACGAGCTGGCGGCCTGCCTGGCCGACGACTGCCCCGTCCCCACCACCGAGACCAACTGCACCGACGAGGAGGACAACGACCTGGACGGGGACACCGACTGCGAGGACACCGACTGCGCCGATCACCCGAGCTGCCTCACGGAAGAGCTCACCTGCAGCGGCGTGTTCACCTGCGCCGAGAGCTGCGGCACCGACTACCAGTGCGTCCAGGCTTGCAGGGACGCAGGCTGCCAGAGCGCCCAGCAGGTCGTGGACGCGCTGCTTCAGACCTGCGGCCAGTCCTGCGGCATGACCTGCATGGGAGGCCTGGGCTCTGCCGAGTGTCAGACCTGCCTGGCATCGAGCTGCCCTAACGAGTACGCCGCCTGCCAGGAGGACGACTGCACCGGCACCTTCTCCTTCGAGTGGAGCTGCGGGGACGATGCCGACAACGACGGCGACACCCTGATCGACTGCGATGACGACGACTGCACCGGCTCGCCGGCCTGCCAGGTGGGCGGCGACAACTGCTCTGAGATCCTAGCGTGCGTCGATACGTGCCAGAGCTGGGACAACCAGTGCCGCCAGGCCTGCTACCAGGCGGGGTGTACCTCCGCTCAAACTGCGTTTGATGAGCTACGAACCACATGCTTCGGCACCTATCAAAACCCTGGCCCCTGCCCTCGCACCATGAACGGAGCCTGCGTCGATCTCGACAGCCAGACCTGCATCGACTGCATGAGCACCAACTGCAGCACGGACTACACCGCCTGCCTGTCCGACACCTGTCTCTAGGCTCTCCGCCTAGATCCCGGCTGCAACTACGAGTGGCTCAGGGGGGAGCCGCCTTGCATGGTCCGAGCCCATCCACGCCACCGAAGAACTCCCTCGCGAGCGCGTCCCAGGCCTTCTGGTTCTCAGGAGCCTGGCACTTGAAGGGCGCCCTGGGAGGCTTGCCAGCCTGCGCGGCCCGCTGCTCGAGGTAATAGCGCACCGCAAGCTCGGCGCCGTACTCCCAAACCCCGCTCTCCGGGTGGAAGGCGTAGTAGGTCTGCCCCCTCACCCTGGTGCGGTGCGGCGCAAAGGGCGCCAGGCAGGAATCCAGGAGGCGGGCGCGCTTGCCCTGGCCCCGGGTGCAGCGCGACAGGATGGACTGGTACTGGGCGCCGAGAGACTTGCGGGACCAGTCCCCGTGATGGGCGTCGTTCAGGTGAAAGATCTCGTGGAAGAGGGTCTCCCTGGCGCCAGAGGCCGAGCCGAGCAGCGAGCCATTCACGTTCCAGGCCACGGTCCACCCATCGGCGTAGGCCGAAGGGGTCCGCTTGCCAACGGACTGGAAGAAGCGAAGAGCGAGGTCGCGCCAGCGGTAGCGAACCACGCTCCCCCTGGGGCGGGCCGCGGCCTCGAGGGCAGAGAAAAAGCGGTGGAAGTCCTCCATGGCCTCGGCGAGATAGGCGAGGTGACGCCGCCATGGCCCCACCGGCAGTGCTGGGATCAGCCTGAGCTGCCCTCGCCATCCCCCGTGCATCCGCCTCGCGGGCTCGAGCCCGGCCACGGATCCCGAGCGCTCGAACACCCTGAGCGCCAGGCGGGATGCCGCTCCATCCCGCGAGTATCGTCTGCGAAGGAGACAGGGGATCCGCTCACTGACCGGGTAGGAGGCGCAGGAAACGAGGGCCCTCGCCGCCTCGGCTGAAGGGGGACCAGCCCGGTCGGCACCGGGGTAGAGCAGCGCCGCAGCCTGAGAGGGAGAGAGGCTAGTACCTGCTGGCGCGGCCATGATCTCAGGACACACTATGAAGAACATCAGCAAAGACCACAGTGGGGAGCTGCTAGCGAGCCGGGGATCCATGATGAAATCCTATCATGATGCGCGCCGGGCTTGGAATCCGGGAGGCGCTGGCAGTATAGTCGCGCCGATGTACCAGGCTCCACCCGCCCCCGACCAGCTCCAGTCCTTCCTGGAGGCCTATGCCCGCTACGTGCGCCGGATCCTCCAGCCCACGCAGACCGAGATCCAGTCACTTCTGCAAGCCTGGCAAGTTCCCGAGTACTGGGTGAAGTACAAGCGCACCCACAGCATCCCGATCCCCACGCCCATCCGCTCCACCATGAGCAGGATCAAGCGCCCCGAGCAGGTGGTGGACAAGATCTTCCGCAAGCCCAAGAACTTCCCCGCGGGTCTGCATCCCAAGAGCTTCCAGGCCATGAACGACGCCATCGGGGTGCGGATGATCGTGTACTTCCTGTCACACCTTCCTCTGATTGACAGGGAGCTCAGAAGCTCCGATGTGGTTGAGATCGTGGAGGACGATCCTCCCATGGCCTACATGACCGCTCACCAGGCGCGCAGCCTGGGCCTCGAGCACCTGTCTCAGGAGGTCAAGGAGTCTGGCTACCGCTCGGTGCACTACAACCTTCGCCTGACGAGGAGCCGCCTCCCGCCCGCCGAGCGCCCGGTCTTCGAGCTCCAGGTGCGCTCCGCCACCATGGACCTCTGGAGCGCGCTCGAGCACCACCTGGGCTACAAGCCAGGACGCCGGGCCCACTCCGCCGCCAAGACCCAGCTCCGGATCCTGAGCAACAACCTCGCCGCGGTGGACGAGCACTTCAACTTCCTCTACGAGGAGCTGAGCCGATACCAGGAGCAGTCCTCCTTCGAGACCGAGGCCCCCCTCACCCCGGAGACCCTGCCCGCGGTGCTCTCAGAGGTCGGGATCACCTGCGCCCAGCGCGACATCAACAACATCATCAAGTTTCTCCTCTCCCGCGGAGTCGAGACCGGAAAGGACCTCTTCGAGCTCGCCACCCCCAGGCGGCTGGAGATCCTCAGAAACACCTACCTGTCCGCGCTCGGCCGCCTGCCGGTTAGCCTGGAGATCATCGCCACCCTGGCCGCCCTCGGCGGGGCCGCGGACGAAGCCGAGGAGACCCAGCGCATCAAGCTGCAGATCGCCTACCGTGGCGCCTGGGATGTCATCCGCCAGGAGTTCGCCGGCAAGGAGAACGAGGAGTAGGGAGACGCCCCTGGGATCGGGGCTCCATGGCCTAGGTCCAGGGCTGGCCTCCGCCGACGCGGATCCTGAGGGTGAAGGAGTTACAGGTGGGAGTGGCCCCAGCCTTTCGATAGACCCTCACGTAGAAGGTGTTGCTGTCGTTGGAGGTCCAGGGATAGGTGCCTCCGTGCGCCCAGGAGTAGTTGGTGTACTCGCCCGTGCAGGAGCCCGTTCCCGTAGCCTTGGTCTTGGCCGCGCAGGTGTTGATGGTGCTGGACACCGTGTTGTAGTGGACCTCGATCCGGAACTCGTCACCAGGGTTACTCGTGAACCAGATCCACACGTTCATGTCGTTCAGGTACTCGATGGTCGTGAAGCGGAACCATCGCTCCGCTGTGGTGGGGACGATGTTGGCCGTGACGTCGGTGCCGGTGGGGGTGGTGTTGTTGTGCGTGTACGAGTAGGCCGTTCCGGTCCCGCAGGTCGAGCCCGAGTTGCCCACCACCGGCGAACAACATATGCCAGAGACGCAGTAGTAGCCAGAGAAGCAGTTGCTGTCGCCTGTGCAGTTCGAGCGGCAGTCGTTGTTGGTGCCGCAGGCGTACGGCTCGCAGCTCACGCTGCCGCTGTCCTGGCAGGTTCCGGTCCCGTTGCAGTAGTCAGTGTAGTACTTCACGCCCGTTCCCACCGTGCAGGTCTGGGCGATGCAGACCGTTCCGGAGGCGTAGAGGGCGCAGGCGCCCGACCCATTGCAGTTGCCATTCTTCTGACAGGTGAGCGGATCGTCCAGCGCGCATTCGTCCTTGGGATCCGAGCCCGCCGAGACGTTCTTGCAGGCGCCGCTGCCGTTGCACACCTTGCAGAGGCCGCACTCGTTGATGGGATCGGTGTTATTCGGCACCGCCGAGCAGGTGCCGAGGCTGCCCGCGACGTTGCAGGCCATGCAGGTGCTGGTACAGGTGTTGTTGCAGCAGTAGCCGTCCACGCAGTTGCCGGTAACGCACTCGTTGCCCAAGCCGCAGGTGTTGCCGGTGGCCTTCTTCACCTGGCAGCTCCCGCTGGCGCAGTAGTAGCCAGACACGCAGTGGCTGTCCTGCGTGCAGGTGGTGCGGCAGTTGGTGGCGTCCTGGCAGACCAGGTGCCCAGGGCAAGGCGCCGAGCCGTTATCCACGCAGGCCCCGACTCCCGAGCAGGTGTCCGAATAGTAGAGGGTGTTGCCCGAGCAGGTCTGCGACACGCAGACCGTCCCGAAGGGATAGTAGGCGCAGGCGCCCGATCCGTTGCAGTCCCCTGTCCGTCCGCTGGTGGAGGGCAGGGAGTAGGCGCTCTCGCTCAGGGGATCAGACCCGGCGGTCACGTTCACGCAGGCCA
>JAVEWA010000230.1:0-9739 GCA_034004785.1 Polyangia bacterium
GCGCCGCAGCATGGGATTCAGGCTGTCGAGGTTGGCGTTGAGATCGATGATCTTTGGCTCCAGGACCTGCCGGCGGCTGATGGCGAGGAGGTGTTTGGTGAGCCTCGATCCGCGGTCGGCGGCCTCGAGGATCTGCGCGAGGTCGGCGCGCAGCGGATCTCCCTCGGAGAGCGAGCCGAGGGCCAGCTCGGCGTAGCTCGACACCACGGTGAGGAGGTTGTTGAAGTCGTGCGCGATCCCGCCCGCGAGCCGGCCCACGGACTCCAGCCGCTGGGCGAGGTGGACCTGGCGCTCGAGCTGGAGGATCTTCTCCTGCTGACGGGTCTTTTCCGTGATGTCCGTGACGGTGGAGATCATCAGCCCCTGCTCGAAGAGCGGGATGTTTCTGGCCTCGATGATGCGCTTCGAGCCGTCCTTGCGGGTCGCCTCCATCCCGCTCCAGCACATGGCCTCGGGATCGCCCGACGCCATGTCCAGCATCACGCGGGTCTGGATCTTCTCGCGGTAGGCCGGATCCGGATAGACGTGCTCGAAGAAGCTCTCGACATTCGTGACATCTGCTTCGGTCCAGCCGTAGATCTCCAAGAACTTGGCGTTGCCATAGCTCGCCGTGCCGTCTTCGATGTTGTGCACCGCGAGGCCAATCGGCAGATTGTCGAGGATGGTCTGGATGAACTCGTTTCTGGCCCTCAGCTCCTCCTCCACCTTGACGGCAGCGCTGGAGCCGGGCTGGCTCTCGGCGCCGGCGAGAGCGCTGCGCGCCGGCGTCCCTCCCTGCTCGCTGGGCCGTGCGTCATGGGAGCGAGCCTCGCGATGTGCTCCCAGCCTGGCCTTGCCTCTCCCTGTCAGCCTCAACCGGAACCGCGGTCGCCTCGACATCTTCGCCCTCTGGGCTGGGTGCGCTGCGAAGCAGGCCGCCCAAGGGAGCTCCGCCCATCGCCCCGACCCAAGGGGCGATGCTGCGAGCCGTGACGATCGGAGCTGCCTGCTTCGCGGGGCGCTGGGCCCTCGGGCGGAAGCTTCGCAGGCTTCTCGGAGCCCGTCAATGGGAACGCCAAACTCTATGTAATCACGGCCCGATCGGGCGCGCTTCCATCCCTTTGGCCCAGGGGACTTTTTTTCTTGACCGCCCGCCCGAAGATTCTATGCTCCCCGGAGAAAATCGTGCCGGCAGGCGAAGTTCCACGAGGGCAACCCGATCTGCGGGGCCGGCCGCCAAGGAGCCAAGCGATGAGCCAGATTCCAGAAGATCTCAAGTACACCAAGGAGCACGAGTGGGTGCGCATCCTGGACGGCGACAATATCCGGGTGGGCATCACCGCGCATGCAGCGGAGCAGCTGGGCGACATAACCATGGTGGAGCTGCCAAGGGAGGGTGACGAGGTGGAGAAGGAGGACGAGTTCGGCAGCATCGAGTCGGTGAAGGCCGTCTCGGCTGTTTACTCCCCGGTCACGGGCACAGTGACCAAGGCGAACGAGGTGCTCGAGGACAACCCCGAGTACATCAATGAAGATCCCTACGACGAAGGTTGGCTCATCGAGGTCCACATGACCGATCCGGGCGAGCTCGCCGAGCTGATGAGCGCCTCCGAGTACGAGAAGCACATCGCCGAGGCCGAGGACTGATCGGCCCGCGCGGGCCCGGGGCCAGTCCGCGCCCGCTTCGCCAACCGCCGTTGCCAAGCCGCCCGCCTGCGGGGGCTTCCTGGCCCGCTTTGGGCCAATGGACGAACAAATGAGATACATCCCGCACACCGACAGTGACGTTCGGCGCATGCTCGAGACCATCGGGGCGCCCTCGGTGGAGGCTCTCTTCCGATCCATCCCGGCGACGGATCGTGCGAAGCGTCCGCTCGGGCTCCCTCAGGCCCTCGACGAGCATCGCCTCCTCGGAATGCTCAGGGATCTCTCGGGTCAGAGCCGCTCGGCGACGGATTGCGGTGGCCCCCTGGCCTTCCTCGGCGCCGGCGCGCACCGGCACTCGGTGCCCGCGGTGCTCGACCACCTGGTGGGTCGCGCCGAGTTCCTCACGGCATACACGCCCTACCAGGCCGAGATCAGCCAGGGCACCCTCGAGGCGGTGTTCGAGTTTCAGACCACGGTCTGCGAGATGTTCGGCCTCGAGGTTGCCAATGCCTCCATGTACGACGGCGCCAGCGCCGCGGCGGAGGCGCTGCTCATGGCGAGGAGGCTGACCAAGCGGCAGATCTTCCTGGTGTCCGAGGGAGTCCATCCCGAGTACCTGGAGACCTGCCGGACCTTCATCTCCGGGCTCGATGGGGCCACCATCGAGGTGGTGCCCCTCGCTTCCGACGGCCGCACCGACCTCGCCGCGGCTCGCGCGGCCTTTACCGGCGCCGCGGCCGGTGGGGGCAAGGACGCGGGCGCAGCCTGTCTGCTCGCGCAGTCTCCGAACTTCATGGGTGTGGTCGAGGACCTTTCGCCCCTCGCGGCCCTCGCGCACGACCATGGCGCCCTCGCCGTCGCGGCGGTGCCCGAGGTGGTGAGCCTCGGCCTGCTGAGGCCGCCCGGGGCCTGTGGCTTCGACATCGCGGTGGGCGAGGGGCTCGGGTTCGCGGTGCCCCTGTCCTTCGGGGGCCCCGGCGTGGGCCTCTTCGCCACGAGGGACGAGCACCGGCGGCAGATCCCGGGCCGGCTCGTGGGAGAGACCGTGGACAAGGCCGGAGTGCGGGGCTTCGTCCTCACCCTCGCCACCAGGGAGCAGCACATACGGCGGGAGAAGGCCACCTCCAACATCTGCTCCAACCAGGCCCTGGTGGCCCTTTGCTTCACCATCCAGTCGGCGCTCCTCGGCAAGACCGGGTTCGCCCGCCTCGCGCGCCTGAACTACAGCAAGGCGCAGTACGCCAGGCGGCACCTCTCGGCCCTTCCGGGCTTCTCGTTCGCATTCTCCGGGCCGACCTTCAACGAGATGGCCCTGCGGGTCCCTGGCGGGGACGCTTCGGCGCTCGTTTCCCGCATGGCCGAGCCGCCAGTCAACATCGTCCCGGGCGTGGCCCTCGGCCGCTTCAGGCCCGAGTGGCGGGATCTGCTGCTCGTGAACTTCACGGAGCTCCACTCCCGCGAGGACATCGACCGTCTCGTGGCGGCCCTGGCCGCCCACGGCAAGGAGGCGTGAGAATGCCTAGCTGCGTCACCAGAGGGCTCCTGCACTTCGAGCCGCTGCTCTTCGAGCAGGGAGCGCCGGGCAGATCCGGCGCCTCGCTGCCCCCGCTGGACGTGCCGGAGGCCGACCCGTCGGCCCAGCTCCCCGCCGCAGCCCTGCGGGAGGCGCCCGCCGGGCTCCCCGAGGTGAGCGAGGTGGAGGTGGCGCGCCACTTCACCAGGCTCTCCCAGTGGAACCACGCCATCGAGCTGGGCATGTACCCGCTCGGCTCCTGCACCATGAAGTACAACCCCAAGGTGAACGAGGCTGCGGCCCGCCTGCCCGGCTTCGCGGGGCTTCACCCGTATCAGCCCGAGGCCCAGATCCAGGGGGCGCTGCGGCTCCTCTACGAGCTGGAGCGCGCCCTCTGCGAGGTCTCTGGCTTCTCCAGGGTCACCTTGCAGCCCGCGGCTGGCGCCCATGGGGAGCTCACCGGGCTCATGATGATGAGGGCCTATCATGTCGCGAAGGGGAACCCGCGCAAGAAGGTCATCATCCCCGACACGGCCCACGGCACCAACCCAGCCTCCGTGGCCCTGAATGGCTACGAGCCAGTGGGGGTCACCACGGGCGAGGGCGGCGTCCTCCGGCCCGAGGACGTGGAGCCGCTCCTCGGCGAGGACGTGGCCGGGATCATGGTCACCAACCCCAACACCCTGGGCATCTACGAGACCCACCTCGCAAAGATAGCCAGGCTCGTGCACGATGTAGGCGGCCTCGTCTACATGGACGGCGCCAACCTGAACGCGCTCATGGGGAAGGTGCGTCCTGGCGAGATCGGCGTGGACGTGATGCACTTCAACTTGCACAAGACCTTCTCCACGCCTCACGGCGGCGGCGGCCCTGGCGCCGGGCCCGTGGGAGTGGTGGAGAGCCTGGTGCCGTTTCTGCCCGTGCCCACGGTGGAGCGGGAAGACGCGTCGGGCGAACCGGGCAAGGGGCCGATCTACCGGCTCGACTTCGCACGCCCACGGTCGATCGGGCGGGTGCGGTCCTTCTACGGGAACTTCGGCGTGCTCGTCAGGGCCTTCGCCTACATCCGGGAGCTTGGAGGACCCGGGCTCACACAGGCCACGGAGATGGCCGTGCTGAACGCGAACTATGTGCGCGCTCGCCTGAAGGACCTCTGGCCACCCAGCCACGAGGCCGACACCCTGCACGAGACGGTGTTCTCGGGCAAGGGGCTCCGCAAGGAGACCGGGGTGGCAACTCTGGATGTGGCCAAGCGCCTCATGGACCATGGGTTCCACCCCCCCACCATGTACTTCCCCCTGATAGTGCCCGAGGCCCTGATGATCGAGCCAACGGAGTCCGAGCCCCCGGACGAGCTGGATCGTTTCTGCGACGCCATGCGGCATATCCACGGCGAGGCGGCGACCGATCCGGAGCTCATGCACGGCGCCCCGCACCAGACGGGCCTCGGCCGCCTGGATGAGACTAGAGCGGCCCGCAAGCCCAGGCTCCGTTATACTCCCGACGCCGGAGAAGAGCGCTGATCAGGCCCCGGGCGGCAGCTCCTCCAGCCCCACCGCCCGCTTGCGCCGCCCGGATTTTCCATTAGAGTCCCGCCAATGGCCAAGCGTCGCCCAAAGCGAGGAAGAAGCGCCGGCGTTCCAAGTGACAAGGCGGGCCCAGGCGCGGGCGCCGGCTCCCCGCCGCCTGGCGGCGATCGGGAGGGCCGTAGGAACGCCTCCTCGAAGGACTCGTCCGGAGCCGGGGCCGGGCTTGGAGCGTTTCCCCCTCTCAGCCTTCTTTTCGCCGTGTCGATGTGCGCCATCTGGGCTGCGCTCATCTTCGCCTCCTTTGCGGTGCCCGAGGCGCGGCTCCTCACCTCCTCCGGTCAGGATCTGCCAGGTCAGGGTCTCGTGCAGGCCGCCTTCGGGGCCTGGGCTGCCGCCGCAGCCGCCGGGCTCTGGCGTCGGGTCCAATGGGGCTGGTACCTGGCCACGGTGCTGGCGGTGTACCAGCTGCTCTCCAACCTGCTGGGAGCGGTGCTCTCGGACGTGATCACCGGCGACGCTCCCGGCGATCGCGAGCTGGTCCTCATCGGCGCCGCGGCGCGGCTGCTGCTCTGGCTCGCCGTGGGCCTAGTCCTTCATGGCCACCGCATGACCCTCCTCTTCGAGCTGCCATGGGCCCGCGAGGAGGAGCGCAAGAGGTCGAGCCGCGTGTTCACCTACGCCCTCGCCGTGCTCGCGGCCATGTACCTCCTCGCGCGCTACATGTTCGGCCCTGGTCAGTGAGCAGGGCCCGAGGGAAGGACGGCTGGCGCCTGATGGCGAGTCCTGGAAGGCGGCACCATGGTCTCGACGCCCAGCGCCGGCGCGAGCTTCGCCGGCAGTGGCTGGCAGCCGGCGCGGTGAGCCTGCTAGCCCTGGTCGCCCTGGGAGGGCTCTACCTCAGGCAGCGCCTGGTGCCGCCGCTCCGCGGCCCCTTCCCGGCTCGTCCCCTGAATGACATCCCGATCTCATTCGATCCCAGCGCGGTGCCAGGAGCGCTGCGGGTCTTGAGGACGGGTAAGCCCTACCGAACGGGAAAGTGTTCTGCGCTCTATCGGGGACACTGCGTGGAGACCATTGTGCTCGAGCGCTACGTCCAGGGCGTGGTGTCCGGCGAGGAGGGGGTCTTCCACCGGGCCATCCACATCCCGGAGCTGGCCGGCGGCGCGCACCTGTCGGAGAGCCAGCGCCGCCGCCGCGTCGCAGAGGCCTGGAAGCTCCAGGCCGTGGCCGCCAGGAGCTACGCCCTGTACGCGGTCCTGGCGGACAAGTACCGCGTGAAGAAGACCGGCTTTCACATCACGGACACGCCCTGGGACCAGGTGTACACCGATCGCAGGAGCGAGCTGGTGGACGCCGCCGTCGGAGCCACCAGGGGCCAGGTCCTCGTGGATCGGCGGGGCAGGCTGCTGCACGCGCTCTACTCCGCGAGCTGCGGCGGTCGGGGCACGAGGAGCGTGCTCAAGGCTAGTGACCGGATCGAGTGCCACCCCGACTGCGGGCGCCACGAGTATCGCAGGAGCTCTCACTACGTGGGAATGTGTCAGTGGGGCAGCCTGCTCTTCGCGATGGAGGGGCACGACCTCGGCCGTCTCGTAGGCCGGTACTACCCCGGGGCGCGGCTGCAGAAGGTCACCTACAAGGGCTCACGCTAGCTGATCCAATCGCGGGCAGCTTGAGGTAGTCTCGATCCCGAAGGGCACCAGAGCGGGGCAGTGCCTCAACGCCAGTCTAGCGTCCGACGAGCCGAAAAACGGAGGAGAGATGGCCAAGCGCATCAAGATCAAAGGCGGACAGCCACCCCTGGGGCTCGAGCTCACGAGGGACGAGCACGGAGTGCCGCACGTGATAGCGAGGGATCTGGTGGCGGCCCACTGGGGCATGGGCTATTGCCACGCCCTGGACCGCGGGATCCAGCTCTACCTCATGCGGGTGCTCGGTCAGGGCAGGGCTGCCGAGTGCCTGGATCCGAGCGACGAGATGCTGGAGGTGGACCGGTTCTTCAGGCGGATGAACTGGGCAGGGCGCATGGATGGAGAGCTCGCCAAGCTGGATGGCGAGTGTCGCGGCCTCCTTGAGTCCTACTGCGACGGGGTGAACGCCCGCCTCTCGAGGAAGCGGCCTTGGGAGCTCAAGCTCGTTGGGTACCGGCCAGAGCCCTGGCGCATCGAGGACACCCTGCTTCTCGCGCGCATGATTGGCTACCTCACCCTGGCTCAGTCCCAGGCTGAGATGGAGCGGCTCCTCGTGGAGCTCGTGCAGGCGGGTGTGGACGACGAGAAGCTGGAGACCCTCTTTCCGGGGATCCTGGCGGGCCTCGATCGGGAGCTCGTCGGCAGGGTACGGCTCGGGGACCGGGTGGTTCCCGACCGGCTCAAGTGGCTCTCCGGGGCGCCCCGCATGATGGCTTCGAACAACTGGGTGGTGGCGGCCAGCCGCTCCGTCACGGGCCATACTCTCATGTCGAACGATCCCCACCTGGAGATCAACCGGCTTCCCGCGGTCTGGGTGGAGCAGGTCATCGAGCTGCCCGACCGCTGCTGGATCGCGGCCAACATGCCCGGGCTGCCGGCCCCGCTCATCGGGCGCACGGCCGAGCTCGCCTGGGGCGCTACCTACACCTTCATGGACGCGGTGGACTCCTGGGTGGAGGACTGCAAGGGGGGCATGTTCCGGAGGGGAGAGGAGGGCTGGGAGCCCTTCACCATGCGGGAGGAGGTCATAAAGAGGAAGAAGGGCGAGCCCGTCACCGTGCGCTTTTACGAGAACCAGCACGGCGTGCTGGACGGAGACCCCAAGGAGGAGGGGCACTACCTCTGCACCCGGTGGGCGCCGAGCCTGTCCGGAGGCGAGTCGCTCATGGCGGTGAAGGACCTCTGGGCGGCCCGCACCGTGGAGGATGGAATGGCCGCCCTCGGGCGGATCGAGAGCTCCTGGAACTGGGTGCTGGCAGACAGCGGCGGCAACATCGGCTACCAGATGTCTGGGCTGATGCCCAGGCGCCACCCCGAGGCCACGGGCTTCGTGCCCATGCCCGGCTGGATGCCGGAGTTCGACTGGCAGGGCACGGTGCCGGTCTCGGAGCTGCCCCGGTGCGTGAACCCCCCCGAGGGGTTCATCGTGACGGCGAACCAGGATCTGAACCACCTGGGCCGGGCCCGCCCCATCAACTTGCCCATGGGCGACTACAGGGCGCGGCGCATCGCCCGGGAGCTCGCGACCACCGAGCGCATCGGCTGGGAGGACTGCGCCAGACTCCAGATGGACACCTACTCCTTGCAGGCCGAGGAGCTCCTCGCGGCCTTCGAGCCCCATCTGACCGACGGCGGCGTCGGCGGGCTCCTCAAGGGCTGGGATCGGCGCTACGATCTGGACTCCAAGGGAGCGGTGGCCTTCGAGGAGCTCTACTGGGCTTTCGTCCGGGAGCTGCTGGAACCCTCCCTTGGGAGCGAGGTGGTGGAGCACCTCCTCGGCGCCACGGGAGTGTTCATAGATTTCTACCAGAACCTGGACAGGCTGATCCTGGCCGACACCTCTCCATGGCACGACGGCAGGGACCGCGCGGCCCTCCTCGCGGCAGCCCTCGCGAGGGTCTCTGAGCCTGTGAAGGACACCTGGGGGGATCGGAACCTGCTCCGTATGAGCCACCTCCTCTTCGGCGGCAAGATGCCCCGCTTCCTGGGCTTCGATCGGGGCCCCTTTCCTTTGCCCGGGGGCAGGGCGACGCCCCACCAGGGCCAGCTCTACGAGAGCGCGGGCCGCCAGACCAGCTTCGCCCCCTCCATCAGGCTCATCGCCGACCTCGGGGAGGACTTCATGCGCACCTGTCTCTGCGGCGGGCCGAGGGACCGGCGCTTCTCTCCGTACTATGCCTCGGAAATTCCCGCCTGGCGCGAGGGACGCTACAAGAAGCTCGGAAGGCTCTCCGAGCGGCAGTGAGCCGCTCGGCCGTGACCTGGCCTCTGGGCCTTGCCAGGTGACATCAAGTCGGATCCTGCTTGCCCGCCCTACCGCTTCCAGGCCCAGGGCGTGGGGAAAACATGATAGCATTCGGCCATGATCTCTTCTGGCTCGAGGCTGCCCCCAACCAGCCCGGAGGTGCTCCGGGACGAGGCCCACCCCTACTTTCTTTGGTGGACCGATCTCACCGTCGGGGGGCTTCGGGAGAATCTTCGCGACCCGGATCCAGCGGTGCGCCACTACTGGCTCGGTGCGCTCCTGCGCGAGGCCAACACCCGGGACGTCTGGTACTTCGTCGAGCCGGGCGACATTCGCGAGGCGTGGGTCGGAGTCCAGCGATTTTTGGGACGAAGCCGCGCCCGCTGGGCATTCCTGCTCGGACTGCCCGGTGACCTGTGGCCTCCCGTGCAGGCCGGGGACACCGCGGCGGCCCTGCTACGGACCGCGTAGGCCATGACGAGCCCTTCCGAACGCTTCGACCGCCGCATCGTGCCCGACACCGTCGTCGAGCTTCTGCTGGCGTGTCAACGATTGGTCCCGTGCCGGCTGGCCGGCGGCGCCGCTCTGGCAGGTGCCTATCTCAGGCATCGGCTCTCCAACGACCTGGATCTCTTCGTTCCAGGCGCCAGCGATGTCCTTGCGCTCGAGCGAGGCATCGAGTCCATCGCTGCAGGGCTGAACGCCGGGTTCCAGCTGGTGCAGCAGTCCCCGACCTTCGTACGACTGACCATCGCCCTGCCCGAGCGGGCCCTTGCAATCGATCTGGTTCACGAGCCGGCGGCTGCCATCGAGCCTCCGGTGCTCGTGGAAGGCGTCCTCACCGAGTCCCTGGCGGATCTGCGGGCCTCGAAGCTGACCTGCATCCTTTCCCGCTCCGAGCCGCGAGATCTCGTGGACCTGCTCTTCCTGGATCGCGCCGGCTACCCGCCGGAGCAGGACCTCGCGCTCGCGGTCAGGAAGGACGGCGGTGTGGACCCGGGCGTGCTCGCGTGGCTCCTTCACGAGTTCCCGGTGGAGCCGATGCCCAGCTTGCTGCTGCCGCTCTCCGTCGAGGAGCTCACCACGTTCCGTGCGATGCTGAAGGAGCGGATGCGCCTCGCTGCAGTGCCTGAGT
>JAVEWA010000231.1:0-9722 GCA_034004785.1 Polyangia bacterium
CGACGCAGGCGCCCTCGGCGTGGAAGAAGTTGCAGGCCTTGAAGCACTGGCCACAGTGCAGAGGGTTCGTGTCGAGATCGAAGTCCTCGTCGACCTGGCCGTCGCAGTCGTTGTCCTCCCCGTCGCAGACCTCGAGGCCGTTGTTCGTGACCGAGCAGGCATACTCGCAGCCGTTGAGGGGAGAGGCATCCCGGTCCCAGAAGCCGGGGAAGCAGATCTCCACCTGGCACTCTCCGCCGACGCACATTGGCCACGCGTTTGGGAGATCGCAGAGGTTGCCGCAGGCGCCGCAGTGGCGCACGTCGCTGGCAACTACCTGGGCTGGCGCGTCGTCCACCACGCCGTTGCAGTCGTTGTCCACGCCGTCGCAGACCTCCTCCGATGGGACACAGGCGTCTGCCACAACGCTGGCGTCAGAGGTCGCGCCGTCCCAGGCTCCGCCGTCCGGGAACTCGTAGCGACCGGGGTCGCCGGATTGCACGTGGAAGAGGTTGTTCTCGCAGCCCTGAGCCGCAAGCGCCGCCGCGAGCACGAGGCAGATTCCGCGAAGAGGAGTTGGGCGGGTCATCTGACACCTCCCTTTCGCCGGCGCGCACTCCTGAGGAGGAGAACGAGAGACATGAGGAGCAGGACGAGGCCCGGAGGCGAGTCCGGGCCCGCTGCCTGGCAGCCTCCGCGGCCGCGAGCGGTGTAGGTGTGATCCTCGACGCCGCTGCCCTCCACCCACCAGCGCGGGTCGGCGTGGCAGACCGGAAGGGCTTCCACGCCGCCCTGACCGTCGGGCACCGGGAGCAGCTCGCAGAGGTAGAAGACCGGGCAGGTCACCATCCGGCAGGGGTCTTCGATGCAGTCGCCCTCGAAGCAGCGGCTCCCATAGTCGCAGGACACGCCGAAGCAGGGATCTGGCTCACACGTGCCGGTCTGCTCGTCGCAGCGCAGCCCGGCGCCGCAGTCCTCGGAACAGGCGATTGGGACGCAGCCGCCATGGGGCAGGCAGCGCTCCGAGAGCGGGCAGTCGCACAGGGGCTCGCATCTCGCCGAGCAGGCGCTCGAGGTGCAGTCTCTGACGCAGAACCCGTTCATCGCGTCACAGTTGGCGGTCAGGCAAGGGTCGGGCTGGCAGGCGTGCTCCCAGCAGAACTGGCCGCCAGGGCAGGATCCCCCCGGCCCTGAGCAGCTCGTGTCCAGGCAGGCGCCTTCGTTGCAGGTCTGCCACCACTCGCATGGGTCCGGGTCGCAGGGGTCCACGCATTCGCCGTCCACGCAGTTCCAGCCCGGCGGGCAGGCTCCTCCGCAGGGGTCCTCCCGAGGCATGCAGACGTTGACCTCGACGCCATCTACAATGTGCTGCTCGCACTGCAAAGTGCCGGGGCAGGGGAACTCCGACCCGGTGCACTCGGGGCGGCATGCCCCCAGCACGCAGTGGGTGTCGATGTTGCCCACGGGGGGGCAGTCCACCTGCTCGTCCACCTCGCCGTCGCAGTCATTGTCGCCGCCGTCACAGACCTCCTCCGTGGGCCCGGTGCCCCCGACGCAGAGGATGAGGCCTCCCAGGCACTGGGTGGCGCCTGGTTCGCACAGGCCCGTCGCGTCGCCGCAGGGCTGGTCAACCCGGAGGTCCTCTGCGAGCTCGTCGGCCTCGTCGATCTGCCCGTCGCAGTCGTCGTCCTCGCCGTTGCAGCGGCCCTCGAAGGGGCCGTCGCCCCCGACGCAGTCGAGGTTCCCGCCGTCGCAAACCCAGACCCCCGGCGTGCAGCGTCCGAGGGCCGTGCCGCAGGCCTGGCCGAGGTTGGGGATGTCCTCCGGCTCATCCACCTCGCCGTCGCAGTCGTTGTCCACGCTGTCGCAGACCTCCAGGGAGGGCACCTGCTCGTTCTGGCAGGCGCCCAGCACTCCGTTCTGGCAGAGGCGCAGCCCAGTGTGGCAGGGGCCCTGGCAGGTCCAGGCGCTTCCGTCCAGGGTGCATCCGTTTCCTGAGCCGGGCGAGTAGCACACGAGGGAGATGGGGTTCCCGAGGGCATCCTCGTCGGTCTGGCCGTCGCAGTCGTTGTCTATTCCGTCGCACACCTCGAGTGAGGGGCCCGAGGCGTTCGAGCAGGCTCCCCAACCTCCCCCTCCAATGGGACAGGTCCGCAGCCCGGTGCGGCACGCGCCGTCGCAGCTCCACACCCCTGGGGAGGTCTGGGCGCAGCCCGAAGCGAAGGGGTAACAGGCCTCGGTGATCCCGTCCACCACGCCGTCGCAGTCGTTGTCAACGTTGTCGCAGACCTCGGGCTGGGCTCCGAGGAAGGGGTTGCAGACCTGCGGGACCCCTAAAATGCAGTTCTGGACCGTGTTCTGGCAGATGCCCACGCCACAGGTGGTGGTGCCGAGGTCCTCGTCGGTCTGGCCGTCGCAGTCGTTGTCAACGCCATCGCAGACCTCTGCCTGGGGCACGCGCTCTCCGACGCAGCCCGACCAGGTGCCAGCCGTGCAGGTCTGGAGCCCGGCCTGGCAGATCCCCTTGCCCAGGGTCCCTTCGGGGCCGGTGTAGCAGGTCCGGGAGATCGCATCGACCTGGCCGTCACAGTCGTCGTCCAGGTTGTTGCAGATCTCGGCGGCCGGGGTCTTGGCGGTGCAGCCCGTGTAGGAGCCGCCCACGCAGAGCTCCAGGCCGGAGCAGGTGCCATGCAGGTTCGTGACGTGGCAGGGCTGAGAGAGGTTCTCGTCCACCTGTCCGTTGCAGTTGTCGTCCTGGTCGTTGCAGATCTCCAGCGCTGGAGTCGAGGCGGTGCAAGTGCTCCAGGTCCCGGCCGAGCAGGCCTGGGTGCCATGACAGGTGCCGAAGGCGTTGCTGACCTGGCAGGCGCGGAAGACGTTCTCATCGATCTGCCCGTTGCAGTCGTCGTCCACGTTGTTGCAGGCCTCGGCTGCGGGTGTTGGCGCCCAGCAGGTCCAGGTGCCGTCCACGTTGCAGATCTCCAGGCCAGAGCAGGTGCCGAAGCTGTTGGTCTTCGTGCAGGGCTGAGGGGGTACGCCGTCGTTGTTCACGCCGTTGCAGTTCTGATCGTTCTCGGGCAGGTCCGCGTCACAGATCTCCAGCTCCGGTCCGGTGTCAGAGCAGGTGATGCTTCCACCAGGGCCGCAGTGGGTGACGCCGGCGACGCAGGCGCCCACGTCGGTGCCGCAGGGCTGCCCGACGCGGGAGTCCTCGGAGCCCTCGGCGTGGCTGGCCCAGCTGTCGCAGTAGTCGTCCGCTCCGTTGCAGAGCTCGGGACCATGACAGGTGCACACGCCGCCCTCGTCCACCTCGCCGTCGCAGTCGTTGTCCAGGCCGTCGCAGGTCTCGGGCTGGGTGCCTGGTTGGATGGGGGTCGTGGAGTAGTTGCACCTGACCCGGGTCTGATCCGCCGGATCGCACTCCCATGTGCCCGATGTGAAGCAGACCCCCTGGCCGCCGTTGTCGCAGGCCTGGCCCACAGGATATCCCTCGTCAATCTCGCCGTCGCAGTTGTCGTCTTGGCCGTTGCACAGCTCGAAAAGGACCGACTCGGAGATGATGTCGGCCATTGCCGCTCCGATCTCGGCTTCGCTGGTCGCGGGGATGGCAGTCCCGGTGCCGCCGGCAGCGGCGATGGCGTCTGCTCCGGTGGTGCTCGTCATGGCAAAGGCGATTACGTGGGTCTGGACGTCGTACCGGCAGTAGCCACCACTGCACCAGGAGTCCTGCGGGCACTGGTCGTTGTTGGTGCAGCTGCTCGTGAGGTCGGGAGTGGACCGCAAGGTCGTGGCCTCTTGCGCCGGGTTCCCGCCGCAGGTTTCGTCTCCATCGGTGAGGAGGATGACCTTGTAGGGCCGGCAGCCTATGTTGGGATCGCCGCCGAGGTCCACGGTGGAGAGCCTGGTATAGATGGAACGCAGGGAGCCGGCGAGCTGGGTGCGGAAGATGCCCCGCAGCTCGCAGTCTCCATAGCTCGAGCCTGTCCAGCAGTGGTTGCCGGTTGTTGGGTTCTTGCCTGTTGTGAACGCGGTCTCCTTGTGGTCCATCCACAGGAGGATCGCGTCCTCGTTGAAGTCGTCGAGCGCCACCAGGATGTCGGCCGCGAACATGTCAACGCTCGAATCCGAGATGCCGCAGCAACGAGAGGGGCAGGGCGCTGGTGTAGGAGGTGTCGTGGGCGCGTAGTAGCCAGCCCCCTCGTAGTTGATGCACACCCGGTCACTAATCCCGGGGAGATCGTAGGAGTGGTCCGTGAACCCCGTGACGTCGCACTCATCCGGCTCTTCCGATGAAGCCACGTCCGTCTGGTCGGAGCAGAGGCACTGCTGCTGGAGTCCCTCGATCTGCTTGAAGCGGGCCAGGCCCCACCGAACCTCGGTGTAGGCGTTGACCACGTTGCTCACCGCGTTCTTGGCGATGAACATCCTGCTCTTGCAGTTGCCGTTGTGAGGGTGCTCGAGGGAGCCGTCTCCCCAGCAGTTGGTGCCGCTGACGTCCCAGAGCATGCTGCCAGAAGTGTCAAAGACAATATAGATGGCCGGATCTATGGCCTGGGCTCGGGCTTGGCAAACGATGGCGAGGCTCGCGAGCACGAGGGCCACCGCCACGCGGCGCGATTGGTCGATTGACATTTTACTGGCTCCCTGGTTCATTCCCGAAAACCTAGGTAATATCCGAGAGATTGCACGACTTCGAATTGAATCACGTTTCTTGAGGCGGAGGCAAGATGAAATCCCCATCGAGCATCCTTGGCCTTGACGCATCGGCCGGCTCTCCAAGGGGGCGGGGCCTGGCGTTGGGGCTTCTGCTCCTGGCCATGCAGCTAGGAGCTTCTCACACGGCTTTGGCTCAGCCCTCTCCCGAGAAGGTGAACGTCAACCTCTTTCAGCCGGCCCTCGACGCTGGCGGCGGGGCCTACGTCACCCAGCACGGCGCCAAGGTGCCGGCCCATCTGCACTACGGCTTCGGGCTCTTCTTCCACTACGGCAGAAACCCATTCGTGCTCGCAGAGGTGGGCCCAGGGGGCAACCTCACCGACGACCGCGTGGCGGTGGTTCGCGATCTCCTCGCGGCGGATCTCTCCGCCTGGGTGGGGCTCTGGGGCCGCCTGTCCTTGGGCCTGTCCATGCCCCTCGGGCTCTACATGGTGGGCACCACCCTCACGGCAGCGGGCGAGCCCGCGCCAGACGGCGACCTCGGCGCCTTTGCCTGGGGTGACCCGGCGCTCCACGCCAAGGTGCACATCTGGGGCAAGCCGCTCGGCTTCGCGGTGGGCGCGCACCTCGCCATCACGGCCCCACTTGGCCGCCTGGCCGAGGGCTTCGTGGGGGAGCGCAGCGCCACCTTGCAGCCCAGGGTGATCGCCGAGTACGTCCATCCCGTGGTCCAGGCCTCGGTGAACCTCGGGGCGGTCTTCAGGCCCAAGCAGGCTCGCTTCTTCGATAACTTCGAGCAGGGGCAGCAGCTCACCTATGGCGCCGCCCTGGCAGTGAGGCCCATTGCCAAGGTCCCACTTCGCATCCTGGTGGAGCTCTTCGGGCGCACCGATTTCACCGCTGGCGTGGACCGAAACCCGCTGGAGGCCGGTGGCGCCATCGCCTATCGGCTCCCGAGGGGGGTGGACCTCCTCGCTGGGGCCAACGCCGGCCTGGTGGGCGGCATCGGCACCCCCGACTTCAGGGCCTTCCTTGGCGTTCGCTTCACGCCGCGCCTCCCGGACCGGGATGGAGACGGCATCCCCGACGAGCTGGACAAGTGTCCGGACCTCCCTGAGGACAAGGACGGGTTCGAGGACGAGGACGGCTGCCCGGACCCCGACAACGACGGGGACGGCATCCCGGACGAGGCCGACAAGTGCCCGAACGAGCCCGAGGACAAGGACGGGTTCCAGGACGAGGACGGCTGCCCGGACCTCGACAACGACGGCGACGGCATCCCGGACAAGGAGGACAACTGCCCCCTCGTGAAGGGCCCAGCCGCCACCAAGGGTTGCCCCGACCACATGCTGGACGCCGACGAGGACGGCGTCCAGGACAGCCTGGACAAGTGCCCGAACGAGCCCGAGGACCGGGACGGGTTCCAAGACGAGGACGGCTGCCCGGACCCGGACAATGACGGAGACGGCATCCTCGACGAGGCCGACAAGTGCCCGAACGAGCCCGAGGACAAGGACGGGTTCCAAGACGAGGACGGCTGCCCGGATCCCGACGACGACAACGACGGGGTCTGCGACGACAACCCCACCATCCAGAAGAACCTCCACAAGTTCCGGGACCGCTGCATCGGTCGGGATCTATGCCCTGGAAAGCCTGAGACCATCAATGGTGTCGAGGATGAGGATGGCTGCCCGGACAAGGGCCCATCTGCCCTGATCATAGATCTGAAGCCTGGCACGGAATCGAGGGGCACCATCCAGTTCTCGAAGAACCAGGTGCAGTTCGTTGGCGAATCGACAAGGGTGGTGCCTGGTGCGGGTCCCGTTCTTACGCAGCTTGCTCATCAGCTCCGGGCCACCCCAGCCCTTCGCAAGGTGGCCATCGTGGTCCACACCGACCTCCGCACTCCTGGCGAGTACGCCCTGCGAATCACCCAGGCCCAAGCCCAGGCCGTCGTGACCTTCCTGAAGGGCTTGGGGATTGATCCCAAGCGGCTCGAGGCCGTGGGCGCGGGCCAGTCCAAGCTCCTCTGCCAAGCCAAGACCAAAGCCTGCCACGCCACGAACAGGCGGGTGGAGGTGCTCCTGAAAGAAGTGGCCGCGCCCTAGGACCAAGGGCTTCGTTCTAGAACAGGGAGAGGATCTGCCGGAACCAGCCGCCCTGCTGGAGCCTCCTGGCCCTTTTCCGGGCCCGCTGGCGCTGCCTCGGGCTCTCCTCCAGGTCCCAGAAGGTGTCCACCTGGTCGTCCTCAGGGACCCAGCTTTCGAAAAAGCGCTGCTCGGCCTCGTCGAAGGAGAGGGCATGATCCGGGGCTCTTGCAAAGGCCTGCTCCGCGGCCAGGGCATCCTCGGGGGCCGGGGACGGCGCCCGCTCGCAGGACGCCGGGGCGGGCTCCCGGGTTGCCGCTGGTGCGGGGTGCACGAGGGCCGCGGGTGGGGGCTCCTCCTGGGCCGCCGGCGAGGGCTGGTCCTCGGCTGCCGGCGTGGGAGGCTCGATGAAGGGCGCAGGCGCTTCCATGCCCCCTCGTGAAGGCTCCACCCCGAGGAGAGGGCAGCTCACCGTGACGGCCGGCGCATCCCTTGGGTCAACCGGGGGCGGCGCGGGGCGGATGCGCGCAAGAGCGCCCTGAGATGTCTCCGTGAGGCGGGAAGAGGCGATGGCCTGCTCGGGGCCCGGGGCCTGCGGTTGGGCGGCATCAGCGGGCGGTGATTCGGCGAGCACCTCGAGCGACCGGAGCCTGCCCACCACCGACATCGTCATCCGGCCAGGCAGCGGGCTGTCCCTGAGCACCTCCCACAGGCGGCGTTGGCCGTCGAAGAGCATGGCGATCTGCATGACCTCCCTCGGCAGGGAGTGCACCAGGCGAGACAGGGTCATGGTCCGAATGCCGTAACGGGTATCTGGGGTCATGGGCTTCCTCGCGTCGGGATCCTGGCGGCTGCCTCGGAGCGTGTTTCGCCTGTGGTCCAGGGTCTTGCAACATACGTGCCTGTCCTGGCGCGGCTCCTTTTCCGCCCGAGCCTGCCAGGGCTACTTCATCTGTGGTTTCGAGGGGGCAGGAATGGACGGCTGGATTTTTGCCATGTCCCTCCTGTTTCCGGCGCACTGCAAGAGAGGCCAGTCCAGGCTCCACAGGATATCCCAGGGCGGCCCGGCGGCAGGATTCCGACCTGGAAAAACGATTGTCTCCGAGCATGGTGGGCGTCAGAATTCTGAGGCGCTGTCCCATGGTGGCGATCCTCCCTCCGCGCGGAAGCTGATTGGCGTATCCTCGGGGCCGGCCATGCATTTCACCGAGCCTCGCGAGCTGCTGGCGGATCTACATGTCCACTCGTACCTCGCGAGGGCTACGAGCGGCGACTGCGATCTGCCTCATCTGGCCCTCTGGGCACAGAAGAAGGGCATCGGCCTCCTGGGCACGGGGGATTTCACCCACCCCGAGTGGTTCTGCCGTATCCGGGAGGACTTGGTGCCAGTCGAGGATTCGGGCCTCTTCGTCCTCAGGAAGGATCTGGCCGACCAGGTCTCGAGGGAGGTGCCCGCGGCCTGCCAGGCCGAGGTGAGCTTCGTGCTCCAGGTGGAGATCAGCTCGATCTACCAGCGCCATGGGCGGGTCAGGCGAGTCCACAACCTCGTCTTCATGCCCGACCTCGACTCGGCCAGTCGGTTCCGGCGGGCCCTGGCCCGCGTTGGAAACATCGAGTCAGACGGCAGGCCCATCCTCGGCCTGGACAGCCGCGATCTCCTGGAGATGGCTCTCGGGTGTTCGCCAAGGGCCCGATTGATACCTGCCCATGTCTGGACTCCCTGGTTCAGCTTGTTCGGCTCGAAGAGCGGGTTCGACGCCCTCGAGGAGTGCTTCGGCGATCTCACCTCGCACATTTTTGCGCTGGAGACGGGGCTCTCGTCGGACCCGCCCATGAACTGGCGGCTCTCGGCGCTGGACGGTCTCACCCTGGTGTCCAACTCGGACGCCCACTCTCCCTCCAAGCTGGGGCGCGAGGCGAACGCGCTCCATGTGGCCCTCGAGTACGACGCCCTCTTCGAGGCCCTCGGGAGCGGGGATCCAGGGCGCTGCGGCGGCACCCTCGAGTTCTTCCCCGAGGAAGGCAAGTATCACCTGGATGGCTGCCGACGCTGCGGGGCGCGCATGACGCCCGAGGAGACCCGGGAGAGGTTTGGGCGCTGCCCAGGCTGCGGAAAGATGGTCACCGAGGGCGTGATGAGCCGGGTGGCCGAGCTCGCGGACCGTCCCTGGGGGGCCAGGCCCCCGGGAGCCTTGCCCTTCCAGAGCCTCATCCCACTCGCGGAGGTCCTGGGCGAGTGCCTGGGGCAGGGCGCTCGGACCAAGGGAGTCGCGCGGGTCTACGAGGGCCTGCTCGAGCGACTCGGGCCGGAGCTGGGCCTGCTTCGTAGCGTTTCCATCGAAGCCCTCGAGAAGGCTGGTGTGCCGCTGCTCGGGGAGGCGGTCAGGCGCATGCGACAGGGCGCTGTGCATCTGAAGGCGGGCTACGACGGCGAGTTCGGGGTGGTGAGGGCATTTGGCCCTGGGGAGCGGGAGCGCCTCCTCGGCTAGATCGATCTCAGCACCGAGTGGGCGGCCTCTAGCCGTTGGTGGCGGTGAGGGTGTAGGGCTCGCAGACCGAGCCGCCGATCTTGTAAACCTTGATGTAGAGGGTCTGGGTGTGGCTAGCCGGGCATGGCTGGGCTCCACCGCTGCAGGCCGAGCTGGTCTCCCCGAAGGCGTTCCAGGAGAGCTCCGTGATGTTCAGGTTGGTCCCGGAGCCGCAGGTGATAGGCGTCGAGCAGTTGTTCTTCAGGACGTCCATGCGCACCACTCCGGCGTTGGAGCTGAGCGCCAGCCTGATGTTGAAGGCGTTGGGATAGCCCGCGGCGTCCGTGAAGGTTATGGCGTACCAGTCCACGTCTCCCTGGGTGATGGTGCCGCTCACCGAGTTGTTGGTCCCGTTCTCGGGCCTGTCGGGCAGCGGGATGGACACCCCCGCACCGCAGTCTGCGCCGCCCTCGTCCAGACCGTCGTTTACCAGGCCGTTGCAGTCGTTGTCCAGAGTGTCGCAGATCTCGGG
>JAVEWA010000232.1:0-9717 GCA_034004785.1 Polyangia bacterium
TTCCGATCTCCGATTGCTGCGAGTACAACGTCGAGGGGCTCACCTGCTCAGATATCCCCAACTGCCTGATCAACTGCGATACGACCTACCCCGATCCACTTGACTATGTCATTTGCCTTCAGATGGAGTGCTTCGAGTCGGCCACGCCCAAGGCCCAGTACCTCTACGCCCAGGCCCAGGCCTGCGCGGCGGAGGCGGGCTGCTTCGCCTCCGCTGACGAGCTGAGCTGCGTGGCGGCCAACTGCTGGGACGTATTCTCTCCTTGTCTGGCCGATGAGCCGGTCACTCCCTAGCTAGATCCAAACCCGCGCTTCCAGCTCCCGAGCGCCCCGGCCGGGCGCTCCAAACCACCCCTCTCGTCCTTCCAGAAGGCCTGTCCCTTAGCGGCAGCGTCGAGCCGCCTCGGTCGTTCTTCCAGTTGGTCCCAGGCCCATCGCGGCAGCGTGGAAGAAGGGCTCGATCAGGGAGCCGGGGGGGCCTCGGGCTTCTCCGGAGCGCCGCTCGCCAGGTAGCTCCTGACCATCTTGTACTCGAAGAAGGCCATCATCTCCGAGTCCACGATGCGTTGCCAGAGAGCTCGCGCCTCCCGGGCCTTGCCCTGCTCGAGGAGCGCCATGGAGTGGTAGAAGTCCAGCTCGGCCCGCTGCCCCTTGGTGGTGGCCTCCTTGGCCAGAGCCTCGTAGGTCAGCTCCTTGCGCACGAAGCGGGCCAGGCGGTGGAACCACTGCGATCCCCTCAGGTGTCGGAGGTAAACCTCCGCCAGGCCGAGGCGCTCGGGGTCCACCTTGGCCCGGCGTCCGAGGTCCAGGATCCAGAAGGTGCAGTAGGCCTTGAGATACTCGCTCACCTCGGGCCGGGCGAGCGCCCGGTGGTAGGCGTCGAGGGCGTCGTCGAAGTGGCCGCGCATAACCAGGAAGGAGATGACGTCCACGTAGGTGGAGGAGCGGTTCGGCGCCTCGTCGAGCGCGGTGTTGAAGGACTGGAGCGCGATCCTCTGCTGTCCCGCCTGCCAGAAGATCCAGCCTACGTGATAGAGGATCTCGGCCCGCAGGTTGTTGCTCCTGAAGTTCGTGAGCAAGGCCTTCCCGACCTGCAGCGCGTGGCTGCGCACGAGGTCTGCGGTGGCCCGCTCCGTCTTGGCGGCGCGCTCGAGGCTCACCCGCGTCGGCAGATCCGATGTCTTGCTGGCGTCCCGGTCAAGTTGCTTGGCGATCTCGGAGTGGGATCGAGCCACAATCGGGGCCAGGCGCAGCTCCCAGTAGGCCCGCCAGGCCGAGCCATCCTTGAGGTCTGCGTAGACGTCCTGGAAGCTCCTGATGGCCTGGCGGTGCTTGCCCCTCCAGAAGTGGATCTCGCCGAGCTGCATATGGATCTGCGGCGTGGGCTTGAGGCGCATTGCCCGCTCGAGGGTGCGGACAGCCTCGTCTATGCGGCCTTCGTTGAAGAGGCCTCGACCGAGCACGAAGTAAACGTCCGCCAGAGAGGTCTTCAGAGGGTTGCCTGGCCATCGCTTCTGGGCGGCCCCGTGGAAGAGCTCGAGGAAGCGCACCTCCCGCTCCACCTGATCGAGTCGCTCCTGCCCGAGCAGCGCCACCAGCCGGTCGAGATAGGCGGCGGCGAAGCGCTCCCACGCCTCGCGGTGCCTGGGGTTGGCGCGAAGCGCATCTGCCAGGTGGCCGATGGCCACCAGGGTCCGTTCGCGGCCCAGGGCCAGGGAGCCCAAACAGAAGTGGGCGCTCGCATCGCTCGGATCGGCCTTCGCGAGCCTCGAGCAGATCTCCTGGGTGAAGGAGGGCCACCTGGGTGCGTAGGCCTCGGCGAGGGCGATCCAGTCCTTCGAGGTCGCCTTTGGTCCGAGGGCCAGGGTTGCGAGGCCGAGGAGCCGCTGATCGCCTCCTCCCTGCGCCCTCATGGAATCCAGGTATTTCTTCGCCCGGTAGGTGTCGCCTTCCAGGAGGAGAAGGCGCAGGCGTTCCCAGGGGAAGGTATTGGCCGCGTCCAGCGCCAGGCGATAAGGCCGGTCGGTGGGCAGCTTGGGAAGCAGGGGGAAGGGGCGGATCGCCACGTACTGGCGCGTCAGGAGCAAGGAGAGACGCTCTCGGACGAAGGGCGAAGGCCAGAGCTCGAAGACCTTTCCGAGGGCCTCGCCAGGATCGTTGAATGGGACCACGGAGCCCAGCAGGGGCTCCTCCAGCTCGGTGAGCCAGTCCACGACCTGGTCGAACTCTCGTTGCCACCTGTTTCGAGAGGAGGCGTCCACTGTCTCGAGCACTCCGAGGGCGGTCAAGGTCTCGAGCGCAGCCCCACGTTTGGAGAAGGCCTTGTGCAGCAGGCGGGCGGCCTTGGCGAGGGGAGCGAGCTCCTGCTCTCCGAGCTGGCGCTCGCCCCGGGCCAACTCGTTGCGATAGAGACTTATGAGAAGGCGGAACCGCTTGTATCCATCCCCATCCTGCCCCTTTGCTAGGACGGAAGGGAGAGCTCTTGTCAGGTGCCTTGCGAGGCTCTCTCGAAGGGCCGCTCGTTGCCGGGCCCCAGGAGGCGTGGATTCAAAGACCTGCAAGGCGTCGGCGAGCCGCTCCTCGCTGCTCGGCTCCACGGCGGCGAAGGCCGGCAGGGGAGGCAGCCCTGCCTCGTCCTCGGCGCGAGGGGCCAAAGACCCCGGCGTCCTGGGACATCCCACGAGCAGCAGGGGGAGGATCAGGTGTAGCGCTGATGTGATTGGGTGGCTGCGCATGGACACGGTCTCCAGAGGTTCGCCGCGGGTGGCGCAGGCGCGCCTACCAGAAGTCGTAGGATACCCCGATCCCGAGACGATGCACCATGTGCCAGTACTGCCCTGCCCCGGTGGGGAGCCCCTTGCCCTGGGAGACCAGGCGGCAGGCCTCGCTCCAGAGGATGTCAACCTGATCCTCGACGCACTGCGTGGTGTAGCGGGGATCGAAGCCGGATTTCTCGACCCTGACGTCCGGGGAGAGAGTGAAGCTGTATCCCACGTGGATTCCCACGGAGCGGTGTGGTCGCCACAGGAGAGACAGGAGAAGATCTGCCTTGTGAGCGTCCACCGCGTCGGCTGCCAGCCAGCGTTTTGGGACCGCCGAGGACTCGAAGAGGCCGCCGAAGGAGAGCACCAGACCCTCCCGAAAGGTATAACCCGCGAGGAACGAGGCCCGGAAGACGTCCTGGAAACCTCTATACCGCTTGAAGCGGAGGTCCCAGTTTGCCATGTCGGCCGCGCGAAAGGCGTTCCCCGTGAGGGTGAAGCTGAGATCCTTGTGTACGCTCCAGCGCACCCACTCGAATCCCCATGCGAAGTCCCAGGGCTGGCGGTTCCACTTCACCCCCAAGGCCAGGGAGTCCGGTATCTCGTACTCGGTGCGCGCCCTTCCCCGGATGCTCTCCCAGCCACCGCTCGTCTCGACGTAGCGGCGGATTTCGGCGTTGCCCTCGGCGCGGATGTCGTCCTGCCGCACTCCCACCACCTTGCTCCGGTAGGCGAGGCCCAGGTCAACCTGGGAGGGCAGGCGGACGAGGACACCCACGTTGAAGAAGAAGCTGTCCTCCGCGCCAGAGACCTCCACCCTCTCCTGGGCCGTGGGGCTTTCGAAGGGCGGGGCAGAGATCCCTGTCCTGCACGATCTGATGGCGCAGTCCCTCGAGAAGGCCATGCGCAGCATGGACCGGACGTAGCCAAGGCCGAGCCCTAGACGGAACCTGTCGTGGATCCTGACGGCTACAGCCGGCAGCACGAACAGGTGGAACCAGTCGCTCCGGATCCTGTGGTAGCGGCTCGGCTCCAGGCCGGCGGGGGTTTGGGACGAGGCCGGATCAGGGAACCTCTGCAGCTCAGAGAACGGCGTGAAGACGGCCAGCCCCAGCACGACCCGGTTGGTATTTAGATCCGAGGTGGCGGCGAAGTAGAAATCGGGAGTCACGTGGGCAAAGGACTCTGACTCGAAGCGCAGATTGGCTCCAGGGCCAGGCACCCCGGTGCTTCTGTCGATGTCGGTCCGGTGGATCCTGCCGAGCTCCAGCCGGACCGTGCCGTCGAGGAACAGGTGGGTGCCCTCGAGGAGCCCTACCACCGCGGGGTTCCTGAAAAGAGAGGCCGGGTGAGGCTCGACCGTACTCGAGCGGTTCAGGCCTCCATGGCGGCTGTTCTCGAGGGGGGTGGCTCGAAGCCGTCCCGCGCCGCCGATGACGAGGGCAGCTCCGAGGAAGAGGACGCTCAAGGAGTGCGCGCCATGGAAGCTTCGAGGCGGAGGGAGCCCTCGGGTGGGTGCAGTGAGTTTCAACATCTGGATCGAGGTGGACCCAGGCGGGGCCCTAGGGCTGGGAGTCTATCAGCAGGCCTGGCTGCCCGGCGAGAAAAAGGCGCTTTGCGGGGATCGCAGCGGGCGCTTGGGTTACGGCAGCCCATCAAGGAAAAACCATTAGGGTCACTGGCTTGACGCCTCGAGAGTGGATCGCTAGGATACCGGCCTTGGAGAATACGATGAAGCAGACGGCGACTCCGTCTCTTGTCCGGCGCCTCCTGGACGTCGATTGCAGGTGGCCCTTGCCGGTCTTGCTCCCCATTGCCCTGTGCGCCCTGGCGGCTATGGGCGGGTGCAAGGTCAGCAAGGACCGGGTGAAGGAGTGGGCCGAGCACGAGGATGCCTATCGCCTGTCCCGCGTGGTTTCTGACGGCAAGCAGTCCATGGGGGTGCGCAGGGAGGCCGCCCTCGCCCTCGTCCGCCTGGAGCGCTTCTACGAGCTGGAGCGGGCCCTCTACCGCGCGCGGGTCTCCGATCGCCAAGGGATCGCCGGCGACCTGATTGATAGTCTCGTAGGGATCGTGAAGAAGCCAGAGGGGGACGAGGCTGCGGTGGTGCGCGCCAAGGACGGTCTGTTTTCGGCCTGGTTCTTCGCGAGTCCGCCCAAGCGCCGCGTCGTGGAGGAGACCCTCACCCGGTGGATCGTGGAGGGCCCTCACGGTAGCGGAGGCGACCACAACATAGAGAGGATCTTGAAGAGTTTTGGGCGGCGAGGCGCCAACCTCATCGCGGCCATCACTCCCGTGGATCACCCTCGTCTCTTCATCTACGACAAGGAACAGGTGGTCTCCCCAGGCTGCCTGCTCGGATATTTCTGGAAGACCGCCGGGCCGGCTGTGCGAGCCGAAACGGCTCGCCGCTTCATCCAGGCCGCCAGGGAGAACTTCAAGCTCGCTCTTGCCAACGAGGGAGGCCTCCTCCTCGCCATCGGGGCCATTGGTGGCCACGAGGGCGTGGGGTTCCTCGAGGGGCTCATGCGCCAGGAGCCCGAAGTAAAGGTACGCGCCATGGCCGTCATTGCCCTGCGGATCGCGGCGCAGCGGGAGCGAGGCCTGGTGGGGGACAGCGTGAGGGACGCGGTGATCGCGGAGCTGAACCGGCTGATGGCAGAGGTGAATCAGGGGAAGGTCTTGCCCAACCCGACGGTGCGAGGGGTGAGCTACGTCGAGCATCTTTTCGAAACGGCGATGCTCTTCCCGGGAGATCAGACCTTCGAGGGGCTCTCGACTTTCGTGGGCGCCCCCAACCCGAAGCTGGAGGACGCAGATTCGGCCGGAATCAGGACCTTCCTGCGGCTCCTCTGCGTTGGTTTCCTGATGCGCCACGGACCCACCCGGGCCCTCAAGATGGGCTACTCCAAGCTGACGACGGACGAAGCTTATCCCCTTGGATATTTGAACCAGACGCTCCTCGACAGCGCCATCTACGTCTGGAAACAGAGCCCCGGTATGCGCAATGACCTCCTCGAGGGCTTGCGTTTCGGGCTGGGGCAGCCCTCGTGGGTGGCAAGGGCTGTGGCGGTCGAGGGGCTCGCCCTCGGAGAGCTATTGCCGCGGGAGGGACTGGAGAGGGACCTCTCGGCATTGCGAGGCCTGATCGAGGACAAGACTTCCCTTCGGGGGGATGATTGGTTGGGCGCGACCCTGGGTGAGAGGGCTAAAAAAGCCGTGGAAACTCTCTCGAAGAGCAAGTAAGGTCTGTCCAAGGCCGATAGTCATCCTAAGGAGGCCCGTCAAGGAGCGAGGGATCGATGGACCAGAGCAAGAAGACAATGCGCCATTTCTACTGCCGGGACGTGCTGTGGGACACGTTCGAGCAGATGGCGAACGACTTCGATTGCTCCATCGACTATTTGATAAACGAGGCGATGCGCTACTATGCGCGGAGCAAGAACTACATGGCCGCTGGGGGCACTCAGGAGTCGCCCAGGGCAGCCGTGGTGGATCCCGCGCCAGCAAAGCATTCAGGCCGTCCGGTAGGGCAGGCGGCCCGCGCTCTTGCGGAGGGCGAGACGACCCCGGCGCCTCAGGCCGCTTCGCCCGCAAGGTCAGGTCGGCAACAACCAGCCCAACGGGGGGCGCCCCCGCCCCCTCCAGGAATGCGGAGACAGGCAAGCAGCGGTGCTGCGGCTGCAACTCCGGCCCGCCTCCGTACGCCCGCGGCGGAGCCTGCCGCCGCCGCCGTTCCGACCCTCTATCTGATCTTCAACAACGAGCGGCTCCCCATCGACAAGGACCAGTTCATCATCGGTCGTGGCTCCAAGACCGCCGATCTTCCCATCAAGGACGGAAACATCTCCCGCAAGCACGCCGCCGTGATCCGGCGCAACGGCGTCTACTACATCAAGGACCTGGGCTCCACCAACGGCATCGACTACAAGGGCATGCGCATCGACAACAAGCGCATTGACGAGGGCGATGTCTTCCACCTCTGCGATTACGAGCTGAAGTTCACCTTCCGTTCGTGACCTCCCGCGCCAACAGCTCCCTCGGGTCGTTTCTGCAGGAGGCCCTGTGGCGCTGGCCGTCCGACGCGGCCTTGGCCGAGCGGCTGGCAGGGGAGATCCTCATCTTGGCCGGAGCCACCCGAGGGGGGGCGTCTTCGGAGGCGGCGGCGGCCTGGGCGGCCCAGCTCGAGGGACTCGTGGGGCTGACACCAACCGAGAGGTCCATGCTCCTCGCCAGGGGGCTGCGGCTCCTGGCGGCCGGAGAGCTGGCGCTAACAGAGGGAGGGGGTAGCCGCGGCAAACCGGCCCGGGAAGGTCGCGCTGCCTGCCCCGCGCCGGAGCTGCTGGGCCTCAAGGGTTGCGGCCCCCGGACGGCAGAGCGTCTGGCCGCCCGGGGCATTTGCAGCCCCCGGGACCTGCTCGGTTGGCTGCCAATCGCCTACGAGGATCATCGCAAGCTCGTCCCCCTGGCCTCTGTGGAGCCTGGGCGCTCCCTGCTCACCAGGGGGAGAGTCACCCAGGCGGGCTTTCGCGGGTGGAAGGGACGCCGCTTCTTCGAGGCGCGGCTGAGTGAAGGCGAGGCCACGTTGATCTGCCGATGGTTCAGGGCGTGGCCCGGGCTGGCCAAGGCCGCTCCCCTGGACGCGGAGCTGCTGGTGGCGGGCACGGTCAGGGAGCACAAGGGCCAGCTCCAGATGGCGCACCCCACCATCAGGGAGATCCCGCCGGGGGAGGAGCCAGGCGGAGAGGGCGTCTTGCCTCGATACGGCACTGTCGAGGGAGTGGCTTCGGCGCTGATCCGGCGGCTCTGCTCGCAGGCGGCGGCCCAGGCCGAGGAGCTGACCCCGGAGCCTCTCCCCAAGGCCATCATGGACGCGCTCGGCCTTCCGGGGCGCGCCGAGGCCTTCAGGCGACTCCATCTGCCTGGCGCCGACCTTGGCGACGAGGAGGTGACGGCCCTCGGAGAGAGGCGGAGCGGCGCGCATCGCAGGATTCTCTTTGATGAGCTCTTTCTGTCGCAGCTCGCCCTGGCCCAGAGGAGGCGAGAGGTCAAGAGGCTAGGTGCGCTGCCCTGTCCCTTGGCGCCTCTTCCAGCGGGGATCTTCCCCTTCGAGCCAACTGGGGCGCAGCGGCGGGTCATCGCGGAGATCGCCGAGGATCTCGGCCGCCCAGAGCCCATGCAGCGCCTTGTCCAGGGGGACGTGGGATCTGGAAAGACGGCGGTGGCCTTTGCCGCTGCGGCGCAGGTCATGGCAGCTGGGGGCCAGGTGGCCTTGATGGCGCCCACGGAGATTCTCGCCGCGCAGCACCACGCCACGCTCGCACCATGGATGGAGCGGCTCGGACGCCGCCTCGCGCTGCTCACCGCCTCCACCCCCAGGGGGGCTCGCGAGTCCACCCTCGCGCTCCTCGGGGCGGGGAGCTTGCCCATGGTGGTGGGGACCCACGCCCTGCTCTCTGATAGAGTGGTCTTCGATGCACTGTCCCTCGTGATAGTGGATGAGCAGCATCGCTTCGGAGTGGCGCAGCGCGCCCTTTTGCGAGGCAAGGGAGAGGAGGGGGGAGGCAAGAGCCCGCACCTCTTAGTGATGACCGCTACTCCCATACCTCGGAGCTTGGCGCTGACGCTGTACGGGGATCTGGACCTCTCGGCCTTGGACGAGCTCCCATGTGGGCGGGTGAGCCCCAAAACCTTCGTCTTTCCATCGGCGCAGCGCCCGAGGGTATACGAGAGGATCCTCGGGCACCTTCAGGCCGGACGGCGGGCCTTCGTGGTGTGCCCGCTGGTGGCCGAGTCCGAAGTTCTGGAGGTCGCAGACGCCGAACGGACAGCATTGGATCTCGCTTCGCGTCTCGCGCCCCACGGAGTGGGGCTGCTGCATGGCCGTCTCCCGATCTCGGACAAGATCGCCGTGCTCAGGGACTTCAGGGAGGGACGCCTCGCGGTGCTGGTCGCGACCACTGTCGTGGAGGTAGGGGTGGACGTGCCGGAGGCGGAGATCATGGTCGTGGAGAGCGCGGAGCGCTTCGGCCTCTCCCAGCTCCACCAGCTCCGGGGCCGCGTGGGGCGGCGGGCAGGGGCCGAGGCGATCTGCCTGCTCCTCGTGGAGGAGAGCGCGTCCCAAGAGGCGCGTCTTCGTCTGAAGGTCATGGAGGAAACCGCGGATGGCTTCAGGATTGCGGAGGAGGACCTGAAGCTCCGAGGTCCTGGCGAGCTTCTCGGCCTGCGGCAGGCGGGAGCATCGGACCTTGGCTTGACGGCGGCGGCCGCCGAGCCGCGCCTCCTCGGAGAGGCCAGGAGGCTGGCCCGGGAGATCCTCGCTGAAGACCCTTCCCTCGGCCTCCCCAGACACGCTGTGCTGCGGGATCTCCTCGGGGCACGCTCGGCTGGCCCCATCTTCGGCGAGGAGTCCGGCTGAGGGCCCTCGGCGGGTTCCTTGGGACTTGTCATCTCGCAAATCTTGCTATAGAGACGTGGCTGGTATTTTTCGACGGCCCGGATTGGTATACCGGGCCGGGGTATTTTCTCAGGTTTCGAAAAAGGAGACATGCCATGAAAGTGACCATTTCCGACGATTGCACAGGCTGCGGCGTGTGTGAGACCATCGCTCCCGACGTCTTCGTCGTTCAGGACGACAAGGCGACGGTGAACGAGGACGCCATCGAGGGTAACGAGGCCGAGATACGCGAGGCGGCCTCGGAGTGCCCCGACGAGGCCATCAAGATCTCTTAGCCCGCTCGTCCAAGTGGCCCCGATCCTCGGATCGGCTGCCGTCGATCCCTGACCTACGTATTGGTGGCGCTTTCCGTCTGTGTTAGGGTCTCTTCCCGGTCAGGGAACAAGCAGGTTCCAGGTGGAGATCCTCCAATGATCAAGTCTCTCTCCCTGCACTCTTTCCTGTTTGGCCTGGTGCTTCTTTCCACCGCCGCGCCCTCCGCCTCTGCTCTTGCTGCGCC
>JAVEWA010000233.1:0-9703 GCA_034004785.1 Polyangia bacterium
GGCGCACCCGGCGCTGCAGGTGCTGCCTCTGGCGCTACGGCTGGCCTGGGGCCCAGTGGACCCGGAGACGCTCCTCGCTCTGCTGTCACTCCCCCAGGGGCCAGTCCCTTCCAGGCTGGCCTACGCTCTTCTGCGCGCCCTCGGAGAGCAGCCCGGCCTGGGAAGCCAGGCCTGGGAACAGGCGATCGCCGCGGCCACCGCCGACGCCGAGGATCCTGATGGCAATACGAGGCAGACGATCGCCGACTGGCTGTCGGTGCCAGAGCGCCGCTGGGGCGACCCGCTGCCGGTGGACGAGGTGAAGGCTCGTTGTCAGAGGGTGGCCGCCTGGGCGGCCCGGCGCGCGGGCATGTTCGAGGGGGAGGGGCGGGACACCTTGGCTGCGGCCTACTGGCTGGCGTCGGGGCAGGCGAAGGCCCTCGGGGACCTGGCGGCCACCACGGGCGGGGCGCTCTCCGAGGCGCAGCTCATGAAGATGTTGGAGGCGGTGCGCGGTGAGGGCGCTGGGACGCAGCCTCGCCCCGAACGGGCGGGCGCCCCACGGCTGGCCCGCACCCTGGCCGAGGTGGAGGCTCCCTGCGCGCGCTTGATCTGGCTCGGTCTCGGGACCGAGCAGGGGAAGGTCCGACGCTGGACCGCGCTCGAGCGGGCCCAGCTCGCTGGCAGAGGCGTGGAAGTGGACGACGGGGCGGGCGAGGCCGACGCGAGGCGAAGGGCGGAGCGGCGGGGCCTCGCACGGGCGTCCGAAGCGCTCGTGGCGGTGGCGCTGCCCGGCGATGCGGAGAAGCGGCCGCACCCGGTGTGGCTGCAGCTCCTCTCGGCCCTCGAGGCGGGGGAGGTCCGGGATCCGGTGGCCCTGGAGTCCCTGGCCGCCGGGGACGGGGAGGCATTGGTGGGCCCCTGGGAGGTGGCGAGGCTAACCACCCCGCGCGCGCCGCAGCCTGGCAGGCGGCCCCTCTGGCCCCTGCCCCCCGGGCTCCTCGTGGACCGGGATCAAAGCTCGGCCTCGGAGCTGGAGGTCCGCCTGCAGTGCCCGCTCCGCTGGGTCTGCTACTACCAGGCGGGTCTCCGCAAAGGTTTCGTGGCCTCCCTGCCCGCGGACGCGCTCCTCATGGGTACCTTCTGCCACGACGTGCTGCGGCGGGTCCTAGGGGGAGGCGGGCCGCTTCCCTCGGTGGAGGCGGCGCTTGGTCAGGTGGGGCAGGTCTTCGACGAGCGGCTGCCCCTGGACGCCGCGCCCCTCGCCCTGCCGGCCAAGGCGGTGCAGGCCCTGGAGCTGCGGCAGCAGCTCCTCTCGGCGACGAGCACGCTGGTCTCGGCGCTCGCCGCTGGCGGGTACCGCGTGGCGGGCATGGAGGTGCCTGTGACGGGCACGGTCGAGGACCGGGCGCTCACCGGGAGCATCGACTGCCTCGGGGTGACCGGGCAAGGGGAGGAGGCGGTGGTGGACCTCAAGTACGGCAAGGGAAGCCGTGCGGCCCAGCTCGAGGAAGGCCGGGCTCTGCAGCTCGCGACCTACGCTCGCGCCAGGTCGCAGGAGGCGGGAGGACGGACGCCGGCGGTCGGCTACCTCATCCTGCGGGAGGCCGTGCTGCACACGCCATCGGGCAGCCGGCTACGGGGCGATGGCCCGCTGAACGTGGTGGAGGGGCCGGCCATCGACCAGGTCTGGCAGACCTTCGTCACGGCGCTGCGGAACACCGAGGCCTGGCTCTCTGGCGCCGAGCCCGTGCCCGCCCGCCCGCTCCAGGCCCCGGAAGACTGGCCGCAGGAGGTCCGGCTGGGGCTCGAGGGTGCGCTCGGAGTGAGCAGCTATGGCAAGCGCTACCCTGCCTGCGAGTACTGCGACTACGGCCTGATCTGCGGGCTGAAGGAGCTGCGCTGATGGAAAACGTGACCCTCGTCCGGGCCGGCGCGGGCTCGGGAAAGACCTACGACCTCTGCGCGGACCTCTCCGAGAGGATCGCGGCCGGGGCCGCCCCGGCGCGCATCGTCGCGACGACCTTCACCCGGGCGGCGGCGGCGGAGCTGCGGAGCCGGCTTGAGCGGGCCGTCCTGACGCTCCCCGACGTGGAGCCGACGCGGCGCCTGGCCCTCGCGAGCCAGCTCGACCAGGCCGCCATCGGAACAGTACACGCCGTCGCGCACGCGCTCCTGTCCCGATACGCCCTGCCAATGGGGCTCTCGCCCCATCTGGAGATCCTGGACGAGGCCGGGGCCAAACGGACGATCGAAGAGGTCCTCGAGCTGATGGATCCCTTCTCCTGGGCAGAGCTCGCCGAGCTGGCGCGGCGCCTGGAGATCGCCAGACCTCAGGAGCTCGTGGTGGGGCTCCTCGCGAAAAAGCGTGAAAACCAGATCCCGGACGAAGCCTTCCTGGCGCAGCTCGACGCGGGCTGCCGGCGGCTCGTCGAAATCCTCGCGTCCCGCGGGGGAGCGGGGCCCGTCGTTGAAATGGCGGAGCTGCGCGCGGCGGCCACGGAGGGCCTGGAGATGCTGCGCCAGTCGAAGGACTCGACCGATGTCACGAAAAGAGCCCGCGAGCTGCTCAACAGGCTTCTCTCGAAGCAGCAATGGACTTGGAAGGACGTGCTGAGCATCCAGAAGACAAACGCCGGGAAGGGCAGGAAGAACGCACCAGGTCCGAACGCGCAGCTCGAGCCGATGCGCTACGCGGCGGCGCAGATGCTCCGCCAACCGGAGCTGCAGGCGGACCTCGCCGCGTTGGTCGTCCAGCTGGGCAGGCAGGCCCTAGCCCTGGACGCGGCCTACGCTGCCTATAAACGCGAGCGAGGCCTGGTGGACTTCATCGACCTCGAGAGCCTGCTGCTCGAGCTCCTCTCCCGGCCCTACCTCCGAGAGAGCCTTTCCGCGGAGATCTCCCTGGTCTCGGTGGACGAGTTCCAGGACACGAGCCCGCTGCAGCTCGCCATCTTCCGCCGCCTCGCGGAGATCGCCGATGAAAGCCGCTGGGTCGGAGACCCCAAGCAGGCTATCTACGGCTTCCGCGGCACTGACCCCGAGCTCGTCGAGCAGGTGATCGAGAGGGTCCCCGCGGAACGTCGGCGACAGCTCGAGGTGAGCCGGCGGAGCCAAGCGGGGCTGGTCGAGCTGGTGAGCCGGCTCTTCGAGCCGGTCTTCGGCGCCGACGCCGTCCTCCAGCCGCTGCGTCCCGCCCTGCCTCGGGGCATCGAACGCTGGAGGCTCCTGTCGAAGAACAAGGATGACGATAGCCGGGCCCTCGCCGCCGGCATCGCCCGACTCCTGCGCGAGGAGCCGGAGCTGACCCCAGGCCGGATCGCGGTGCTCACCCGCTCGAACAAGGCCGCCGAGAATGTCGCCTCTGCGCTGGGGGAGCTGGGCCTGCCCGCGCTCGTAGAGCGCCCTGGACTGCTTTCGACCCTCGAGGCCGCCCTCGTCATGGCTGGATTGAGGATCGTGGCGGACCGGCGCGACAGCCTAGCCGCCGCCTCGATAGTGCACCTGCTCGACGGGCCAGGAGAGGACCCGCCCGCGTGGCTCGAGCAGCGCATCGCCGCGGTGCAGGCCGCGGCGGCCGCCCGGGCCGCGGCCGAGGCCGCCCGGGCCGCGACCGAGGCCGCCCGGGCCGCGGCCGAGGCCGCCCGGGCCGCGACCGAGGCCGCCCGGGCTGCGGGCGAGGCAGCCCGAGCCTCGGGCGAGGCAGCCCGGGCTGCGGGCGAGGCAGCCCGAGCCTCGGGCGAGGCAGCCGAAGTCGTGCCCTTCCCCGAAGACGCGCGACTGGAGGCGCTCCGGCGGATCGACCGCCTGTCCGTCACTCCCGCGGCGGTCATCGGCGAGGTGGTGGCCGCGTTGGAGCTCGAGCGCGCCTGCCGGACCTGGGGGGAGGTGCCCCAGCGGATGTCTTCCCTGGATGCGCTCATGCAGCTCGCCGCGGCCTACGAGGAGGATGCCACCCGCCGGGGCGCCGCGGCGACCATCCCGGGCCTCGTTCACCACCTGGAGGACCTTGCCGCGAACGACAAGGACATGCTGGCGCCTCCCTATGGGATCGACGCGGTCACGGTGGTCACCTACCACAAGGCCAAGGGGCTCGAGTGGCCGGTGGTGGTGCTCTTCGAGCTGGAGTCGGATCGGGATCCGGATCTCTTTCTGCCCGAGGTGACGGGAGGCATGCCGGGAGGCGAGGACCCGCTCGAGGGCCGGCGGCTACGCTTCTGGCCCTGGCCCTTTGGCCGGGATCAGTATGGCAGGATCACCTCCGGGTCCGACCTGGAGAAGGACGCCCGAGCCACGGAGGAGAGCGCCGCCGCGAGCGAGCGGGAGCGGCGCGAGGGCCAGCGGCTCCTCTACGTGGGGTTCACCCGCGCCCGGGACCGACTGGTGATCGCACATCGCGACGAGAGGTACCCCTGGCTCGAGACGCTGCCCGGGGTGGACGACCTGCTGCCCCGCGAGAACCGCGCTCCGGGCGAAGAAGGGGGCTTCCCCACGGAGTATTCGATCAAGTCCATCGACCCGGCCCTGGCCACCGAACTCCGGGCGCCTCCTCCCGCGGAGACGATCAGTCTCAGTCCAGCGGACCCGCCCGAGGAGCCCGAGGAGAAGGTGCCCTACCCGCCGCGCTACCGGAACCCCAGCCTCGCTGAGCGCGCGGCCACGGCCACGACGCTAGAAGTCGTGGAGCTGCCTGGCGCGCCGGTTTATCCGAGCCGCGACGAGGGCGCAACAGCGGATCGGATCGGAAACGCGGTCCACGCCTACCTCGGCGCGCTCCCGGCCCTGGCCCGCCTCGCCCCGGCGGCGCTCGAGGCCGTCGCGGCCCGGGCGCTCGAGGGGTTCGGCGTTCCGGGCGCCATCCCGGCCGCCTCGATCGTCGCCATGGGACAGCGGCTACGCGCCTGGGCCAACGAGACCTACCCCGGCTCCCGGTGGCTCACCGAGGCGCCCCTCACGGCGCCCGCCGCTGCCGGGGGTCAGTGGAACGGAACGGCCGATCTCCTCCTCCGGCTTCCGGACGGGGGCATCGTGATCGTGGATCACAAGAGCGCCCCCCTGCAGCGGCCACGGTGCGCCGCCAAGGCGCTCGACTACAGCGGCCAGCTAGAGGCCTATCGGGAGGCGCTGACCGCGCAGGGCCTGGAGGTCCGGGCGGCTTGGGTCCACTTTCCCCTGCCGGGGGTGATGGTCCGGCTCGGCGCAGCTCCAGCCTGATCCTCGCGCATCGCCAGCGCTGGGCCTGGCGGCGCCTCGCCAGAGCTCCGTCCGAGCCGGGATCAGACGCCTTCTCGCGCCTCCTCCCCTGCCTCGCGCCTCCCCTGCCTCCTCTCCCTCGCGCCGCCCTCCGCCCCTCGCGCCTCCCTCTGCCCCTCGCGCCGCCCTCTGCCCCTCGCGCCTCCCTCCGCCCCTCGCGCCTCCCTCTGCCTCTCGCGCCGCCCTCTGCCCCTCGCGCCGCCCTCTGCCCCTCGCGTCGCCCTCTGCCCCTCGCGCCGCCCTCTGCCCCTCGCGCCTCCCTCTGCCCCTCGCGCCGCCCTCTGCCCCTCGCGCCGCCCTCCGCCCCTCGCGCCGCCCTCTGCCCCTCGCGCCGCCCTCTGCCCCACGCGCCGCCCTCCGCCCCTCGCCAGGTCCGAATCCTTCACAGAGCAGTGCCAGCGGCTTTCTTGGCAATCTTCTCCCGGATCGATCGCGAGTCCGGTCTCGAGCGGACGCCCGACCCTCTGCTGACGGGCTGGCGGGATGTCCGTAGAAGCCGCAGCTCCTCGATGCGAGCGGGATCGACCGAAAGAAGACGCAGCAGGTTGCTCATCGGCACGCTGACCGCGACCTTGCCGGACTCGTACTTCTGGAAGGACCGCAGGCCACCACCGAGCAGCCGGATCCGCCTCTTGTTACCCTGGTAGGTGAGGATATCGTAACGCCGCTCCAGGTGCGTGGGGCCCACCTACGATCGAAGGAGGTGTAGTGTGAAGACAGTTGGTTGTAGAGCATGCAGTAGCCGTTGCGATCGAACCACAGCACCTTGAGGTGCGTCACCTTGCGGTTGGCGAACACGAACAGCGATCCGCTTTGCAGTGCGGAGCCCAGGTAGCTGATCGAGGGCGGGATGTCATGAACGCTGGAGACCGAACGGATACGTCGAGGGATGGCGAAGATCAAGTTCCCCCTCCTCGGCCGCATCGCCGAGGGCATCATCGCCAAGACCGGTGAGAAGATCCTCGATGAAGAGGCGAAGGTGCTCGCGGCCTGGATGCGCTCGCGCTGAGTCCCTCCCCAGGAAACACGATGGCGGGCTCACCCGCTGGGCAATGATGGAAAGAGGTCTGGCGGTGAGCGCTCAGCAGCTGGGGTGAGTCTCGCAGTCAGGATCAGCACAGTCCGTGGCAAAATCGCCGTCGTCGTCCACTCCGTTCGTGCAGTTCTCGTCCGGCCAAGAGGACTCGAAGGTGAACTCCCAGGTCTCATTCTTGTCGCTGGGGGAGGAGTAGCCTCCGAACAGAATGATTGAGCGGCGTGGTGGAAAATAGACCATTGCTGTGGAAACCCTGGGATTAGGTTTAACTGAGGTACCTATAAACGTCCACTTATTGCCGTCATACATGTACGGTCCCGGAGTGGCTTCGTACCCCCCCGAAGTTGTGCCACCCCACAAGATGACCTTGGTTTGGAGCGTAGCCATGGCGTGCCGATATCGTTCGGAGGGTGGGTTGGCTGGATACCGCTCGGTCCAGCCCGTCTCGCCGAACGTCAGCTCCCACGTGTCATTGAAGTAATCGTAAGTCGAGCCTGTGTAACCCAACCCACCAAAGACCACTATGCTCTGGCGGATCGCATCGTAAGCCATCCCGGCCTCTTGCCGACCGAGCGGGCGCGGATCCAAGCTCTGAAGGAACCAGTTTGTTCCATCGTAGTGGTACGTCGCATCCTCGCGAATTTCCGAGTCATACTCATGCTGCCCTCCGAACAGTACAACCGTGCCATAGTCAGGATCCCAGAGCATACGCATCCGGCAGGATGCCACAGGCGTGGTGGCGAGGGTTTTCAAGGTCCAGTTGGTGCCGTCCCACTCGTGAGTGTCGTAGTAACTAGTGTACCCTCCACTTAGTCCACCGTACATCACCGTGACTCCGCGGACGGGGTCGAAAGCCATGGCGTGGCTCCATCGGGCCGGAGGCACCGTGGCAGGTGACCTCTCTACCCAGTTCGAGCCATCGAACTCCCAGGTGTCGGAGGAGAAAGACGACCCACCAAAGAGCACTATCCGTTGCCTGACAGAGTCATAGGCCATGGCGTGTCCCCTTCGAGCCGAAGGCGAGGTAGTCGGGTAGAGGCGCGTCCACGTGGGGGTCTCCAACGTGCACCCGCTCGAGCACCAATCGTGACTTACGAGGTTGCCGTCGTCGCATTCTTCCCCGGGATTGAGCAGCCCGTCCCCGCAGCTCTCCACAGAGTCGCATCCAGCGCTGCAACCGTCCCCGTCAAGCAGGTTGCCATCGTCGCAGACCTCGCCCGGGTCCAAAACGCCGTTGCCGCACTCTTCCGCCTTGCACGTCGGGCCGCAGCCGTCGCCCGGGGCAGTGCCTCCATCATCGCAGTTCTCACCGGCGACGTAGTCGATGTAGCCGTTTCCGCAAGTCTCGTTGGACATGCAGTCACCAGAGCATCCATCACCGGAGATGAGATCGCCGTCATCGCAGACCTCACCCGGATCGAGGATGCCGTTGCCACATCTCTCGATTCGACAGGTGGCCCCGCAACCGTCGCCCACCCCCGTGCCCCCATCATCGCACTCCTCTCCGATGAGGTGGTCCACGTACCCGTTTCCGCAAGTCTCCAGAGAGAGACAGTCTGGCGAGCAATTGTCGCCTGGCTCGAAGTTGCCGTCGTCACAGATCTCACCGGGGTCCATGACGCCGTTACCGCAGTACTCCAGTTTGCACAGGCCGCTGCACCCATCTCCATTGACTTTGTTGCCATCATCGCAGGTCTCGCCCACGATGGCGTCGATGATCCCGTTTCCGCAGCTCTCGTCCGAGGTGCAGTCAGCGCTGCAGAGGTCGTTGGCCTCGTTGTTGCCGTCGTCGCAGACCTCGCCCGGATCCACCACCCCGTCTCCGCACCGCGCCGGCTGGCAGTTCGGCCGGCAGGTGGCGCCCGATACCAGTGAGTTGGGCCCATTGCAGCCAGTGGGATAGGGTGGCCCCCCTGTTCCACAATCGCAACCTTCGTAGTAGGGAGCCAGCAGATCCTTCACCGCATCTCCGCACCGTGGAAGATTGCAGTCCGCCTGGCACCCGTCCCCACTCACCAGGTTATCGTCGTCACACTCCTCCCCCACGTCCAATACGCCGTTGCCGCAAGACTCAATCTGACAGGTTGCCGAGCAAGTGTCTCCACCCACCTGGTTGCCATCATCGCAGGTCTCGCCCAAGTCGATAACTCCGTCGCCACACACAGGCCATCGGCAGGTCGCCTGACACCCGTCTCCGTTAGCTACGTTTCCGTCGTCGCACTCCTCCCATGAGTCCACGATCCCATCTCCGCACAGAGGCAACTTGCAGTCCCCCTGACACCCGTCTCCGTCAGCTACGTTTCCGTCGTCGCACTCCTCCGCGGGGACGTCCAGGATCCCATCCCCGCAAACAGGCAGCTGGCAGTCGCTGTGACAGGCGTCGCCGTTCACGGTGTTCCCATCGTCACACTGCTCGCCAGCGTCCACCACGCTGTCGCCGCACCGCGGCGCCTGGCAGGTCAGGCGGCAAGCGTTGGGAGCCGTGCTCGAGTTCACCTGGGTGCAGCCTGCGGGCAGATCCCCCGGGTCGGTCCCGCAGTCGCAGGCCTCGCCAGTGTCCACCACGCCGTCACCGCACCGCGGCAGCGCGCAGTCCGCCTGGCACCCGTCACCGTCCAGGTTGTTCCCGTCGTCGCACTGCTCCCCGAGGTCCAGCACGTTGTTACCGCAGGACTCCACCTGGCAGACCCCGTTGCAGCCGTCGCCGGGATCCCGGTCTCCGTCGTCGCAGGTCTCTCCACGGAGCGGATCCGTCACGCCGTCCCCGCAGGATGGGAGCAAACAGAGCGACCGGCAGGCGTCGGGCGCTGCGTCGGAGTTCACCTGCGTGCACCCGGTCGGGAGGTTCATGGGGTCAGTGCCGCAGTCGCACTGCTCGCCGAAGTCCAACACCCCGTTGCCGCAGGTCTCCAGGCGGCAGGCAGCCGTGCAGCCGTCGCCCACGGTGTAGTTGCCGTCGTCGCACTCCTCGCCGCTGTCCTGAACGTCGTCGCCGCATCGCGGGAGCCGGCAGTTCAGCCGGCAGGCGTTCGCGGCCGCGTCGGAGTTCACCTGCGTGCACCCGGTCGGGAGGTTCCCCGGGTCACTGCCACAGTCGCACTCCTCGGCAGAGTCCTTTATCCCGTCTCCGCAGCTCGGCAGCGTGCAGTCGCCCTGGCAGCCATCGCCGTCCACGGTGTTGCCGTCGTCGCATCCCTCGGCTGGGTCCTTGATCCCGTCCCCGCAGGCGGGCAGCTGGCAGTCGGAGTGGCAGGCGTCGCCGTTCTGGAGGTTCCCGTCGTCGCACTGCTCGCCAGCGTCCACCACGTTGTCGCCGCACCGCGGCGCCTGGCAGGTCAGGCGGCAAGCGTTGGGAGCCGTGCTCGAGTTCACCTGGGTGCAGCCAGCGGGCAGATCCCCCGGGTCGATCCCGCAGTCGCAGGCCTCGCCGGTGTC
>JAVEWA010000234.1:0-9696 GCA_034004785.1 Polyangia bacterium
CGGCAACCCTGAGAGCAGGCTGGACCTTCAGGGCGAGCAGGGCGCTCACCGTCGGGGACTCGAGAACCCCAGCGCGGATCATTGCGGGGGCCCCCTCCTGCTCCCCCGTCGGAGCCACCTCGCCCGCCGGCTGGAAGATCAGCTTCACCGCGCCTGGAAGCTCTTTTCGGAGATCCGCGAGGATCTCCGCTGCCCCGAGGAGCACGACCATCTCGACGTCGTGGCCCGAGGCATGGCTCACTGGAACCTGACGGCCGAGGAACAGACCCTTCTCGGTGGACGCAAAGGGGAGCCCGGTCTCCTCCGCAACGGGCACACCGTCCATGGAGGCCCGGGCGGCCACGACCGGACCGGGACGGCCTCCCTGCACCAGCGCCACCACTCCAGTGCCCGCCACGCCGGTCTGGACATCCAACCCGAGCTTGCGCAGAACGCCCGCCACGAAGGCGGCGGTGCGGACCTCCCGGCCAGCCAGCTCTGGCATCTGGTGGAGCCGGCGCCTGGCCTGGAGGAGGTCATTCTCCATTGCCTCCACGCGACGCCAGATGCCGCGGGAAAACTGGGAAGGTCGCGGCCTGATGGAGGCGACGGGCTGGGGCTGGCTCAGGAGTGGAAGGTCCTCTGCGACGAGCTGAACGCCGTCGCCCGACGTCCGAGCCGGCGCGCCCCGTTCACGAGCAGAGCGAGGCCCGCCCGGGTCGTGGACCTCCAGGTTGCGGCTGCAGATGATCAGCCCGGCCACCGAGGCCGCGGTGATCGCCGCCAGCGCCAGGAGCCGCCAGCCATCGCTGGCGCGCCGACGCCTGAAGATGTACTCGTCGCGCATCGCCGTCCCGAGGGGATAGCACGAGCGTTTGCCCTTCACAAGCGCAGGGGCCCCAAGTCCTCCGAATCACGAGCCAGGCGAGCCACGGAAGACTGCGAAACACTCCAGAACCCGCCCCCAAGAGCTACTTCCCCGATTCCTCGAGATCGAAGGCCGGCTCCCCAGAGGCGAAGCGGTTGTACATGGCCTGGTTGAAGTCCTCGTAGTCGATGGTCCAAGGGGAGGCTGTCATCTCACCGTCCTGCCAGGTGATGGTGAGAGCCTTGGGCGTCACGGCCCGATAGGAGCTCCCAACGGGGAGGTCGTCGTTGTTCTTCCCCCCCGCCGAGAAGAGGTTCAGCAACTTGTTGTTCCCGTCGTCCAGCACGGTCTTGAAGCCCTGCACCACCTTCGTATGGCCGCGGATCATCACGTTGCAGCCCACGCTCGCCATGAAGCTCGCGAACTGCAGGGTGCCGAAGGGGAAGCGCGCCGATTCCTCCTGGAGGCTCTTGGGGATGATGTCCGCCTCGCTGGGATCGGACCAGAGCATCTGGAAGCGCACCTCGGGTTCGTTCAGTCGCGCGAGGTTGGGCCAGTCCTCCAGGACGCTGTCCTTGGGGATTCCTGCGTGAACGAAGAAGATCCGGTCGAACACCGCCACGGTGGGGATCTCCTCGAAGAACTTCATGTAGGTCACGAAGAAGTCACGAGGGAGGTAGTCACGGGCGGTGTTGATGGCCTCCGCGGGGAGCACCCCGCCGTAGATCCTCCCCTCGTACTCTATGTAGTACTCGTGGTTGCCCCTCAGGGGATAGATGTGCTCGGGGTACTTCTGGTGGAGCTCCATCACCGCCCTCAGGATCCCCTGGTAGCTGAACTTGCCGCGATCGATGTAGTCGCCGAGCAGCACCACCTTGGGCTCTGGGGTGTGCTCTGGGTCCCTCCTGAACGCCTCCACCTTGTTGAAGAAGTCCGCCTGCAGAAGCGCCGCCTTCAAGCAGGTGTAGCAGCCGTGCAGATCCCCGAGCACCGTTATCTCGTAGCTTCGCCCCGGCTTCGGCGGGATCACATAGACGTAGCCGTCCAAGAACTCGTCGCCGTTCATGAGCTCGCTGAACTTCTGAGCGGTCGAGAGCTTTCCCCGCCCAGCGGCTCGAAGCTTCTCGAGAAGAGCCAACTCCCGCTGGACCGCTGCCATCTCCTCATGAGCCTGTACTGCTCGCTCCTCGGGATCCTTGGAGTAGTGCCGCTCCAAGTTGCGCATGAAGGGGTTGTTCTTCTCCGCGTGCTGGAGCTTCACCTCCTCGGTAATCTGAAGCGAGGAGGCGATCACCTCCAGATCGTCCATGTCGAGCATGGGCTCCAGGTTGAGCAGGTCCGCCAGCTCGTTCCTGAACTCCACCTCGGCGGGGTGGGACACGCCGTCGGCCATGATGAACTCGTCGATGACGTCCATCAGGGCGTTCCGGTTCTCCGGCTCGAAGGATCGGAAGATCTCGAAGCAGCGGAGCTTGAGCCGGTGCCTGACATAGGCCTTGGAGCTCTCCTCCTTGGTGACCGACTCGGTCATGTCCTCCTGGATCTGCTCGTCCAGGGACTCGAAGACCTGGTTGTAGTGCTCGATCTGCTCGGTGCGGAGCTGCTTCAGGGCAGGCGGTGGCAGCGCCCGGTAGGCGTCCCCCTGCTCCAGCTTGCGATCCACGATCTGTCCAATGTACTCCCTGATGAACTCCTTCTCCGACCGATCGAAGTCCCCGTCGATGTAACCGAATACCACCAGGTAGGTGATGATCGCCTGGATCTGCTTCTCGGACTCGCGCGGATCGTTGCTGAAGTCGATCATGGTCTTCTCCCCTCGCTGAGCGCCTCCGCCGTCGGGGCTGAACGGGCGCTAACCCGGAGGTTTATATCACCAATCCAGCCCTGGTAGTACAGCTCCATCAATGGAAATGCCCCGCCGGGCGGAGCCGCCCGAGGGACCGGGCGCTCCCTAGGATTGCGCTCCTTGCCGTATATCTGTCATACTGCGAGGTAGAGGCTACGGCCTGGACCGAATGAAACTAAATAGTTACGCCTAGGAGGCCCTCAATGCCCCGCAACAAAGCACTTGGACTGCCATCCTGCGCCGGTGTTGGCCTGCTTCTGACCTTGTCTGGCGCGGCCCTCTGGGGCTGCGGAGGCGACACGTCCACTGCCCTCGGCGTGTTCGAGCACTGCAGCAACGGAGAGGATGACGACAACGACGGGCTCGTGGACTGCGAGGACCCGGACTGCGCCGGCCACCTGGCCTGCGGCCCGAATTTCACCGAGCTGCTTTGCGACAACGGCATGGACGACGACAGCGACGGAAAGGTGGACTGCGACGATCCTGACTGCTCCATGCGCCAGGCCTGCAACCCGGACCTGGAGTTAATCTGCAACGACGAGCTGGACAACGACGGCGATGGCCTGACCGACTGCATGGATCCTGACTGCTGGGATGCAGGCAACTGCCAGGAGCACTGCTCGGACGGGCTGGACAACGACGGCGACGGCCTGATCGACTGCCTGGACCCGGACTGCGCCGAGGCCACGAGCTGCAAGAGTGAGATCTGCGACAACGGTATCGACGACGACGGCGACGAAAAGGTGGACTGCCTGGACCCGGACTGCGTCGATGCCCTGCACTGCATCATCACCCCGACCTTGGAGATCTGCGACAACGGTATCGACGACGACGGCGACGGAAAGGTGGATTGCCAGGACACGGACTGCGCCGGGGGCCCCCATTGCATTGAGGGCAACTGCGCCGACGGGCTGGACAACGACAGGGACGGCCACGTGGATTGCCTGGATCCGGACTGTCTGAGCAGCCCGGCCTGCCAGGTGAGCACGAGCTGCTCTGGAGCGGAGATCATCGGCTGCGGAGGTCACCTCGGGTCAACCATTGGGAGGGTGAGCTCCTTTGGCGTTAGCAACTGCTCCACCGACCAGCTCGCACCGGGAGGCGAGCGGGTGTACAGGTTCCACTCTACCGTGACCCAGAACGTGTACTTGACCCTCCAGTCCTTTACGAACAATGTCACCTTCAGCCTGACCGTCCTCGGCGGGACGAGCAACTCGTGCTACTCCGACTACTGCCTTCAGCCTAACCAAGCAACGGGTGAATACACGTCGTACAACGTAGGGAGCGGGATGGACATCTACCTGGTGGTGGACTCGGTGGAGCCAGAGGGGGGCATCTTCAGGCTCACTGTAGGCTGCGGTTATTTCACTCCCGTGGAGTTCTGCGGCGATGGCGCGGATAACGACGACGACGGCTTGATTGACTGCGAGGATCCGGACTGCCAGGGCTCCTTTACCTGCAACTACTGGATGAGCGGGGGCATTCTATGCGAGGTCAACAGCCCGAATGCCGGCTGCGCCCTTGGCGAGGTCTGTCTTACTCCGCAAGTTCCAGGCAGCTCCAACACGTTGGGCATCTGCACCAGGCCTTGCGGCCATCCGAACACCCTGGATCCGGTCTGCCGCAACGAAGTATTGGGAATACAGGGGTACTGCGACCCATCGCTGTGGATGACCCCCGCCTCTCACTGCATCCTGCAATGTGGCGCTGCCCATCCCTTGGAGCCTTTGTGCCCGCCCCAGACTCGCTGCGTCGATAGGTTCAACGGGACGGACCAGAACGTGTATGACGGGATCTGTGTGCCCTGACGACAAGGCTCCTTCCCCACGGGCGCAGAGCCCTGCCCACAGGGCAGGGGCAATGAAGCATCGACGAGCAGAGCCCGGAGATGACACCCCTCACCCTCCTAGTCCTCGCCATTGGCCTCGCCATGGACGCCTTCTCCGTGGCTGTGGCCACCAGCGTGTCCCTGCCGAGGCTCTCTGGCCGCCAGGTGTTCCGCTTCGCCTTCCACTTCGGCCTGTTCCAGGCTCTCATGCCCCTCCTTGGATGGCTCTGCGGCCAGACCGTGGTGGAGTGGGTCGCGGCCTGGGATCACTGGCTCGCCCTCGGGCTGCTCACCTTTGTCGGGGGAAGGGCCATCTGGGACGGGCTCAGGAGTGGAAAAGGGCCATCTGAGACAGGCCCAAGAGCAGACCCCACCCGCGGCTGGTCCCTTGTGGTCCTCTCAATAGCCACCAGCATAGACGCCTTCGCGGTGGGCCTCTCCTTTGCCTGGCTAGGGGTCTCGCTCTGGCTCCCGGTAGCTGTGATCGGCCTCGTCACCGCGCTCCTCACCGCCCTGGGCATGGCGCTCGGCCGCAGGGTTGGGGCCAGATTCGGCCCCCGCATGTCAATCCTGGGCGGGCTGGTGCTCATCGCCATCGGCGTCAAGATCGTGGTGGACCACCTGGGCTAGGAGCGGGACTACTCTGGAGCCGGGCTGCGGATCCGCGTGCTGCGAAGCAAGGCTAGCGGGAGCGACCGGAATTGCGGCGGCGCCCGGCGAGGAACAACCCGAGCAGGAAGGTCAGGAGCAAGACGGGCGAGGAGCCGGGATCCCCGCCATGGGAAGAGTCGCAGGCGCAGCCTCCCCTGACGAGCGTACCGACCTGACCTGGGTTGCTCGCGTCCGGCTGCGGAGGCGCCGTCGCGTCGCTTCCAGGCGGAGCGCCGTCTGCTGCCGGGATGGATGCGTCGGGCCGCACCGAGGCGTCCACTGGAGGGACCGCCGCGTCAGAGCAGGTCTCCTCGCAGGGGCCCCAGGTACAGCTCGCGGTGCAGGTCTGAGTCCCTCCACAGCTGCCGCAGCCCTGAGTCGCGCCCACGGCGCACTCTCCCTCGCCCTCGCAGGCTGACCAGGAGCCCCAGGCGCAGGAGGAGGAGCAGGTCCGGCTCTGGGTGCCGCAGTTCCCGCAGGCCCGGCTCTCGGTGGCCCCTACCGCGCAGACCCCCTCGCCCGAGCAAGACGACCAGGAGCCCCAGGTGCAGGAGGAGGAGCAGGTCCGGCTCTGGGTGCCGCAGTTCCCGCAGGCCTGGGACTGAGTGGCCCCCACGGCACAGACCCCCTCGCCGCTGCAAGACGACCAGGAGCCCCACTGGCAGTCCGAGCCGCAGGTCCGGCTCTGGGTGCCGCAGTTTCCGCAGGCCTGGGACTGCGTGGCGCCCACGGTGCACTCGCAGGTGCCACAGGATGTGCCCGGCTTGTAGATGTACTTCATGGCAGGGGAGGCGTTCTGGGCATTTATGAGACGAGTCTTGACTCCATACCAGGAGTAGCAGCCCTGCTCCCGCACGTCGATTGAACCGTTTGGATAGGCCGTCTCCACCCAGCCCACGTGACCCACGTCACCGGCGCCGCACTGGGTGGTCCATGCCTCGCAGACGAAAATGGTGCTCGCGCAGGGCTCCGCGGTGCGCACGGGGTAGCCGTTGTTCTGGGCCCCGGTATCCCAGGTGTTGGCGTTGGTGCACCACTGGAGCCCGATGACCCAGTCGCAGCAGGCCCGGTGCCAGGCGTACCAGACGCAGTTGCCGTGATCCGTTCCGTAAGCCGCGTTGGTGCAGCAGATGCAGAAGTTGCTCATTCCGCAGGGACAGGTGTCCTGCACCCCTCCGCACTCGTAGACCGCCCTGGCCGAGCCCGAGCCCGCGAAGAGGGCGAGCCCAAGCGCCAAGCCCAGGCTCGACGCGGTCAAGGCCGAAGGAAAAGCTCTTCTCGAGGTGCTCATGGCGCACCTCCTTGCACGAGGGAGGCTCGCCAGATCCCGCCGCCCCGCCAATCGGAAAAGACCAGGGCATCCCCTCTCGGGGCCAAGGCGGGCTCCATCTCCGCCATGTCCAAGGTGGCGGTCAAAGCCAAATGCCTGCCGCTCTGGAAATCGTAGAGCCACAGCTCCGAACCGGTCACGTTGGCCATTCCTCCGACCCGCTCCACGCCGGAAGGCACCGCGTAGATCACGATGCCCAGCTCGGGCATCCAGGCCGGGTGCACCCCAGGCCCGAGCTCCCTGGTGACTCCCTTCTCCGAGTCGTGGACAAAGAAACGCGAATCCGAAAGGAGCCCCCTGGAAAACGCCAGGTAGCGGCCATCAGGGCTCACCGCCGCGCCCCAGGCGTCCTCTGCCGCCACGAGCCGCGCCCTCTTCCCAATGGGGGTATGGGTCACCGTGCCCCGCCATGGGTGATGATGCCAGCGTCCCCTCTGGCCATCTTGCAGCAGCTCGCCGAGCTCATCGTCCATGGGCCTGACCCAGGGACGCTCCTCCCCTCGCTCGGCAACCATCCTTCGGACCGGGTCGAATGCCTTGGCTGGCCCGAAATCCTCGGCAAAGCGCAGCTCCACCGGACCAGCCGTCCAGACCCATGGGCCAAGATGGGTTGCGGACACCGCGGCAACCGGGACCTTGCCCGAGGCCTCCGCCAGGTACAGCCCGCGCCCGCCCCGGCCAGCTCCGGCCACCCAGAGCCCATCCGGGCTGAACCGGGGCGAGAACATGTCCGGGCCCGTCTGATTGAGCCGCACCCAACCCGAGCGTGGCTGAAGGCGGAGACTGCCAGCAACGTGCGACGCTCCGGTCGGACGGCCAAGCGCGCTGCTCCTTTCCGCCTGGCCCATATCTGAGCCGCCCCCGGCCTCGCAAGCCACCACGCCAACGCACAGGCTCACGACCAAAGAGAACCAACAAGTCCTTAGCATGATCCGGCTCCTCCCGATTGAGCAGACTACGCCATGAGCATCATACCAAACCGAACTCCAGGATGTCGAGCGGCTTGAATCCAGCCTTGTATCCGGCCCATCCCCCAGAGATGGCAGCGCGAGACCGCAATTTGGGGTAGAACCAGACTGCTAGGGGCCTCACAGCCTCCTGCTTGCGGCCTCGAGAAAGACCGCTCGGGAGGTCCGGCTGCAATAACGAGGTGCACAAAATGACCAAGGCTCTCCACCCTGTTCCCCCTGTCATCGCCGCCCTCGGCATCCTAGGCCTGACCGCCTACCACGCGTCGATCCTCGGAATGGATCAGGGTGAGGCGCGCGCCGCGGGGAAGATCCCCGCCCCTTCCTCCCTGCCCCACAGCCTGCGCCTACACGGGAGCACTCCGACCCTGGCCTGGTCGCCGGACGGAAGCCGGCTCGCCGTGGCGAGCAGCTTCGAGTACTGGGGATTTGGCAACGTGCCCAAGCAGCTCACTGGCCACACCGGGATCTACGTCGTGGACCCTGCTGCCCGGACCCAGTGGCGCGTGTCCACGGATCAAGGCTACCACCCCGTATGGGTGGACAAGAACACCCTAGCCTGGGGTCACTCCCCATACGAGGACGGCGCCCCCGGGCTCTACGTGGCCACGCTCCAGGGCATGAATAGCTCGGTGCGACGGGTGGGAACCTGGAAGGGCGTCTATCATACAGGTCTTGCCTCTCGCGGCGGTCGGGTGGTGTTCTTCTCGGGCTTCCCCGAGGACAAGGGGTGGGTGCAGGCGGATCTCAAGACGGGCAACCTGACGCCCCTTACGGGGGCGACCGCAAAGGGAGTTGACTCCTGGGCCCCTCCCAAGGGCGCCATGACCTCCCAGTGCCTGCAGCAGGCAGGAACGGCGAAGACCGGGGTTACGCCAGCCGGGGCCTTTCTCCTGGAGACCCGGAGCCAGAACGTCCAGATCCCCGACCAGCCATTCTTGTTCTACAACTACAACGGGAGCGGCAACCGGGCCTCCTGCGCCAAGACCGGGCACTGTGGGGCAGTTCTCCCCTGCCTCTCACCGCGAGGCGACCGCCTGGCCTATGTCTCTCCTGGCGGAGCCGCCGGCACTTATACTGTCACGGTAATGCCGGTCCCCAGGTAGCTCGCCCGTGGCATTGAGGAGCGCAGACCTCGCGCGTGGGGCATCGACGGGTCCGGGCCCGGATCCTGCGGCCTCGCTGTTGAGCATCGTGCCACCAGCGACCTCGGCCCTCGTGGCCTTCGTGGTCACCCTGGTGACCCTCGCCTGGTGGAGCCAGACGGATCGGTTGGACCTCCCGAAGCAGTGGGTGCTCGTTGCCACCACGTTGCTGGCAGGCCTGCTCACCTGGGCGAGGGGACGCCCGGTGGCGGTGGGGCCCATGACCCTCCTGCTGCTCGTCTCTCCCCTGATCGCCCTCGCTGCAGCGCCCCAAGAGGGCGCCGCGCGGGTTGAAGGCTGGGTGGGCTGGCTCGCCGCCATCGCCCTTCTGGTGCTCGCCCGCCACGCCTCCAGGGCCGCCTTGGGCCCCCCCTTGACCGCCCTGGCCTTCGGCCTCTCGATCATAGCCTGTCTTCAGGCTCTGGGCCTCCCCATCTTTGGCGGCGGCGCGGACGGCCCTGGCGGGAGGCTGGTAGTCGGCACCCTGGGCGGACCCAACCACCTGGGGTGGATGCTCGCGATGCTCCTGCCCTGGGCCTGCCTCACCCTGGTGGACCGGCGCTGGTGGAGGCTCACGACCCTCCTTGTGATCCCCATCCTGGGTGCTCTTGTCTTGACTGGCTCTCGAGCCTCCTGGCTCGCCACCCTCTTGGCCCTGCCCTTCTGGCTCCCTTGGGGCAGGGCGAGCGTCTCCCTCAGCCAGGGCCCCATGAAGATGGCGCGTTGGCTCTGGCTAGCGCTGGTTGCCATTCTCGGCCTCGCCACCGCCATGGCGGTGGACCGGGCCGGAGGCAGAGCCAGGCTCGGCGAACGGGTCGCCGACCTGAGCGCCCCTGGCGGCACCGCCGCGGGCAGGCTCTACATCTGGCGGGTCCATCTCTCGGCCGTCCCCGACCTGGTCGGCCTGGGCTCCGGCCCCGAGTCCTTCGTACGAAAGTGGCCTGAGTGGCAGGGACGCTACCTCGAGAAGAACCCCGACGACTCGCACTTTCGTTCCGATCTCAGGCATGCCCACGCCGATCCGGTCGAGATCCTCGCTGACCTCGGTGTTCCTGGTTTCTTGCTCGGACTCTGGCTGCTG
>JAVEWA010000235.1:0-9675 GCA_034004785.1 Polyangia bacterium
GCCTCGACTCCCCGCGTACCCAGGCCCGCCCCGGCGCCAGGGAGCCAGCCACGTTGGCGTCACGGCCCAGGCGGCGCGGAGTTGGGATCCTGCTCACGCTGGCCGCGCTCGTGCTCCTCGCGGGGAGCTTGACCCTGATCTTCTGGCGCCTGAGGGGCCCGGGGACCCAGCAGGGGGGCGAGCCGCCGGCGGCGGCGGGAGGCGGCGGTCAGGCCGACGCGCAGGTAGCCTCCCCTCCCCGAGGGGATGGAGGCGGCGCTCGTCCCGAGGGGGACTCTGGCGCGGCCTCCAGCCAGAGCGACCAGGTAGCCGAGCTGGACCGCAAGCTCGGTCAGCTCCACATCCTGCGGGGCCCGAGGCATGAGCGGGTGCTGCGAGCCTTGGCGTCCGGCGCAGCCTACCGGCTCATGCACGCCACGGTGGACACCTCTGGCCGGCGTCAGCTCGGCCCGCCACCTCCAGAGGCTCTGACGTTGCCTTCCACGGATCCCGTGGCAGAGTCCGTGTCGAGCGCCCTGGAGGTCCTGGCGGAGCGGATCCTCCTGTCGGGCGAGCTGCCACCGGAGGCAAGGAGCCTCTTGCGGCCAGTTCCGGAGTCGCTGCCCGCCCGCGTCGAGCTCCTCGAGCAGTTCCCGGGCACGGCCCTCTACGCCATCGATCAGCCGGGGAGCGCCCTAGCCCTGGAGCTGCACATACGCGCAACTGGTTGGCAGCAGGGCTGGCGGAGGCCGCTGGCTGGCCAGGGCGGACGCCGGCTGCTCTGGCCCCACCTGGCCGTGGCCCGGGATGCGGTGGCCCGGCTCGGCGAGCTCTCCCCGAAGAGCGCTCTCTACCAGGACCTGAACCGCTATCTGGAGGCCAATCCGATCAAGACCAAGGCGCAGCAGGGTGCGCTCATGGCCAGGCTCGAGAGCGTTTCCCGGGTAACCATCAAGAAGTCGCCGAACATCTCCATAGAGCTTGCCATGGAGCTCTGGAACGCAGATCCGGGAAGGCCCCTCGCCGTCCAGCCCCTGGAGTGGCGGCTCTTCGGCCTGGGCCCCTCGCCGCTCACACCGAACTTCTGGGATCCAGAGCTAGTCGAGCCTCTCGCCCCTGGAAAGTCCATCGCCTTGAAGGTCACCTTCTCCTGCCGAGCGGACCAGTGGAGCCCTGCCCTTGTGCTCTCCTTGCCTCTGGCGGGCGGTGGCGCCCTCTGGTTCCAGGCCGGGTCGGAGCTCCTGCGTTGATTGAGTTCCTCGGCGGGCCTTCGTCCCCGCAGCAAGAGGCCTGGGATCGTTACCAGGGCTTGCTCTGCAAGGTGACCGAGTTCTGGGCTAGGGCAGTTTCCGCGCAGCCCGGGGCCTTCGCCTGCCACGAGGGTTGCTCCGCCTGCTGCGCGCCCGGCCTCACGGTGCTTCCCGTGGAGGCCGCCGCCATCAGGGCAGCGCTGGCCTCCCTCTCGGTCGGGGCGAGGACCAGGCTCGAGGTGTCGCTCGCCAGGGGAGCGCCTGGGGGAGCGCCTGGGGGAGCGCCTGGGGGAGCGCCTGGGGGAGCGCCTGAGGGAGCGCCTGGGGGAGCGCCTGGGGGAGCGCCTGGGGGAGCGCCTGAGGGAGCGCCTGGGGGAGCCTGTGCCTTCCTGGTGGAAGGCCTCTGCGCCATCTACCCGGCCCGGCCAGTGATTTGCCGGACCCACGGCCTGACTCTGCGTATCGAGGACCGCCTGGACAGCTGTCCCCTCTGTTTCCAGTCCGAGCCTCCCCTGCCCGAGGGCATCCTCGCCTTGGAGACCCTGAACACCCTCCTCGTGCTCGTGAACCGGCACTGGCTTGACGCTCAAGGTCTGGATCAGGACGCTCCCCGCGTACCCCTCGAGGAGCTGGCCAGGGAAGGAGTGGGGACCCCAAACGCCAACTCATCGTAGCAGATGAACACGGACTGTCCGACATTAATCAATTAATACGGTGTATTGGAATGGGTCGCTGGAATCGGCGTGAAGGGTCCGGGTGTCGTTGACTACCGAAGGTCCCTTAGCTATGAAGGGTGAGCCGCTCCCCTGGGGCAGCGCGAGCCTCGGAGGCGGACTGTCGAACCCATGACGGCCCAGGCGGACCTCGGCGCCAGGGCGAGGAGCAGAGATGCAGGGACCAGCGCGCGTCGTGAGGCAGGGCCTCCTTGATGGCATGGAGTTGCTCGGGCCGCTCCACGAGTGGCAGGAGGGCAAGGCCTACCTGTTGGTGGACAGAGTGCGATACCGTGGGGCCGAGGGGGTGATCTTCGCCTATCACAACCCGCCCGTGCACCAGATGGGCAACCCGGCCCTGGACGCCTACCTGGCGGCCTTCGCCGAGCTGGACCGCCTGTACGACCGGCTGGGTTTCGTGATCCTAACTGGCGCCTGCGACCAGGTGCACGCCGGCGGGGACCTCAAGGAGAGCCTGGGACGGCTGGACGAGACCCGGGCCAGGCGCGAGGCGCTGGAGGCCGAGGGCGCAGATGCGGAGGCGATCGACAAGCTCTACGCCTGGGCCGATGCGCGCATCGACAAGGGCTTCGCTCTTTACAAGGCGGTGAGGGGAGCCAGCCAGAAGGGCCGCACCGTGGCGGTGTGCGGCGGCGGGACGCGGTTCGGCGGGAGCGCCGAGGTGCCCCTCATGGCCGACTGCCTGGTGGCGGACTCCCGGGCCGCCATGTGCTTCTCCGAGGCTCAGATCGGGCTCATCCCCGGCTGGGGCGGCGTGGGCCGGGCCGTGACCAAGGCCGGGCCCCATACGGCCTACGCCATGGCCGCCACCTGCGCCATCGTCAAGGCCAGCGACTTGGAGGCCGCCGGGCTCGTGGATCGGGTTGTGGCCGTGACGGAGCCCTTCCCAAAGAAGCAGCGCACCGAGGATCCAGAGGCGGACAAGAGGGCATACCAGGCTGCCTCGGACGCACACGAGGATCGGGTGGGCGCCCTCCTGCTGGAGGCGGCGCTCTCGGTGGCCTTGGATGGTGCGCCCAAGAGGTCCGGAGAGGCGCGCGCCATCTTCACCAGGGAACAGGTCGAGACCGAGGTCCGGCGCCGCGCCGATCCCGAGACCTACGCCGCGCTCAGGGGCCAGCCCCTCGCGGAGGCTGCCGAGGCCATGAAGCCCCTCGGCAGGCCCCTGGCGCCGCAGTCCATAGCCCAACTCGACAGGCTCTTCGACGGGATGCCCGCGGGGAGCTTCGACGAGGAGCAGTTCATTCACGCCGAGGCCCGCGCAGACGGGGCGCTCTATCGCGACCCCAGGCTGCGGGCAGGCATAGTGGCCACCCTGGAGCAGCGCGTGGCTGACTTTCGGGACCCGAGGGAGGAAACCTAGATGCGACCCTACTTCCAGAAGATGAACCCCATCGGCAAGCCCCTGACCGAGAGCGCTCGCGCCCGCGCCCAGGAGAACGCCATGGCAATCCGCGACGAGGAGGCCCTCGTGGCCGCCGCAGTGGAGAAGAAGCTCAACGCTGGGCTGCCCGCCGAGAGCCTCCACAAGCGGGGGCAGCTCACAGCCATGGAGCGGCTCGAGAAGGTCCTCGATCCGGGGAGCTGGCGGCCGCTCGCCACCCTGTACGACCCGCAGTTCAACGAGGAAGGCACCACCGCCCTCGTGTGCGGCCTCGGCCAGATCGAGGGGCGCCAGTGCATGCTGGTGGCCTCGGACAACAAGGTCCTCGCGGGGGCCTGGATCAAGGGCCAGCCGGAGAACGTGGCCAGGGTGCAGGACATCGCCGAGAGCCTCCGCATCCCCCTCGTGTGGCTGGTCAACTGCTCGGGAGTGAAGCTCACTGAGCAGGAGGAGGTTTACGCGGGGAGGCGCAGCGGCGGCCGCGCCTTCTTCCGGCACTCTCAGCTCAACCTCGAGGGAGTCCCCGTCATCGCTGGGGTCTATGGCACGAACCCCGCGGGGGGAGGTTATCACTGCATCAGCCCCACCATCATGTTCGCCCACAAGGACGCCAACATGGCGGTGGGTGGTGGCGGCATCGTGTCGGGAATGTCTCCCAAGGGGTACTTCGACCTGGAGGGCGCCGAGGCCCTGATCGAGGCCACCCGACACTTCAAGGCGGTGCCCCCGGGCGGCGTGAAGATCCACCACGACGAGACGGGGTTTTTCCGCACGGTGCACGACACCGAGGAGGGGGTGCTTGCCCAGGTCCGTAAGTGCGTCTCCGGCATGCCCGCCCACGAGCCTTCGCTGTTCAGGGTGGCCGAGCCTGCCGATCCGGCCTTCCCCATGGACGATCTCTACTACCTGGTGGCCCACCGCCAGAAGCAGACCTACGACGTCGAGCAGGTCATCGCCCGCCTGGTGGACGGCTCAGAGCACATGGAGTTCCGGCCAGGCTACGGGCCCGAGGTCTACACGGGCCTCGTGAAGATGGACGGGTTCCTCTGCGGCCTCATCACGAACCGCCAGGGCTTCCTCGGCAAGGGTTACCCCGAGTACGCAGAAGGCCAGTACCTGGGCATCGGCGGCAAGCTCTACCGCCAGGGCCTCATCAAGATGAACGAGTTCGTGACCCTGTGCGGCCGGGACCAGGTGCCCATCATCTGGATCCAGGACACCACCGGGATCGACGTGGGGGACATCGCGGAGAAGGCGGAGCTCCTCGGGCTCGGGCAGTCCCTGATCTACTCCATCGAGCGCTCCGAGGTGCCCATGATGTGCCTGGTGCTCCGCAAGGGCACCGCCGCGGCGCACTACATCATGGGCGGACCCCAGGCCAGCAGGAACAACACCTTCACCATCGGCTGCGGCACCACGGAGATCTACGTGATGCACGGCGAGACGGCCTCTGCGGCCGCCTTTGCCCGCCGGCTCGTGAAGGAGAAGGACTCGGGCAAGGATCTCGGGCCAACCATCGAGAAGATGAACGCCCTGGCCCAGGAGTACCGCGACAAGTCCCGGCCCACCTACAGCGCCCAGAAGGGATTCGTGGACGAGATAGTGCCCATGACCAATCTGCGGAGCTACATGGTGGCCTTCGCCAGATCCGCATACCAGAACCCGAGATCCCTTTGCCCGCACCACCAGATGATGCTACCGAGGATCATCAAGGGATGATCCCGATGGGATGAACCCAGACAGCCGGACAACCCACAGCCCACAGGAGGCCGCCTTGCCCGGAAAGACCCTGAAGCTACCCAAGACAGTAGATCTCGGCGACATCACAGTGCGCGACGGGCTCCAGACCCTGGAGCACTACTTCACCACGGCCCAGAAGGTCCGCCTGGCGGAGGAGATAATCCTCACAGGCTACAAGCACGTGGAGGTGACGAACTTCGGCAACCCCAAGATCATGCCTCAGTTCAAGGATGCAGAGGATGTCCTCGAGGGCATCTTCAACAGCGAGCGCGTGGGGCGCCTGCTCAAGCAGCGGGGGGGCGACGTTACGGTCACTACCGTCACCATAGGAGAGCGGAGCGTGGACCGCGCCATCGCCTTCAAGGAGAAGCGGGGTTACGGCCCCGACTGCCTCCTCCAGATGGTTTCCACGGACGAGGCCCACCACCGCGTGAACTCCGGCATGTCCCTGGACGACTACTTCAAGATGTCGGAGCGCTGCACCCAGAAGGCCCACGCCGCCGGCATGCAGATGTGCGGCACCGTCTCCACCATCTGGGGCTCTCCGATGAAGGGCTCGCGCATCACCGACATGCGGCGCGGCGTGGAGTTTTCGAAGCGGTACCTGGAGCTCGGAGTGGACTACATCGAGCAGGCGGATCACGACGGCTCCGGAGATCCGGCGCGGGTGTACGAGTACTTCACCATGATCTTGGACCCTGAGCTCATGGGGAAGTGGGCTGATCCCAAGTACCACCTGTGCCACTGCCACACCTCCCGCGGCATGGGCCTCGCCAACTACCTGGCCGCGCTGATGGCTGGGATCACGCGGTTCGAAACCACCCTGGGCGGCACCGGCGGTCAGCCCGCCAACGTGGTGGACGGGGTGTTCACTGGAGGCACCGGTCGCTACTATCACTTCGAGCACCTGTACTCGGGCCTCGTGACCACCGAGGACTTCGTGGTCATGTGCGCCTCCATGGGCATCGAGACGGGGATCGACCTTCGAAAGCTCCTCGCCGTTGGCCGCATGTTCAAGGACGAGTACCTGGCCATCACTCCCGAACAACGTGAGTTGGTCCTTGCCAACGTGGCCAAGACGACGGGCATCCCTCGGCAGAAGCTGGAGTCCCTCGAGACCGCCTCGGACGCCGCCCTCGACGCCCTGGTCGAGGAAGCCACGAGAAGAACCGACTCGGCCGAGGGCGGAGTTCACGAGCACGTCCACGAGAACATGCACGGGATCCTCTCGGGCCTTCGCAACTACCTGCGGTGGAAGGCCTGGGCCCCGGCCCGCTCCGAGTCGATCCTGTCCGATCTTCCTCCCTCGCCCCACCTGCGGGAGCTCCTCGGCGAGTAGCGCCTCCTCTCGGTCTCACTCACCTCTCTCAACCGACCAGGCCAAGCTGCTCTTGCCGCGGCCCAGCGCTCTCCTTTCCCACGGCAGCGGACCTCGACAAGTGGAGATTGACAGGCAATGGCTCGAGGCCATACCATTTCGGCACAACCAATGGATCCCAGACCGGGAGCGAGAGGACGTCATGAAAATCAATAGACTTTGTTTGCTTGGCTGTCTTTTTGCGGGGACGCTCGTCCTTGCCCCTGGCTGCAGCGACGATGGCGGCGTCGGGACCACGGAGCAGATCTGCAACGACGGGCTGGACAACGACGGCGACGGGCTCATCGACTGCTTCGACAGCGACTGTGCCTCGGACCCCAACTGCAGCGCCGCAACGGAGATCGACTGCGCCGACGGCATGGACAACGACGGCGACGGGGACTTCGACTGCGCCGACTCCGACTGCGCCGGGAACCCTGCCTGCGTGGAGACTGCTTGCGACGACCAGGTTGACAACGATGGCGACGGATTGACGGATTGCCTGGACTCGGACTGCGCCTCCGCCCTGGCCTGCGTGCCAGCCACCGAGACGAACTGCAACGACGGCATCGACAACGACCAGGACAACCTGGTGGACTGCTCCGATTCGGACTGTGCCAGTGAAAGCTACTGCGAGGCCACCGAGGTCACCTGCGACGACGACTTCGACAACGACGGCGACGGGGACATCGACTGCGACGACAGCGACTGCGCCAGCGCCCAGAACTGCATCCCCACCACCGAGATAAACTGCTCGGACAACATCGACAACGACAACGACGGTTTCGTGGACTGCTCGGACAGCGACTGCGCCGGCGACTCGGGGTGCAACGGCTCTGGCGACACCTGTGCGGAGATCCTCGGTTGCGTGCAAGGCTGCACGGACCTGAACTGCCCCAACGCCTGCGCCGCCACCGGGTGCCCGAGCGCCCAGACGGCCTGGAACGCCCTGTACAGCTGTACCCTCAACAACTGCGCATTCGACTGCATGGGCGGGACATCATCCTCGGCTTGCATGGTTTGCATGGACAACTATTGCAGCGCCCAGGTCGCGAGCTGCGTGTCCAACACCTGTATGTCCTTCGGAGAGACCAACTGCACCGACGGGGTAGATGACGACAACGACGGCGACACGGACTGCGACGACAGCGACTGCGCGGGCGAGCCCTACTGCGGCGGCACCGCCCTCACCTGCGGCGAGGCCCTGTCCTGCTCCCAGCTCTGCGGCTCGGACGTGACCTGCATCACCGCCTGCCGGGAGGATGCCTGCCAGACCGGTCAGGTGGCCTTCGACGCCGTGCTCGGCTGTCTCACGACCAACTGCGTGGACGGCTGCCTGCTGAACCCAGGCGAAGGAACCTGCCCAGCCTGCCTCGCCGAGCACTGCAGCGCCGAGGTGTCGGAGTGCCTGAACGACACATGTCAGGTGGGTGGCGAGACCGACTGCTCCAACGGCCTGGACGACGATGGCGACACCTTGGTGGACTGCGCCGACAGCGACTGCACCTCGAGCCCGACCTGCGACGCGACCTCCGAGATCTCTTGCGACGACGGCATAGACAACGACGGCGACAGTCAAACGGACTGCGCGGACTCGGACTGCGACGCCCACGTCGCCTGCAGCGGCTCCGGCTGGACCTGCAGCGAGATCCTGTCTTGCAGCCAGAGCTGCGGCACGGATCTCGGATGTCTGGACGGCTGCCGCTCGGGCGGGTGCACCTCGGCCCAGACCGAGGCAGGGAACGTATATCAATGCCTCATCGGGAGCTGCCTCGTGGAGTGCAGCACCGATCCTCAGAGCGCGGGCTGCCAGACCTGCATGGCGGCGAGCTGCTCGACCCAGATGGCCGCCTGCTTGAACAACACATGTCCGTGATATAGGGCCAGCCGACTCACGTCAGGGCCGAGTGCCAGCCACCCGGGTGTCAGGGGCAGGTCAGCGTGAGGCTGAAGGCGCCTCCCGCTCCAGGGAACCCCATGCTGAAAAACTCCACGACCGCGTAGTAGGTCTTCCCCGCCGTCACGTTGATGGCCAGGCTGTCGTCTCCGGCGGTCTCGGAGGCGCCGACGCAGAGGCCGGGATGACATGAGCCGCCGAGCACGTAGAGGTCCAGCTCATCTCCCAAGAAGCCATCTGCCTCGACGTCCAAAAACAGCGTCGCCACGCCGGTCGCGGGCGCCACGAAGGAGTAGATCCGGTCCGCGGTGTCCCCGAGCTCGGAGCCGCAAGAGTAGCCCTGCACCTTGTCCGACTCGAAGAGCATCATGTCATATGTCACGGTGGCCCCGCAGGCGATGCTGTTGGAGGTGGAGCAAGTAGTCTCGTACTGGCAGCTCCCGGAGCAGCCGTCTCCGCCGACGGTGTTGCCGTCGTCGCAGGCCTCGCCCGAGTCGAGGACCCCGTTGCCGCAGCTGGTGGCGGCGATGCAGCCAGTGGTGTTGAAGGTGCAGTTGCTCGCGCAGACCAGCGTCCCCGAGGAGTAGCCCAGGGAAACGCAGCTGGCGCCGTTCAGGGCGACCCCGTCGCAGTCCTCTCCCGTCTCGACGGTGCCGTTGCCGCAGACGTTTGAGGTGCACTGGGAGGTGTCGCGGGTGCAGCCAGCGGTGCATTGCAGCACGCCGCCCGTGAAGCCGAGGCTCGCGCAGGTCGCTGTCCCGAAGTTGGTCCCGTCGCACTCCTCGCCCGTGTCTATGGTACCGTTGCCGCAGGGCGTTCCCTCGCAGCCGCTGACGTCGTAGCGGCAGACTTGGCTGCACACGAGGTTGCCACTCGTCAGGCCGAGGGAGGCGCAGGTGGCTCCCCCCAGCAGGGCGCCGTCGCACTCCTCGCCCGTGTCGATGGCACCGTTGCCGCAGGACTGGGTGCACACCGACGGCTGACCCACGCAGACCCAGCCTGACTCCAGGTGGCAGGCTGAGTTGCAGCCGTCGGCGCCGGTCTGGTTGCCGTCGTCGCACTCCTCCCCGCTCTCGATGATCCCATTGCCGCAGCCGATCTGGAGGCATTCGCTCGTGTCGAACTGGCAGAGGTCCGTGCAGGCCAGTATGCCGCTATCGAAGCCGAGCCCCACGCATGAAGAGCCGGAGAGGTTCAGACCGTCGCATTCCTCGCCGAGATCGATGATCAGGTTGCCGCAGGTGGAAGGGCTGCAGCCGGAGGTGTCGAAGCCGCAGGTGGCGGTGCATGCCAGGGTCCCTGGGCCATGCCCCAGGCTCTCGCAGGTGGCGCCG
>JAVEWA010000236.1:0-9670 GCA_034004785.1 Polyangia bacterium
ACATGATTCCTCTCTGCCGCCGACACCATGTCCTTTGTCACGAGGGCGGCTTCAGCGTGGAGGCTATATCAGGTGGCCGATTCCGCTTCCTGGACCGCCAGGGCAGCGAGATCCTCGCCTCGCCGCCCATGCCCTCGGTGACTGGTGACCCGGCCGAGACTCTCGTCGGGAGGTGGCTGCCGCCTGGAGTCGAGCTCTCCCCCTCGACTGGCGTGCCCACCTGGGAGGGCGAGCCCTTCGACTACGGCTGGGCAATCGAGGATCTGCAGGCCAAGGCCGGGATTGCATAGCGCGCAGGGCGTAGCGCGCGCCGACCGCCGTGGCCCCCTGAGAGCCGGCGGCGGGCGGCGCGCGCGCCAGAGCATCGTCTCCCTGCATACCTGATTCTCCGCGCAAGGGATGCCCAGGGTGCGAAGCAGTCCCGCCCTAGGCGGGACCTTCATTTTGGTCAGTCCGAAGCCGCACGGTCGCCGCCCAAAGGGCGGCTAAGCACCCAGAACAAACCTCACGATGGGCAGAACTCGACCGCCCTGCAGGGAGGCCAGCTTGGCGTGGTTAGCCATGGGTAGAGATGCTATCCTTGCGGCATGGTCGATCATCCCAAAAGGAAATCGCCCGCGACCTATGCGGACCTGCAGGCTCTACCGCCTCACTTGGTGGGCGAGATCCTGGCCGGGGAGCTGATCGCGGCCCCGCGACCCACGCCTGCTCACGCACAGGCTGCTTCCGTGCTGGGAATGCTCGTCGGGCCGCCTTTTCACTTCGGCAAGGGCGGGCCTGGAGGTTGGCGAATCCTGGATGAGCCAGGGCTGCACCTCGGCTCCGACATCCTCGTGCCCGATCTTGCTGGCTGGCGCATGGAACGCATGACCCGGATGCCCGAGTCCCCGTTTTTCGACCTCGCGCCAGATTGGGTGTGCGAGGTGCTGTCGCCAAAGACGGAGCGGCTCGACCGGGGAGAGAAGCTCGCCATCTATCTCCGCGAAACCGTGCCCAATGTCTGGCTGCTCAATCCGGCCTCCCAGACCCTCGAGGTCCTCCGCCTCACGAGCAGTGGCTACCTGCTGCTGGCTGTCCATACCGCGCCCGGGGCAGTGCGGGCGGAGCCATTCGACGCCATCGAGCTGGATCTGGGCCTGCTCTTCTCCTCTCCAGCAGACAACCTGTCCGAGTAGCCCGGGAAGACCTGAATCCAGGAGACGCAGCCAGCGGCCACTGGGCCTCTCGGCTCTGTCCGTGACCGGCTGCTCTCTAGAGCGCACCTGATGGCGTCGACTTCACTTCTTGACTTCGCCACTCGAAGTCGTGCAGATTGTCGCCACGCCGAGGCTCCACAGAGAAGAGCCGAGGCGATTTGGAGATGAAACGAATGACCCCCCAGACCCCGAGACACTGCCTGACCTGAAGGCAACGGCCGGAGCCCGTCGGGCTCCATGAAACAGCCGGCTCCCGGGCGCCCCTCTCCGCCTGATCCTCCCTCCCTCCGAGGGGCTCGGCGGCGAGACGCGCAGCCGAGGGCCCGAGGAGGAACAGATGAGCAAAGCGACCGATTACCGGCCCATGTGGGCCAAGCTGGGCCTCGATCTCGAGAAGCACGACGCTCTGCTAGGCGTGCTCGGACAGGCCTACCAGGAAATCTTCCTGTCACAGAAGGATCGCCCGGACGGGATGGGCTACTTCGACTTCGTCATGAGCGAGGTGCACGGCCTGCGGATCCAGGAGATCCAGGACGCCAAGGCGGCGGGCAGGATCGTGGTGGGCTCCTTCTGCGTGTTCGTGCCAGAGGAGCTGGTGCTGGCGGTGAACGGGATCTCCGTGGGGCTCTGCGCCGGCGCGGACTTCGGCACCGAGGCCGCCGAGCGGCTCCTGCCGAGCAACACCTGCGCCCTGATCAAGTCCTTCTTCGGCTTCTCCCTCGAGAAGGTCTGCCCCTACCTCGAGAGCTGCGACCTCGTGGTGGGCGAGAACACCTGTGACGGCAAGAAGAAGGCCTACGAGATCTTCAAGGACATGGTCCCCAGAGAGTTCATGGCGCTCGACATGCCCAACACCAAGAGCGCCGAGGGCCGCGCCGTGCTCAAGCGGGCATACCTCGAGCTCCTCTCCGCCCTGGAGCGCCTCTCCGGCAAGAAGATCACGGTGGAGTCCCTCGAGGCGGGCATCGCCACGGTGAACGCCAAGCGCGCGGCCATGCAGCGCCTGGCGCGGCTCCGCCACGCCGACCCCGCGCCCATCAGCGGCCTGGACGCGCTGCTCGCGAACCAGGTGTTCTTCTACGACAACCCCGAGCGCTTCACCGCCAGCGTGGAGAAGCTCTGCGACGAGCTCGAAGGCCGCATCAAGGAGAAGAAGGGCATCGCGAAGCAGGGCGCGCCCCGCATCGTGATCTCGGGTTGCCCCATGGCGGTGCCCAACTGGAAGCTCCCCATGGTGGTGGAGAAGGCCGGAGCGGTCATCGTCGGCGAGGAGTCCTGCATAGGCGAGCGAGGCACCCAGATCCTGGTGGAGGCCGAGGGGAAAACGGTCGAAGCCCTCATCGACAACATCGTGGACCGCTACTTCGCAATAGACTGCGCCGTGTTCACGCCGAACCCGACCCGGACCGGGCACGCGCTCCAGATCGCAAAGGAGGCCAAGGCGAATGGCGTGATCCATTACGCCCTCCAGTTCTGCGCCCCCTATCAGATCGAGGAGCCCCTGGTGGAGCGCGCCCTGGAGAAGGAAGGCATCCCCGTGCTGCGAATCGACACCGACTACAGCATGGGAGACCTGGGACAGCTCACCACCCGGGTGGAGGCCTTCATCGAGCAGCTCGGCGGGAAGTAGGAGCGCCGAATCACCAAGAGGAGCCACGAGATGACCGACACAAAGACCCTGGACTGCCGGGGGCTCTCATGCCCCCTGCCGGTCCTCAAGACGCGGGAGGCCCTGGCTGGCGCCGCGGAGACCATCGTGGTGGTTGTGGACAACGAGGCGGCCGCTGCAAACGTGACCCGCTTCGCCGAGAGCCAAGGCGCCAGCGTGAGCCTGGGCCGCTCTGGAGGCGACTTCACGCTGACCATCCAGCCCGGAGCCGGGGCCGGGCCCGGGGGCGGAGCTGGACTGGTCTGCGGCCCCGGCGTCAAGAAGAACCTGGTTGTGTACGTGGCCTCGGAAGGCATGGGGATCGGGGACGAGGGGCTCGGCCGCACGCTCATGGCGGCCTTTCTGGACACGATGGCCCAGTGGACAGGCGAGCTCTCCCACGTCATCTTCGTAAACGGCGGGGCGAAGCTCGCCGTCAAGGGCTCACCTGTGCTAGATCAGATCCGGCAGCTCGAGGAGATGGGCGCCACGGTGCTGGTGTGCGGCACCTGTCTCAGGCACTTCGGCATCCAGGACGAGCTCGCCGTGGGCAGCCTGTCCAACATGTTCGCGATCCTCGAGGTGCTCACCAGCGCAGGAAGGATCATCAGACCTTGAGCGACAACTCCCCCGTCAGGCTCACCCAGGGCGTCAAGGCCGCGGGCTGAGCGAGCAAGCTACCTCCAGGGGACCTGGAGGCCGTGCTCGGCGAGCTTCCATTGGTGGAACACCCGGATCTCCTGGTGGGCCGCGGCAGCTCGGACGACGCCGGCGTCATCCGAATACGGGACGACCTCGCCCTCATCCAGACCCTGGACTTCTTCACGCCCATCGTGGACGACCCGCGGACCTTTGGCCGCATCGCGGCGACTAACTCCCTCTCGGACGTCTATGCCATGGGGGGCAAGCCCCTCACGGCCATGAACATCGTCTGCTTCCCGAGAAAGACCCTGCCCCTCGAGGTCCTCAAGGAGGTGCTCCTCGGTGGCCTGGAGGTGATAAACGAGGCGGGGGCCCTCCTGGTGGGCGGCCACAGCGTGGAGGATCCCGAGCTGAAGTACGGCCTGAGCGTCACCGGCACCGTGCACCCCGACCGGGTGGTGACCAACTCGGGCGCCAGGCCCGGGGACGCCCTGATCCTCACGAAACCCCTCGGCACCGGGGTGCTGGCCACCGCGATCAAGGCCGGGCTCGCGCCCCCCGCGGTAGAGGCCGAGGCCGTGCGCTGGATGTGCACCCTGAACCGCGCCGCGGCCGAGGCCATGCAGGAGGAGGGCGCGAGCGCCTGCACCGACATCACGGGCTTCGGCCTGCTGGGCCACGGGCTCGAGATGGCGAGCGGCTCGGGGGTGACCCTGGAGCTACTGGCCTCCAAGGTGCCGCTGATCCAGGGAGTCAAGGACCTCGCCGCCATGGGCCTCTTCCCCGGGGGTAGCTTCGCGAACCGCAAGTTCTGCGAGAGGGCCGTGACCGTGGATGGAGGAGCGGACCCGCTCCTCGTGGACCTCCTGGCGGACGCCCAGACCTCTGGCGGGCTCCTCATCGCGGTGAGCGCCGCCTCCCGGGAGGCGCTCCACGAGAACCTCGAGCGCCGCGGCGTACCCCACGCCGAGATAGGGCGGGTCACCGCCGAGAGCGCGGGCCGGATCCGGGTCTTGCCCTGAACAAGCCTCCCCTAGGCAAGCCTCCCCTAGGCAAGCCTCCCCCGATGCAGGGCATCTCCCGCGCTGCCCCGCAGGCCCAGACTGTCACCAGGTGGCGCGGGCGTAGTTTGCGCGGATGATCTTGTCGCGAGTGAGCAGGACGTCGTCGCCGATCATGGCCTGAGCAGTGATCAGACGGTCGAAGGGATCTCGCGTCCACTTGATCGTGCGGGCCACCGCAGCCACGGCGGCGAATCCGCGATCACAGTGGCGCAGGTTGAGGCCGCCTCGCAGGTGCTCCAGGACAACCGATGCCGGCTCTTGGATGCGGCCGATCTCGTGGAGGTACTCTATCTCCAGCTCCACCATCGGGCAGATGAGCAGCAGTGGGGCCTCATTGATGTGCCGGACGGCCCCCTCGGAGAGCTGCTCTCGGGCGCCCGCGAGCCACAGCACCACGTTCGTGTCGAGATAGATCAAGGACGCCATTCGCTCGACCAGTCGATGTGCTCGAGCTCTGATGCGTCGCCACTGATCAAGCCGGGGATGGGGCGCAGCCGCTCCACAGGGGGTGAGCTCTCCACTGGCACGATCCTGAGCCGCTTGCCGCCGCGCTCGATCTCGACCGGCTGTCCAGTCTCCAGCACGCGATCGAGCACCTTGTAGATGTCTCGCCGCAACTCTGTCGCCTTGTAGATCATGGAACCTCCAAGCTCACGACCTCTGTGCAGTAGCCTGACCCACATGCGTACGTATGTCAAGACGTATGCGTACGTATGCATGTAACCAAAGGCAGTCTCATGTAATTTGAGCGGCTGCCCCTCGAGGCGCCTCGCTTGGCTCTGTTCCCACCAAGTGCTCAAAGGGGCTCGGCTCGCTCCACTTGTGGCTCCTCGCACGCTGGACTAACCTCGGCGGCATGAGCACCTCGAAACCCTGCTTCACGCACCTCGACAGGGCGGCGCCGGCCAAGGAGGCCACGGAGGCCAGGGAGGCCAAAGATGCCACGAAGGCCGGGGAGGCAGGGGAGGCCACGGAAGCCGCGGAGGCCAGGCCCGACCCAGCTTCGCTCGCTCGGGGAGCGCCCCTCGCTCTCGCCGCGCTCACCGCGCTCCTCGCGCTCACCCTCGGCGCCCTGCCCGGCTGCCCCGAGAAGAAGGACGGGCCCGAGCCCAGGGTCTATCCCCGCCTGGTGGCCACTCCAGCCATGCGGGAGGTCACCCTCGCGAGGATCCAGAGGGAGCCCTACGCGTCGCTCATCGAGAAGGTCGAGGAGCAGGCCGACCTCGAGTACCAGGAGGACGACCCCGAGGACTGGCAGTCGAGCGTGAACGGCCACAACGGCGCCGTGGCCCAGGCGAACGCCCTCCTCGCCTGGCTCTTCGACGACGAGGCCGCGGCCGCCAAGGCCCGGGACGGCCTCTCGCGCATCATGACCCACTTCGAGACCTACACCGACTGGGACATCAACATCCGCATGGTGGGGCCGCTCCTCGGCTACGCGAGCGCCTGGGACCTGCTCATGGGCACGCCCTTCTTTCCCGCGGAGGAGGCCGAGGAGGCCGCGGCGAAAATTACCGAGATCACCGGGAAGTTCTTCGAGGCCTTCGTGGCGGACGACCTGGTGCGCTCCCTGCTCCTCGGGCCCGCCCAGAACAACCACCCGATCAGAACCGCCGTGCCCATCGCCTACGTGGCCCTCTGCTTCCCGGAGCACCCCCAGGCCGGGACCTGGCGGAACTGGGCCTTCTCCGAGCTCGACTACCTCTGGGGGGAGACGGGCAGGTACGTGCAGCCAGACGGCGGCATCTCCGAGGGGACCTACTATGGGGACTTCGCCTGGGCCCCTTCGGTGGCGCTCTTCCTCGGGGCCCACAACCTCTCATCGGAGCTGCCCGTCATCTCGAGGGACTGCCGGAACCGCTCGGACATAGACCCCTGGACGGGCCACGGCTGCGTGGAGGGCGAAGAGTTCACCTGGCAAAACCCCCTCGAGGACCAGCAGTCGAGGTTCTTCCTGGCTGCTTCCTGGGCCCTGTCGCTTCGAACCCCAGGGGGCGCGAGGCCGCCCCTCGAGGACGGGCACCTGAACCCCTTCAACGGGACCGTGCTCCTCACCGCCTTCGGGGGCGGAGGCGAGTACCGCTGGGACTGGGAGGTGAACCGGGACTACCCGCGCCACACCGACTGGGGCTGCAACCTGAGGCTCCAGCATCTGCTTTGGATCGAGGACGAGGTGGAGGCCACCGAGCCGGGTTTTTTGAGCGTGGTCCTGCCAGACGCGGGCCAGGCGGTGCTCAGGTCCGACTGGTCCGAGGAGGCCAGGTGGCTGCTCCTCACCGCGGAGCACGGCTCCGCCAGAAAGACCCTCCACGATCACGTGGACGGCACCAGCTTCTCCATGGCGGCCTACGGCGAGTACCTCCTGATGGATCCCGGCTACTACAAGCCCAACCCCCAGCAGAACGCCCGCACCTCGGCGGCCCAGTCCCACAGCCTCGTGCTCATCGACGGCGAGGCCGCGCCGAGAAAGGGCCTCCTCACCTCCTTCGGGGACGCCGACGCCTGGCTCAGGAACCCAGCCATGGGCCAGGTGACCGAGTACGTCGAGGCCCATCAGGAGTACCAGGAGACCCTGGTGGAGCGGGGCGTGGCTCTGGTGGACGGCCGCTACTTCGTGGTGGCAGATCACTTGTTCACCGAGGTGGCCGCGCCCAGGGAGCACCGCTGGCGGCTCCACGCTGCCGCGGGCTATGACGAGGGGGGGCTTTTCGAGCTGGTTGAAGACAGGGTGCTCCTGGAACGGCCTCTCGCCGGTATGGAGGTGGCCCTCCTAGCCACGGTGCCCGTCGAGGACGCCACCCCGGACGCCACGGCCCTCGCCCTGGTGGAGCCGCCCTTCGTGGCCGAGGCCTCCCCCCATGTCCACGAGTACGACAAGGCTCGGACGGTGGGCCACCACGGCGTGGCCGACGGCCTGCTGCACGCCCGGGCGCCCTGCTTCCTGGCGATCCTGGCCCCCTACCGGGTGGGCGAGGCCCCGGGCTCGGAGCAGGGGCCCCTGGCGGTGACCGCCCTGCCCCGCCCCGCCCCCGGAGCCCCCGCGGCCTCCTCCATCGGCGCCTTCCTGGTGGAGACCCACGACGCCGTGGACCTGGTGCTCCAGCGGGCCGAGGGCGCCCCGGAGACCTTCACCTTGCCCGACGGCACGGCCATCGAGACCGACGCGCGCCTCGTCCTCGTCCGGCTGTCCGGACCCAGGCCCTACGCGCTCCTTGCGAGGGGTTCGTTTTTGACCGTGGACGGCGCCAGATGGGTGGAGGGAGGGGATCCCCAGGGAGTTACGCTGTCAGAGGACTGAGAAGGCTCGGCGACTCGAGGGGGCGACTCTCGGACCTGCGCCAAGTGGCGAACGCCAGGAAACGGGCCACGAAAACTGGGCCCCTGACCCTGGATACGAACGCCCTGAGCCCCTACTCGGCTTCTTGTGAAGGCGGGACCAGCCCGACGGTGGCCACGTCCTGGCCTAGGTTGCCGAGGTGCTGGATCTTGATCTGGTCGAGGGCCACCGAGTAGACGAAGTCATCCATGAAGATGGAGCGCTTCACCACAGAGTTAGAGTTCGTCCACCAGTTGGAGCAGGACGCGTAGTCGGACTCGGAAGGCTCCACGTGGGACACGCCTCCGCGAAGGCTGAAGCCGTTCGCCACCGAGACGTCGTAGACGAGCAGGCCGCTGAAGGTCATCTGGTCCCCGTAGCTGCCGCCCTCCCCTCCCTCGCACACCGTCATGGGAATGGCGAGGAGCCCGAGGGCGCCGAAGTAGTTGAATGCGAGATGGTTGGTGGCGGCGTCGGAGGTGGAGCCCCTGGTGCCGATTACCTCCTTGTGAACGAGCGTGGGGTTCGACATGTCGGACACGTCGAACACCTGGAGCAGGATGCCCTGGAACCAGGCGAAGCTCCCCTGCTCGTCCGAGTCGTAGCCGATGGACAGCAGGTGGTCCTCGTCGAGGAGGTGCATGTAGGTCGAGTAGCCCGGGATCTTCAGCTCGCCCAGGATCCTCGGGGCGGCGGGGTCGGAGAGGTCGAAGGAGAAGAGCGGGTCCGTCTTCTTGAAGGTCACTAGGAAGGCCCTCGGGCCGCTGAACCTGGCGGAGCGGATGTCCTCGGTGGGGGCTATCCCGTCGATCATGCCCACCACCTCGAGCCTGTCCTCCTGCTGGGCTAGGACGCTGATGGTGCTGTGCACGTCTGGGCTCGGCACGCGGCCCGTGGTGGTGGCCATGCGCAGGTGTCCGTCCCACTCGTCCATGGCGAACTGGTTCAGCACCCTGCCCTTCACCTCGCCGCTCCCCAGGTAGGAGACGCCAACGGGCGCCGCCTCCAGGTGGAACTTGTGCACCGCGGAGGTCTCGGCCGGTTGCAGGCCGCCCGAGGAGTAGTAGCCGTATCCCGACTGATTCCTGGCCGCGACGTAGAGGGCGTCTCTCGACGCGTACACCGCCCCCGGCTTGCCGACTATGGTGGTCATCCCCAAGGAGGTGGGCTCGTCGATGTCCACCGCCACTATGCTCAGGAAGGACTGCCCGATCCCCTGGCTCGACTCGTAGAAACCTCCGCACCCTTGGAGCATTGCGTCCCTAGTCCAGGGCCTGCCATTGCGGAGAAAGCGGGTGTCCTGGATGGACGGCAGCCAGTCCGTGATCGAGCTCTTCTCGATGATGGCGCGGTTCTTGCGCTCGAGGAGCGCGAAGGCCAGGCGGACCTCCAGGCGGGTCCTTGGCTCGTCGCACGACCAGTAGCGCTCCAGCTCCGCTGGCCAGTAGACCAGCTCGGGGAAGGCCAGCGGGGGAAACACGACCGCCGTATAGACCGCGGAGTCCACGCGCCTCGCGTTCAGGTAGGCCCCCGAGAAGCGCATCTCCCGAACGAGCACGGGGTGGGTCCTGTCGGTGATGTCGAGCACCGTGATCTTCAGGCGCCTGCCGTCTCCGGTGAAGTCGCAGTCGTAGCCGTACACGCACTCCCGTCCGTAGTAGCCGCCCGTCCCCACGGGCTCGAGGCTCGAGTAGATCAGGGCGTGATCCTCCGCCACGAAGAGCCGCTTCGGCTCCCCCTCGATGGCCACCCGCGTGATGACCTCGGCCTCGGCGGGCGGCCACGCGTCCACGATCTGAAACTC
>JAVEWA010000237.1:0-9658 GCA_034004785.1 Polyangia bacterium
GGCGGGACTGGCAAGAAGGTCGCGACTGGCAAGAAGGTCGCGACTGGCAAGAAGGTCGCGACTGGCAAGAAGGTCGCGACTGGCAAGAAGGTCGCGAGCGGCAAGAAGGGGGTTGCGGGCGGGAAGGTCGCGAGGGGCGGGAAGGTCGCGAGGGGCGAGAAGGTCGCGAGGGGCAAGAAGGTCGCGAGCGGCAAGAAGCGCTCGCTTGGTGCTATCCGGCGCACCGTTTATCTCTTGTCCCTTGGCTGCGCCAAGAACCGGGTGGACAGCGAGGTCATCCTCGGCCGGCTCCAGAGGGAGGGCTACGAGCCGGTGGCCGAGCCCGAGGACGCCACGCTCCTCGTGGTGAACACCTGCGGCTTCATCGAGGCAGCCAGGGAGGAGTCCGTGGACGCCATCCTGGAGGCGGTCCGCTGGAAGGCCGAGGCCCCGGGGAGGCGGATCCTGGTGGCGGGCTGTATGGTGCAGCGCTACGGCGAGGCCCTCGCCGCGGAGCTCCCGGAGGTGGACAAGCTCATCGGCACCTCCGAGCTCGGCGAGGCGGCCGAGTGGCTCGGGAAGCCGGGCAGGCTGCTGGCCCCGCCAGGGGCGTCTTATCTCTACGACCACCGGGACGAGCGGCAGCCTTCCCTCGGGCCCCACACGGCCTACGTCAAGATCTCGGAGGGCTGCGACAGACCCTGCGCCTTCTGCGCGGTGCCCCTGATTCGCGGGCCCCAGCGAAGCAGGGATCCAGAGTCGGTGCGGCTCGAGGTCGAGGCTCTCGTCGAGAGGGGAGTGCGCGAGGTTTGCCTGGTCGCCCAGGACCTCACCGCCTACGGCCGCGATCTGGGCGGACGCGCGGCCCTCGCGCCGCTCCTCGCCTCCTTGCGCAAGGTGCGGGGCCTGGGCTGGCTCAGGCTGCTCTACGCCTATCCGAGCGAGGTGGACGAGGCCCTCATCCGCGAGCTGGGCGAGCCCCCGGTTGCGCCCTACCTGGACCTGCCGGTGCAGCACATCGACGACCGGGTGCTCCGGCGGATGAGGCGCGGCTACACCGGCGCCCAGGTGGAGCGGCTGATCGAACGGCTGCGCGAGGCCGTGCCCGGCATCCACCTGCGAACCTCCTTGCTGGCGGGGCACCCAGGGGAGGACGAGGCCGCCTTCGGGCGCCTCCTCGTCTTCGTGAAGGAGGCGAGGCTCGACCACGTCGGGGTCTTCGCCTTCTCACCCGAGGAGGGCACCGCCTCGGTCGGGCAGGGGGACCAGGTGCCCGAAGAGCTGGCCAAAGAGCGGGCCGCGATCCTCATGGAGGCGCAGCGGGCCGTGTCTCGGAGGAAGCTCAGGGCCCTCGTCGGGAGGCCCCTGGTGCTGCTCCTCGACGGGGAGAGCCCCCAGAGCGAGCTCCTCTGGGCCGGACGTCACGCCGGGCAGGCGCCCGAGGTGGACGGCATGGTCCATGTGGCGGACGTGCCGGAGGGCGTGAGGGTGGGCAGCTTCGTGGAGGCTGAGGTGGAGCAGGCCTTTGATCACGATCTGGTGGCCCGCTTCCAGGCGGTGCGGCCCTGATTTTACCCTCGTGAGTGACTGTGCGCCATGGCGCTCGGGGCAGGGGACCGCCGGGCCTCCGATGCTCTCTATCGCTCGCGGGTGAGGGTGAGCTCGAGGGTCTCCTGCACCTTGCGCTTCGCGCCCGAGGCCTCGAGGTCGTAGCTCCCGGTGAGGGAGATCTTGGCGGTCTCGGGGAGGCCGGTCGAGCGATCCACCGCGATTGCCATGGTGGCCTTTGCCGAGCCCTCGTGCCTCGTGAAGTGGCTCAAGGTCCTGGTGCTGCTGCGCAGGCGGGCCTCGGCCTTCCCCTCGAGGCGAGCCAGGATGGTGTCGTCCTGCTTGTCCTCCCGCGACCAGGTGTATCGCCGCTCGAGCAGCGTCTCCGAGCGCCCCTCGAAGCCCGCCATGCGGCCGATCAGCCGGTCAGGGGCCAGCTCGTGGCTCCAGGAGAAGCGCCGCGACGACTGCCAGGACCCGCCCACCCCGACCTTGGATTCGGGATAGAGGGGGAAGACGAGCGGCGCCAGCAGCGTGAGGTTCACGGGCGAGGGGAGCTCGTGGCCCTCCTCGAGGCGGTCGAGGGTGCCTCTGGGCCCCAGGCTGCCGTGCAGGAGGAGGTGGGTCGGGCCCAGATCCGGCGCGCCCGCAGGGGGCTCGGGCTCTAGTTGGAGCAGCGTCAAGAGGCGAAGGGCAAAGGTGGTGGACTGTCCCTCGGCCGGGAAGGTCAGGGCAACGCGGAGGCGCATTCGCGCCCTCGGACCACTGCCCTCGGTGCGCCTGGTGGCGTGGAGCTGATAGACCAGGTCGCGCCCAGGCAGGGGCCGGTAGCGGAGGGAATGTCTCGGCTCTGCGCCCTCTCCAAGGAGCGCCTCGGTTGCCTGGTGCCTGGAGAAGTCGTCTCCCCTGGCCTTGGCGCAGGCGCCGAGCTGGCACACGAGGAGCGGCAACAGGATTATCACCCAGGGCCGTCGCATGGTCTGGCTTCCTACCACAAGTCGGCCCGATTCGCCACGCGCCGGGGCGCTCCCCTTCGCCGGCCCGATTCGCCACGCGCCAGGGCGCTCCCCTTCGCCGGCCCGATTCGTCACGCGCCGGGGCGCTCCTGCCGCAGGCGCTGCGTAGCAGGGCGGTCCGGCCTTGGGCGCTTCTTCTTTGGGCGCTCCAACGCCGGGTGGTCCGGCTTTGTGTGGCCGGCTTTGTGTGGCCGGCCTTGTGTGGCCGGCCTTGGGTGGCCGGCTTTGGGTTGCCGGCCTTGGTTCATCCTGCCATGGTCGCTACGGCGCTAGTTCCCTCGGGCCAGGAGAAACCCCGGTAAGATGAACGATCGCCGCCTGAAGTGGGTGGCCTCCTGGAGCATGTGGAGCGCCGTTGGCAGGCTTCTGCCGTGAATCGAACACCTGGTCTTTGGGAGGGGATGGTTCAGTCTGGAAGGTACGCAGGCCTTTGAAAGGAAGAGGGGCGCCTGCTTCGCAGGATCCACGAGGTGCAGCCTGATATCGAGCGCTTGCCAAAGTCGTCTGTTTTGCTGCCCCTCTATGGTGCTCCGACCCCTGGTGGTCGTCACGGGGTCCTGCGGCAACGGAATCCGAGAAGAGTAGAGCTAAAATCGTTATGGTATCGCATGACTACGCGTTGCCAACCCCGCTGTTGAGCAAAAGATCCACCGCGGTACACGTGGCCATATGTACTGATGTCTGTGTTCAGTGGGTCGAGGCAACCAGTTGTGCAACTACCGTAGAATGTTGGGGAATAGTAGTCTAGCACCCACTCGTTCACGTTCCCTGCCATGTCCTTTAAACCAAAGGGGGAGTCACCCAAAGTTGTCGTAAGGTAACCAACGGGCCATGTATACGGCGGACTCGTTGGACTGCAAATATGCTGGCCGTCGTTGTTTTCATAATTTGCCCGCGTGCAGTCGGGCTCTGGCGTTGAGCCCCAGGGGTACTTTCTGGTGTCCCCAGGCCCTCCGCGCGCGGCTTTCTCCCACTGTGCCTCGGTCGGCAGATCCCCTCCCATCCACGCCTGGCAGTACTCCCTGGAATCCGACCAGTCGATGCAGTTGATGGGATGCTCCTCGATGTTGCCTGCTGTGGTGCTCCAGTTACACGTTTCGGGTGTGCCCGTGCATGCCCCGGTCTGCTTGCAGGCCCTGTACGCAGCTACGCTCACCTCGGTCAGCTCCATGCAGTAAGCCGAAAGGGTCACCGTGTGCCTGGGCTGCTCTGCAGTGCGGCAGCTCCCGCCCAGTTCACCCGAGTTGCATCCCATTTCGAAGTCGCCGGCCGGGATGAACGCCCAACCTACGGGACAACCGTTTGACTGGCAGGCGCCGGTCACGCCTGGCGCCTGGTCGTCGCAGTCCGGACCGAGATCGCAGTGCTCGCCAAAACCGTCCTCGTCCTGGTCTTGGCAGCATGGAGTCGGATCTGCGGAGGTGCAGCTCGGACAAACCGGCACTCCTCCACCAGGGAAGCCGAGGCTGTCACAGGTCGCGTCTTGGAGATCGGATCCGTCACAGGCCTCCCCGCTGTCCACCACGCCGTCGCCGCAAAACGGGCTGCGACAGTCGAGACGGCAGCGATCGGGCAGGACGTCGGAGTTCCCTGACCCGATGTCGCACTCCTCGCCGGCGTCCACCACACTGTCGCCACACCATGGGTTCCGGCAGTCGGAGCGGCAGGCGTCGGGCAAGGTGTTGGAGTTCTGCGCGCCGTCGTCGCATTCTTCTCCGGCGTCCAGATAACCGTTGCCGCAGGCCTCGAGCTGACAGGTCGGCCCGCAGCCGTCTCCCGCAAGGTTGTTACCGTCGTCACAGATTTCGCCCGCCAGCGTATCCACGACGTCATCCCCACAGCGGGGAAGCGTGCAGGTGACTCGGCAGGTGTCCGGCTCGGTATCGGAGTTCAGCTCACCCACGTCGCAGGCCTCTAGCGAGTCCACCACCCCGTCGCCGCAGTGTGCTAGCTGGCAGTCGGAGCGGCAGGCGTCGGGTAGGCTGTCGGAGTTGGCTGAGCCATTATCGCACTCCTCGGCGCCCTCTTTGACGCCGTTGCCGCACTGCGCTTGGGTCTGGTTGTTGTTGTTCAGGTTCGAGCCGTTGTTACCCGCCCCATCGTCATCACCGCAGGAGGAGCCCCCGAGCAGTAGCCAGACGACTACTGGTAATGTGAGCAATGGCACCGAGAGTCGCGGCGGTCCGAGCCAGGGCGCCGGAGAAAGCGTCACATGGTGGCGATGCCTCGTCACAGCACTCCTGCTCCTTGTTGCTCGTTCAACGTCGTTTGTTGGCTGCATGAGCGGCTCTCCTTGCCTCCACGTCAGTGCCTCCCGCCGTCAGCCATCCCGGTCCCACTGCAGAGCGCGGTCTTGCTTGTCCAGCGATCAGTCCAAGACGACCTTGGACCTCAATTAGGCAATAGTATCGTTGTCCGAATGGATTGGGAACTGCCTCAATCGTTCGCCTTCCAATTCGTCTGCCGGCCACAATGCCGACGCAGCTCCACGCGAAGTCCGCTTCGTCGCGGGTTGGGTCTGAAATGGTCGTTATTGCGCTCATGGGTTGAAGCCAAGGTCGTCTTTTCGCTTCTAGGCGAAGACTGCATGAACCTGCAGCGGAGCTGAGCTGGGTCTTACTTTTGACCTGCACTGGTCTTCGGTCACGTATTTGCCTACAGGATCGTCAGGAAAGCAGAAGGCTTCTGAGACGATCGGGCCATCCGTCTCGTCAGGGCATGGTGTAAGTGTGAGCCTTTGGTTGAAGCCAGGAAGCACCGCAATCTCGTTGTCATTTCTCTGGCTGCAGCCCTCGGGCCGGGGAGAAACCCCTGGAAGATGAAATCGGGCCGGTAGAAACCCCTGGAAGATGAAATATATCCCCCTGGTTTCTCCAGGTCGTGCATCTGGCCGAGCGCGCATGTCCCCCTGGTATCTCCATTCCCAGCCCGAGCTGCCCCTGCGAAACAGGAGAAAGCCAGGGTAGATGCCGCTGCCCGTCGCTGCTTCTCAACTTTTCAACGAGCGTTCATCGAGGATTCACCTGACGGCGGCCCTCGGACCAGGAGAAACCCCAGTAAGATGAAATATGTCCCCCTGGTTTCTCCAGGTCGTGCATCTGGCCGAGCGCGCCCAGGTCATGGAGCGAGCTGGCGGGACCGAACACGCCTCGGAGGGCGTGTCCGCCCGGAAGGTCGGGGGCCGGCCGGGGACTTGATGGGCCTCGTGCTGGTTGCGAGGCGCTGGGTCAGCCGCTGCCGGCGCCCGGCCGCGGAGACCTCCAGATCCAGCTCCAGCTCGCTCTTGGAGGCGCCCGCCTCGCCTCTCAGGAGATCCAGCTCGAACTCGGCGCTTCCCTTGCCCGCGCCAGTGACCCGTGCTGGGGACTTGCCTTGCCGGACCAGGTGGAAGCGCAGCTCGGCGCTGATCTTGGCCTTGCGCGGCTCCCCTCGGACCAGCACGAAAGCGAGCCTGTAGCGAGTCCGAATGCCGAGCTGCACGGGCTGCTGGATTCGGGGCAGGGTGAGCTCCCAGGGCTCCAGCCGCTCCCAGGTCGCTCCATCGCCCACGGCGTCTGCGGGAAGCGGCGCGGTGAAGCGGGAGAAGATGGCGTCCCCTCCTGGGGCCGGGAGCGCCTCCTTCGGGGTGAGAGCGGAGACTCGCCCCCTCGGGTCCATGGTGGCTGTGAGCAGGAGGCTCCCCAGCTTGGGCGCCACGGAGTCCCTCAAGGAGGACGGCGAGACCTGCCTCACGCGGAGCACCTTCATTTGCACTGTGGCGCCCGGGGAGCTCATGGCCCCGGTGGCGTTCGCGGCTCTCGCGGCCACTGAGGCGTCCGTGGCGTTCGTTGCTCCCAGGGAGCTCGTGGTCCCCGTGGCGTTCGTTGCTCCCAGGGAGCTCGTGGTCCCCGTGGCGTTCGCGGCGCCCGCGGCTACTGAGGCGTCCGTGGCGCTCGAGGCGGTCGGCGCGCTCGAGGCGTCCGTGGCGCCTGGGGCGCCGCCAGCCGTCGCTGCGCCTGCGGCGCTCGAGGCTCCCGCGGCTCCCGCTGCGCCTGCGGCGCCTGTGGCGTCCGTGGCGCTCGCGGCTCCCGCGGCTCCCGCGGTGCTCGCAGCTCTCGCGGCTACTGTAGCGTCCGTGGCGCCTGTGGCATCTGCACCACCCAGGGCAGGGTCTAGCACGCTCCGCTCCCAGTCCAGCTCCGCAGACAGGCGGGCCGTGGCGCCCACGGCCTGGTGAACAATCGAGACCCGGGACCGATAGGCCTGGCGCATGCCCGGAGCAAGGCGGTAGCGAAGGGAGAGTCGCGGAGCCTTCCCGGCGGAGGTCAGCCGCAGCTCGCCGGGCGCGTGGAGTGGCTTGGGGGGTGGCCCAGGCTGCTGGGCGGCGCCGGGTTCTCCGTCGCCGCCGCAAGAAGCCGACAGGAGGGTCAGGGCTCCAAGGAGGACGCCAAGGAGCCAATGCCAGGTGAGCCCGAATGGGAATCGCATCGAAGAGGACCAGGCATGGGCGCCATCGCAGGTGATGGTACGCGAGAGGGCGTGAGCACTGGTTGGTGAGCTGGCACCGGCGCGGTCATTGGCACTGGCGCGAGCGCGGTCATTGGCACTGGCGCGAAAGCGGGCGCGGGCGCGGGCGCGAGCGCGGTCATTGGCACTGGCGCGGGCGCGGGCGCGGGCGCGGGCGCGGGCGCGAGCGCGGTCATTGGCACTGGCGCGAAAGCGGGCGCGGGAGTGAGCGCGGTCATTGGTACTGGCGCGAAAGCGGGCGCGGGCGCGGGCGCGGGCGCGGGCGCGGGCGCGGTCATTGGCACTGGCGCTTGCGCGGTCATTGGCACTGGCGCTTGCGCGGTCATTGGCACTGGCGCTTGCGCGGTCATTGACGCAGGCGCGGGAGCGAGCGTCTGCGCGGGCTCCTAGAGGCTTTCCTGGAAGCACGACCGGAGCCGCTCGCAGTCCTTGAGGTGGCCGCAGCGCTTCATGGCGCGCAGGATCTGCCCGTGTGACTGGCTCTCCTTGCCGTTGCAGTCGCGGATGCAGGCCGCGGTGTCCTCCTTCACGTTCATGGAGAAGTTCTCCATGGCCTGGGCGAAGCAAGGCACCAGACGCCGGCAGAAGGTGTCGCACTCGGCCGCGGTCAGCTTGGGAGGCTTCTCCTTGCAGCCTGGTCCGGCGAAGCAGAGGAGGACGAGGAGCAAGGGCCCGCGCACGAGGAGCCTCGAGAGCAGCCCGTGGCGGGAAACGGTCGGGCGCCTTGGTTCGGTGTCCACAGGTCCCATCGAGGGGGAGAGCGAAGGTCGAGACGGGTGCGGCTCGGGTGGGTGTCGGGGCTCCGATCCCCGACTTCCCCTCGAGAGAGAGCGCGAGATGCGAAACGGTACAGACTTGCTCAAGGCAGCGCCTGCGCCGCCCGCTCGCCAGCTGCGTAGGCGAGGGGCTGAAACTGCTCCCTGGTCCACTCGGCCAGGCCAGGTACGGCGATGCCCAGGGCGCGCTGCTCCCCGAGGACCTCGGCGATCGCTTTTGAGGCCAGCTCGAGCACAGTGGCGGCCACGAGGCCCGATACAGCCTCCTTCTGGAGCTTTCCGCCGGAGACGAGGGACGTGGAGGCGCGGGCCGCCTGGAGCACGGCGTCCGACACCAAGCCGGAGCGCAGGGCGTCCTTCACCCGGTCGAGGGCCCGGGTCCGGAGCTCGCGGGCCAGCTCGGTCTCGGGCCGGCCGACTCCGCTGCGCTGCGCCTTGAGCAGGTTTGCCAGCCCGAGGAGGTCGGTGTCCTTGAGCTGTGCTGGGTTTACCGCGATCAGCATGAGGGTGTTGGAGGCGAGGTCGCGGTGGAGCTCCCTGCGTTCGCGGCCCTCTTCCTCGGCCCAGGCCTCCTCGATGAGGCTCGCCACCTTGAGGCTGCGCTGGTAGAGGCGCGCGAGCCGCTCCTCCGCCGGGGGCCCTGCCAGGAGCCCTGCCACCAGGCTCTCCATCTCCGGCATGGTCGGGGCGAGGGTCTCCAGGTTGAGCTCTCCCATGGCGGCCTGACGCCTCACCGAGTGGAGGGCCTCCTGGAGCTGCCCGAAGAGGCTGTCGCTCCTCATGGGGCCCGCCTGCGGGGAGGGCTCGGCCGCCGGGGCGGCTGGGCTCTGTCCGAGAGGCTGGAGACGCGCGTCCAGGGTCTCGGGCACCGAGGCTTCGGGAACGGTGAGGGGGCCCATGTCGTCCAGGCCGAAGGGCTTGCGAAGTGGTGAGGAATCGGGCGCCCCGGCCTGCTGCTGTTGATGCGCGGCGTGGTCGAGCAGGTTTGGCGCGGCCACGTTCGCCACAGTCTCGCCTTCGTCGGACCACTCCTGCCTGAGGTCGTCGCCGATCACGCGCGGGAGGAGCTCGCCGTCAGAGGTGCGATAGAAGAAGCCTCCGCCGGTCTCGACCAGCACGGCTCCCCTGAGCTTCGGGGGCAGATCCTCGCCTGCCCCGAGGAGCTCCACCACCGACTCATCTTGTAATGGCGCATCCGTCGGCGCGGGCGCGGGCGCTGGGGCTGGCGCGAAGGCCTCCGTCGGCGCGGGCGCGGGCGCTGGGGCTGGCGCGAAGGCCTCCGTCGGCGCAGGCGCGGGTGCGGGCGCTGGGGCTGGCGCGAAGGCCTCCGTCGGCGCAGGTGCGGGCGCTGGGGCTGGCGCGAAGGCCTCCGTCGGCGCAGGCGCGGGTGCGGGCGCTGGGGCTGGCGCGAAGGTCTCCGTCGGCGCAGGCGCGGGCGCTGGGGCTGGCGCGAAGGCCTCCGTCGGCGCAGGCGCAGGCGCGGGCGCTGGGGCTGGCGCGAAGGCCTCCGTCGGCGCAGGCGCATGCGCAGGCGCTGGCGCTGGCGCAGGCGCATAGGCGGCGGGAGGCTCCTCCTGTCCTGGTGCAGGGGGCTCCCATGACTCGAGCAGATCCTGGGCCACCTCGGCGGGGATCAAGTCCCCGCCCGGGGTCCGATACACTATCAGGTCGGCTTGCTGCACCAGCTGGGCGCCGCGGAGCATGGGGGGTATGTCCTCGCCTGTTCCGAGGGTGTCGATCACGAGCTCGGGCTGGTGTGGGGCCGCGGCGCCCGCGCCCAGAGGCTGGGGCTGGGCCGCTTCATCGGAACCCTCCCAGCTTTCGAGGAGGTCC
>JAVEWA010000238.1:0-9653 GCA_034004785.1 Polyangia bacterium
GAGAGGCTCCCCGAGTAGAACCCGTAGTCACCGCAGCCCTTCCCGCCGAAGTCCGAGCCCTCGCACTGCTCGAACCCCGCCTGGAAGGAGCCGTCGCCGCACCGGCCAGAGCAGCCCGCCGTCGAGTGGGTGCAGGTGGACGTGCAGGCGAGATCGCCAGAGTAGAAACCGTAATCGAGACAGGTTTTCGAGCCGAGCTGGGCGCCGTCGCAGAGCTCGCTGCCGTTTATCACATTGTCCCCGCACCGCTCCGAGCAGCCCGAGGTGTCCATCGTGCACACGGGTGTGCAGGCGAGGATGCCCCCGTAGAAGCCGAAGTCAGCGCAGGTCTTGCCCCCGAGCTCCGTGCCCTCGCACTGCTCGATGCCGCCCTGGAAGATCCCATCCCCGCACTTGCCAGTGCAGCCGCTCGTGTCCACGGCGCAGCCCGCGGTGCAAGCGAGGGTGCCCCCGTAGAACCCGTAGTCCGTGCAGCCCTTGCCGCCGAAGTCGCTCCCCTCGCACTGCTCGAAGCCCGCCTGGAAGGTCCCGTCACCGCACTTCCCCACGCAGCTCGCGGTGGAGTGCGTGCAGGAGGTGGTGCAGGAGAGCAGGCCCGTGTAGAACCCGTAGTCCGCGCAGGTCTTGCCGCCGAGCATCGGGCCGTCGCAGAGCTCGGTGCCGTTGATCTCGTTGTCCCCGCACCGTTCCGAGCAGCCGCTCGTGTCGTGCGTACAAGAAGCGGTGCAGGAGAGGGTGCCTCCGTAGAAGCCGAAATCCGCACAGCTCTTGCCTCCGAGCTCGGAGCCCTCGCACTGCTCGATGCCGCTCTGGAAGATCCCGTCCCCGCACTTGCCGGTGCAGCCGCTCGTGTCGAAGCGGCAGCTCACGCAGGCGAGAGTGCCCGAGTAGAAGCCGAAATCCGTGCAGCCCTTGCCCCCGAGCTCGGAGCCCTCGCACTGCTCGTTCGCGGGGTCGAAGACCCCGTCACCGCAGCGTCCCGTGCAGCCGGAGAGGTCGTGGTTGCAGGAGGCGTTGCAGGAGAGTTCGCCCCCGTAGAAGCCGTAGCTCTCGCAGGTACGGCTGCCAAGAGTGGCGCCGTCGCAGACCTCCTGGCCGTTTATCTCATTGTCTCCGCAGCGGCCCGAGCAGCCGCTCGTGTCCACGGCGCAGCTCGCGGTGCAGGCGAGGGCGCCGCCGTAGAAGCCGTAGTCAGCGCAGCTCTTGCCTCCTAGCTCCGTGCCCTCGCACTGCTCCTGGGCCGGTTGCCAGGTGCCGTCCCCGCAGCGGCCCTCGCAGCCTTCGGTGTAGTGGGTGCACCAGGCCGTGCAGGAGAGGGTGCCGCCGTAGTAGCCGAAGTCAGCGCAGCTCTTGCCGCCCAGGTTGTTTCCCTCGCAGGACTCGGGGCCGTTCAGGGCCCCGTCGCCGCAATAGCCCTCGCAGGAGCTGGGATCTATGGCGCAGCCGGAGGTGCAGGTGAGGCTCCCGCCGTAGAAGCCATAGTCCTGGCAGGTCCTAGTGCCGAACTCCGTGCCCTCGCACTGCTCGTGGAGAGGCTGGAACTCGTTGTCCCCGCAGCGTCCCACGCAGCTGTCCGTGTTGTACCCGCACTGCTCAGTGCAGCCGAGCACGCCCTCGTAGTAGCCGAAGTCCTGACAGGTCTTGCCGCCCAGCTCTGCGCCGTCGCACTGCTCGGGGCCATTGCGGGCGTTGTCTCCGCAGAAGCCCAGGCAGCCTCTCTTGTCGAAGATGCAGCTCTCCGTGCAAGCGAGCGGGCTCTCGAAATAGTAGCCCAGAGACTGACAGGTCGCCGAGCCCAGGTCCGTCCCGTCGCACTGCTCCCCTCCCTCCAGCACCCCGTCGCCGCAGCCAGGGAGCTTGCAGTTGGTCTTGCAGGTGGCCCCAGGGCCGTCGAAGTTCACCATTGCGCAGCCGTCGGGCAGGTTGTTGGGGTCCTGACCGCAGTCGCAGGTCTCCTCCTTGGCAGTGTCAACGTAGCCGTTGCCGCAGGTCCCGTTGCTCTTGCAGTCGGGCGTGCAATTGTCTGCCGGGTTCTGGTTGCCGTCGTCGCAGACCTCGTCCGGATCTACCCGCCCGTTGCCGCAGTACTCCCGGCGGCACAGCTCGTCGCAGCCGTCGCCAATGGCGGTGCCCCCGTCGTCACACTCCTCACCATCGTCAACGAGCCCGTTGCCGCAGACCTGCCACCGGCAGGTGGGGCCGCAGCTCGCCTCCCCGTCGCACTCCTCGCCCTGGTCGAGCCTCCCGTTGCCGCAGAACTCAACCTGGCACTCGGAGTCGCAGCCGTCCCCGGAGACCGCGTTGCCGTCGTCGCAGGTCTCGCCCCGCCCGATGTCCACCACGTCGTCGCCGCACCGGGACGGCGTACAGTCGGTCCGGCAGGCGTCGGGCACCGCGTCGGAGTTACGCGGCCCCTCGTCGCACTGCTCACCAGTGTCCACCACGCTGTCGCCGCACCGGGCCTCGGTGCAGTCGGTCCGGCAGGCGTCGGGGAGGCTGTCGGAGTTCTGGGCGCCGTCGTCGCACTCCTCGATCCCCTCCACCTGGCCGTTGCCGCAAAGAAGCTGGGAGCCGTTGTTGTTGTTCTGGTTCTGGTTTTCGTTCCCGGAGGAGGTGTCGTCTCCGCACCCCGTGTGGCCGAGAAGCCCCATCAAGAGGGCGAGGCAAAGCCCCAAGGCGAGCCTTCGGTAAAGGAGACAAATAAGCTCCCTGGCTCCAGTCGGCTCCCTGGCTCCCGGATGGTAGTCGGTCGAGCTGATGGTTCCTGGCCTCACGTCGCGTTTCATCGGGCTCCTCCCATCGGCCTTGCAGCCACGTCGTGAGAGTATCCTTTGAGGGAAGCGATGAGAACAGAGTTTTCTTGAAGCGCCTGCGACATGGGGTGCGGGTGACTCTCACCGCGGCGCTCACACCAGCCTCAACTTGAAACCGAAGCCGTAATGTGGGAAATCCAGAATATGCGATCCCCTTGCTCCGGCCTGGCGCTCCTCGGAGCGGCCATCCTCCTTGGATCGGGCGCCTGGCTCTCCCCGGCCTTGGCGGCTCCGGTCAAGGAGCCGCCACCGGCGGAGCGGCCAGCGCCTGCCGAGCGGCCCGCTCCTGCCGAGCGGTCCGCTCCTGCCGAGCGGCTCGCTCCTGCCGAGCGGCCAGCTTCGGATTCACGGCCCGCGGCCACGGAGCCCGAGAAGCCTGGCGGCAAGGCAGTGGCCCTGCCCCTCTTCAAGGAGGGCATCGCGCTCTTCGACAGCGGGGACTACTTCGGCGCCATCGGGAAGTTCTCGAAGGCCCACTTCCATTTTCCGAGCCCGAACATCCACACCCGCATCGCCCTTTCCTACAAGTGGCTCAGGAATCACCTGAAGGCGGTGGAGCACTACGAGATATACCTCGCCGAGACCCGGCCCAAGACCGAGGCGGCGGCGGCCCAGATGCCCCAGGAGACGCGCAAGCTCCGCGAGGAGGTGCAGAAGACCCTCGAGGAGCTCCTGAAGTCCATCAGCCAGCTCAAGCTGACGATATCCAAGCCACCGGGCGCCGAGCTCCGCATCAACGGCCGCACCGAGGCAAAGGGACCGATGGAGCGCGTCTTCCGGTTCAACCCTGGTCTGGTGGTAGTGGAGGTCACAGCCAAGGACCACGCCACCTTCCGCCAGGAGCTGAAGCTGGTGGCAGGGCAGACCCTGTCGCTCCAGGTGGCGCTCGACCGCCTGGCACCTGTCAACCGGGGCGGTGGAGTGGCGGCGGACTCGCTCTGAGCCAGCGGTCTGGGCCGCGGTTCGGATAGATGAGGTCGATCAGGAGGATCGAGTCTGGAATGGAGGACGGTGAAATGTCGCGCATGAGGAGACTTGGAGCCGCGGTGCTAGTTGCGACGGGGCTGTGCGTGGCCGCCGCCGGGCCAGCCAGGGCAGACTGGGACGACTGGGACACCGACGGAGAGGCGGACGCCAGCGCTGGCATCGCCCTGGCGGTGATGGTCAGCACTACCCACTTCGTCTACGCAACGGCCGACATTGTCTTCGCCGCCAAGGGGCAGTGGCTCACCTCGGGCTGGGCCTGGACCCAGACCCTCTGGGGCGGGCTGAACGTCACCGCGAGCCTCGTGATGGTCCCGCTCGGCGCCCTCGCCAAGGATCGGAGCTGGCTCGGCCTGGGAATTGGTACGGGCGTGCTGGGCACCTGGTTCATGATTCACGGGATCATCAGCCTGGTGAAGCACTATGCCAGGCGGCTTGAAGGCAGGCCTCCCGGAGCGCCTCCGCCCGGAGTATTCGGGCCCCCGCCTGGCGCGCCCATTGCGCCGCCGCAAGGAGAGGACCAGCCTCCGTCGGACGGCCCCATGCCGGGCCCGCCTCCAACGGAGGCTCCTCCCCCACCGCCGCCTCCGCCACCGCCGCCGGGCTACATGCCTCAGCTCTCCCTCGGGCCCACCCAGGGAGGTCTCTACGGCTCGCTACTCTGGCAGTTCTGAGGCATTGCCGGCCGGGAGCTCCCGGTGGATTCGGTTCTAGTAGTCAGGCCAAATTTGTAAGGTCGATTGGTCAGGCCGGCTGAGTGACCAGGAGGTGACCAGGAGGTCCGCAGGAGGGACCGAGGCTACCTGGGCTCGGAGGGCGGCTCTACCGGCTCGTCCCCGCCCCCGCCGGGAACGCAGTCCGGGTCCCCGCCGCCGCAGTCACAGATGCAGGGCGGGCAATCCTCGCCGGGCATGCAGGAGGGGCAGAGGCAGGCGCAGTCTTCGTCGTAGAAGACGCCCTGGCAGAGCCCGCTGCGGCAGTCCGGGGAGCTCGGATCGCAGTCCACGGTCATGGCGATCCAGGAGCAGCTGTTCGTCTCGTCGGCTACGCAGTCGGCCTCGTTCACCCAGGCGAGGCAGGGATCCTCGGTGACCCCTGGGACCTCGCACTCGCAGGGCGGGCACTCGGTGCCTGGCTCGCAGGCCGGGCAGGCGCAGGAAGCAGTGCCCGTCCCGGCGCTGCCACCCGAGGAGCCGGAGCAGGTGCACTCGCAGGGGCCGCAGTCATCCGCGCCAGCCGGGCAGAGGCGGTCCACCGCAGCCCAGGAGCAGCCGTTCGAGACGTCGGCGAGGCAGGAGACCTGGTTGTCGTAGGCATTGCAGGGGTCGAGCGCGGCGCAGGCCCCCGCGCTGCACGCAGCCCCAGGGGCGCAGTCTGCCTCCATGGTGACCCATGCGCAGGTCCCCTCCGGCGCTGCCTCGCAGGACCCTTGCTCGGGGTAGGCCCTGCAGGTGTCCGAGGTCAGGTATGCCGGAAGATTCCGGCTGCCAGAGGGTCCCTCGGTGGTGCATGACAGGGCTCCCAGCGCCATGGTTGCGATCGCGAGGCCAAGCACTGTACGTCTCATGGGTTCCTACTGGGTTGACTGGACAGCCGTGTACATTCGCAAGCTGGGTGCCAGTGACAGTGGTGCGGTTCCGGTTAGTAATTCTAACAGGTTACGAGGCTGTCTCCTCAGAAATTCGTTGGGGTGCGAGACGGGGACGCCCCAGGCGCGGACAGTTCCAGGATGGCTTGAGCCGGGAGCGGTTTCGGGTTATACTCCAGGTATGAAAACCGCCATTTCCCTTCCCGACGAGCTCTTCGAGTCGGCTGACGCCTACGCGAGCCGGACCGGTCGCAGCCGGAGCGAGGTTTACGCGGAGGCGCTCCGAGAGTACCTCGCTTTGCGTGACGACGACGTGGTCACCGAGCGCCTGAACGCGCTCTGTGGCGAGCTAGATGCCCGGCTTCCTCCAGACCTCGACCTGGCCGCTCGCCGTAGGCTGGAGCAGACCGAGTGGTGAGCGTCAGCCAGGGTGACGTCTGGTGGGTCGAACTCGGAGAGCCGCGAGGCTCTGGACCAGGGTATCGCCGCCCCGTGGTCGTGGTGCAAGGTGACGGGTTCAACCGCAGCGCGATCCGGACCGTGGTCGTCATCCCTCTCACCAGCAACCTGCGTTGGGCCGCTGCGCCGGGAAACCTCGAGCTCCGGCCCCGCGACTCGGGTCTGCCCCTGCCATCGGTGGCCAACGTCTCGCAGATCATCGCGCTCGACCGGGACACCCTTGTCGAGCGCGTCGGCAAGCTTCCTCGGGCCAAGCTCGACCTGGTACTGCGAGGGATCGATCGTGTGCTCGGACAGGATGGCTGATGGTGTGCGCTGGCTGCTATCGGCGAGGGGCAGGGCCGGGTATCATGTGCGTCGCATGTGAGAACGAAGGAGGATCGAAGCCGTGACGGAGAGCTGCCTTGGACACGAGGTGCCCGCCCTCGAGGAGGCCTTTCCCCGCCTCTACGAGGTCATCGCCAGCCTGCTGTCGCCCGCGCAAGTGGACGCCATAGCCCAGGATCTGGGCCTCGGACCGGGGGGCAGGCCGCCCCTGCCAGGTGAGGCTGGCTTTCGGGAGCGGTTTCCGGAGGTGATGCTGGCCGTGAACAGGCGGCTCTCGCCCGAGCAGCTCGAGGCCTTTCTCGGCGGGGTGAGGCCCGAGGACCTGGCGGCGCAGAGCTTCGCCCTGGGCGACGAGGGCCGGAAGCGGGTCCTCGGCGAGTTGGACGACGAGCGCGTGCGCAAGGTTCTGGACCTGACTCCCGACTGGGTGCTCCTGGAGACCGGGCGGCGCGCCCTCGCCCGCTTCGGGCTCTACACCGCCACCCTGCGCAAGGAGGAGCGGGTGGAGGGCAAGATCTCCGGGGTGGAGGTCATCGCGCTCAAGATCCGGGAAGCGCCACGCGCCTTCTTCATGCAGTGGCTGGACGGCCCCAACAAGGGCCGGAAGGTGCTCTACAACGAAAAGGCGCTGGGCCCTGGCAAGATCCGGGTGAGGGAGAAAGGCCTCCTCGGACTCGCGGCGGTGACCCTGGACGTGGACTCTCCTCTTGCGCGGCGGGGCACGAGGCACCTGGCCACCGAGGTGGGGCTCTCCTACCTGGTGTCGATGCTGGAGAAGGACTACCGGGTGGCCGCTGGGCGCGGGCACATCACGCGGCAGAGCCATGGCCTCGTGACGGTGGAGGGACATCGGGGATACCGGCTGGAGTCGCGCCTGCCGCGGGATCCGTCCCTCGGCTACTACGCCTACCGGGTGATCCACGACATGGACTACCTCGAGGGCTACCCTTTCCGCGTGGAGGTGTACGACTTCGATGATCGCCTGAGCGAGCGGTATCATTACCTGGACGTGAATCAGGCGGCGCCCCTCACCGAGCTCGACTTCGATCCCCGGAATCGCGACTACAAGCTCTAGCCTGTCCCATCCATTGCTGGCCATACCCATGCCCAGGGAAGGAGGCGTCCGGGGAGTGGAAGGGGGCGGGCGACGGGCCCGATCTCGTAGTGAGGTCTTCCGTGGAATCCTCCGGGGGGGGAATCCTCCGGGGGTTGCAATCCTCGTTCCGGTCCGATACGAAGACGGACAGTGACCTGGCCTCATGGCGCCTCCCTTCGGGGGCGCACAGCACAAGGAGCGTTCCATGGACTTAGACCGGCTCTGGGATGGCGCCATCGACCTGCTCGTGGAGCATCAGTTGCTCGGCATCGAGCTCTGGCGCTGGGGCGCGAGCCTCTTCGTGTTCGTCGCTATCTACCTGGCTCGCCGACTGATCATAAGCTGGGTGATGGACCTCTTCGCCCGGATCGCCAAGCGCACCAAGACCGACGTTGACGACCAGATCCTCGCCGCGATCAAGCCTCCACTCGGGGCGGCGCTGCAGCTCTTGAACCTTTACGCTGCCCTGCACCTGCTCGACCTGCCTCGTCATCCGAGGGACTACCAGGGCATGGTGAGCTCGGCGGCTCGCGTCGCTGCCATGCTGATCGTCGCATGGGCCGCGGTGCGTGCCATTGGGATAGTTACCGGCTTCCTGGCGCGCCTCACCGCTAAGACGCGTTCTCCACTGGACGACCGGCTGGTGCCTTTCATCGACCGCACCCTGAGGGCGGTGATGATCATCGTGGCGGTCCTGATGGTCCTTCAGGAGACAGGGGTGAACATCACCAGCATCCTCACGGGCCTCGGCCTGGGCGGCCTCGCCATCGCTCTCGCTGCCAAGGACATGCTCTCCAACATCTTCGGCACGGTGACCTTGGTTGCGGACCACACCTTCAACGTCGGGGACTGGATCAAGACCTCCGCGGTGGAGGGCACGGTGGAGGACATCGGCCTGCGATCCACCAAGGTGAGGACCTTTGCCAACTCGCTGGTGGTTGTGCCCAACGGCAACCTCGCCGGCGGCGCGGTGGAGAACTTCTCCCGCATGCTGAAGCGGCGCATCTCCTTCAGGGTGGGGGTGACCTACGAGACCACGCCGGCCCAGATGCGGGAGGCGGTGGCCAGGATCCGGGACATCCTGCGCAGCCGAGAGGACATCCGGCAGGACTTCTGGCTCGTGTACTTCTCCGACTTCGCCGACAGCTCCATGGAGATCATGGTCTACTGCTTCACCGTGACGACCGTCTGGGGTGAGTTTCTGGCGGTGCGGGAGCAGCTCAACCTGGCCATCCTCGAGACCCTCTCCGAGATCGGCGTGGAGCTGGCCTTCCCGTCCCGCGCGATCTACATGCGCGAGGACGACGCCGACGAGCGGACGCGCCAGTCCGATCGCTGCGCGGCGATGCTGATGGAGCGCTCTCGCATGGCGGCGCTCGGTGTGGTGGCCGAGGGGGAGCAGGAAGGCGCCAGGAGCGCGGAGGTGCTCGCGCGGGGCGAGGCAGACGGGAAGTGAGAGGTGCCTGGCGGCCTCTGCCCGTTCGGCGCTGCGGGGAGAGCGGTGAGTCCTTGCTTCCGGATGGTCCACGCGGGACAGCCTCCCTTGACACGGGGGAGGGCCCTTTGGTACTGGGTTCGCTGTTGGATGCTCGAGTGGAGGCCGAGGCGCGCCCGGCAAGGCGCGGCCCGGTCTCCGGGAAGCCGGTGAGAGTCCGGCGCGGCCCCCGCCACTGTGACCGGGGACGAAGGCAGCATCCGTGCCACTGGCGAAAAGGAGGATCGGGAGCCCGATCACCTCGCTGGGAAGGCGCTGCCAACGGTTGATCCGGGAGCCAGTAGACCGACTCGGGCTCGGGTCCCGTCCTCCGGGGTGGAGGAGACCGGGCCTCGGGGCCGCAGGGTCCCGCACCCGCTGTCCTCCCACACTCCAGGAGCCGGATCGTGACCTTGCTTCGAGGAAGGACGCGCCATGTCCCGTCGCCGGATAGGTTGGGCCATCCTGGCCGCGGCTGTGCTGCTCGGCTTCGTGGGCAGCGGGGTGGCGCTTCGCTCACTCCAGGTGGCCGAGACATACGCGACTGAGCGGGCGAGGCTGGGCGGCGGGCCGGAACAGGCCCGCCGTATCGTGTCGCTCGCGCCGAGCGTGACCGAGGTGGCCTTCGCCGTCGGGTGTGGGGACCGTCTGGTGGGCGTCACCAGGTACTGCAACCACCCCGAGGCGGCCAGGCGCATCCCGCGAATAGGCGGCTACTCGGATCCGAGCCTCGAGGTGGTGCTCGCCCTTGGGCCCGATCTGGTGGTGGGCAACCTGGGGCTGGACCACGCCGCCATGGCGCGTGGGCTCCGCCTCCTGGGGATTCCAGTGCTGCTCCTCGACCAGGGGCGCATCGAGGGCCTGCTGGGTTCTTTTGCTCAGGTGGGCAGAGCCTGTGGCCGGGAGAGCCGG